>JAEUKJ010000512.1 GCA_016792665.1 Deltaproteobacteria bacterium | reverse complement strand
GCCAGCGCGACCAGTCAGGCCGATCTGACCTTGAGGTCCAGTGCACCCGGTCGGGCCCGCAGGTCCGGTGAGGCCGATCGGACCTTGCGGGCCTTGAGGACCCGTGCTGCCGGGGTCGCCGTTGTCACCCTTCGGACCCGTCGGGCCGGTCGGGCCCGCAGGTCCGGTGAGACCGATCGGACCTTGCGGACCTTGAGGACCCGTGCTGCCGGGGTCGCCGTTGTCGCCCTTCGGACCGGCTGGGCCGGTGCTTCCTTGAGGGCCAGTCGCTCCTGCAGGGCCCGTCGCTCCCTGCGGTCCGGCGTCGCCCTTGTCGCCCTTGTCACCACGCGGCCCGGGCAGACCCTCGGGCCCCTCGGGTCCCTCCGCACCACGCGGCCCGGCCAGCCCGGTGTCGCCCTTATCACCCTTGTCGCCCTTGTCGCCGCGCGGCCCCGGAAGACCCTCGGGTCCTTCGGGCCCATCCGCCCCGCGCTCGCCCCGCGCACCCGGGACGCCGTTGCACGCATACGTCGTGACCCCGCCCACACTGAACGCGCTCCCTCCGTAGAGGCACGCCTGCCCCGGCGCCACGCTCGTCGCCGTGACCGACTCGCCGCGCGGCCCCACCGGCCCCACCGGCCCCTGCGAGCTCACGTCCCCAGGCACGCCGTTGCACGCGTATGTCGTGACCCCACCGACCGAGAACTCGGCCCCGCCCCACGGGCACGCCGCGCTCCCCACATCGAGGCTCAGCGCCACCACCGACTCGCCATCGTCGCCGCTCGGCCCAGGCCCCCCACTCGGCCCCGGCTCGCCGTCGATCCCCTTGGCCCCCGCCGGCCCCTCCGGCCCGCGCGGCCCCGCCACCCCGTCCGCTCCGCGCTCGCCCTGCGGTCCCGCAGGCCCTATCGCCCCCTGCGCACCCACCTCGCCTTGCGGCCCCGTCGGCCCCGGCGGCCCCTGCACGCCCTGCGGCCCCTGGAGCCCCACCTCCCCGCGCGGCCCGACCAGCCCGGTGCTGGGCCCGACCCACTGACCGGCCTCGTCGATCACCAGGGTTCCCCCGACACTCACGCTGCGCGGCGTGATCGACCCCAGCACGTTCCGCGCATAGAGCGCATACGGCACCGACCCGAAGCGCACCCGCGACATCTCGGTGTCGTCACCCACCGCGAGCCCGAGCCACAGCTCCGACGGCGACCCCGCGAGCAACGCCTCCAGCGGCTCGACCTCGCCCAGGAACACCGAGAAGTACCCACCTTCGATCGTGACCTGCTCGGTCCCGTCGCGCACTTCCTCCCACAGTGGCGTGGCCCCGGTCTCGCGATCGTAAAGCGCGAAGTGCAGGGTCACCGGCCCCTCCAGCGGCACGCCCTCGGCGTCCGTCAAGAGTCCCTGGATCGGCACCAGCTCGGGCACCTCGGCACGCGCCACACCCACGACCAGGCTCGCTGCCAACGCGAGCCACATCCGCATGCACCATCGCTTCACGGCGCCCCTCCCGACTCTGCCCCGAGGTTCGGCGTCAAGCCGACCCACGCCTTGTGCCGCGCACTCGACATCACCTGGACCGTCGGCGACCCGAGCACCAACACCCCGCGATACTTCGCCGACTGCACCTGCGTCCCGCTGGTCGCAGGCACGAGCCACGGCCGATCGCTCCGCGCCACGCACCCCGCCACGAACCCTTCATCGGTCTCGCCGTCGCAGTCGTCGTCCAGCGCATTGCACGCCTCGACCGCCGCATACCCGGGCACCCGCGAGAAGTCGCATACCGCGGTGCCCCCGACGCAGCTCGCCGCCAGCACGGCCCCTTCGGCCCCGCACACCCCGACGCCCGGGCACACGACCGCAACCATCGGCGCGAGGTCTCCGTTCATGACGCCGTCCTCGGCGTCGCGCTGGTCGGTGATGCAGTCGCCATCCGCGTCGCGCAGCAGGCTCTCGACGATGTCGCCCTTGCCGTCCCCATCGCTGTCGGTGACGGACAGATCGGCCCCGACCTCGTCCCGATCTCCGACCCCATCCTCGTCGGTGTCGGCCGCGAACCCGTTCGATCCGATCCCCGCCTCGAACCCATTCGTCAGCCCGTCGCGATCCTCGTCCCCATCCGGATCGACACAGACCCCGTCCATACAGAGGCTCGTCACGCACTCCGCGCTCGCCTCGCAGAGCCCGCCGATCGGCCGCTTGGCCTCATCGCCGCAGGCCCCGCACCCCAGCACCAGCACGAGACCGACCACGCCCGACCAGGCCCCACGCCATGGAGTCGGCCCCCTCGGTCTCACACCGGAACGCTGCGCGGCTCGTCGTGCCATGGTCCCCTCGCCACCGGCCGCGGCGTCCACCGCCCCGCGCCCGTCGTCCATCGACGACCGCACGAGTCTAACCGCAACGGCCGGCGCGACTCCAGCCGAAGCGGACCCGAATCGCCCTGTGTCTCAGTAGTTGCGATCGGCCGAGGTGCCCGCCGTGCCGTTGCCACCGGACGTGCCCGGCGACGCACCGCCGCCACCGCCCACCCCGCCCGCGCCCGACACCACGAAGGTGTTGCCGGTGTGATAGGTCGGAGCACCGCTGAAGTTGTGCACGTAGACGCCGTAGCTCACGCCGCCGCAGCCGCCACCGCCGCCGCCACCGTGCCCGCCATCGCCGCCCTGACCGCCGCGCCCGCCCTGACCCATCGCGTAGCCGAAGCGCCCCGCGATCGCCCCACCGGCCCCGCCGTCACCGCCCGTGCCACCCTTGCCACCGACGCCGCCGTTGCCGCCCTTGCCACCGGTGCCGCGCGTGACGGTGTTGCCCGTGATGGTCGGCAGGTTGGCCGCCGCGACCTGCGCGTTGTTGGTAACGAAGAACACGAAGGCGCCACCGCCCGCCTTGCCACCGGCCCCGGCCGTCCCGCCGCACCCGCCTGCACCGCCGCCACCGCCCGAACCGCCGAGCGAGTCACGCGTCGTCTCTCCGCTCGGGCAGTCGATCGTCACATCGGCCCCGCCGCCCGCGCCGCCGCCACCACCGCCACCACCGTGACGCCCGGTCGAGCCGTCACCCCCGCTGTTGCCGAGCCACTCGTTGCTCGTGACCGAGCCCGCCACCGCGCTGCACCCCGTGCCTCCGTCGCGATCGTCGCCACGCCCGCCGTCGGTGCCAGCCGCCGCGGTCGCATTGAAGCCGCCGGTCCCGAACGCGCCGCAGTCCAGGCTCACGCGGTCGTAGCCACCTGCCCCACCGGCACCTGCCGCGCCGCCGTTGGCCGCCGCCGAGCCCGCCGTGCCCGTGCTCTGCTGCGTGTTGAAGGCCGGGCAGATCGCGCCACGCCCCGCCCCGCCCGAGACTGCCTCACCCCCGCACGTGTTGGTGCCCCCCGCGCCGCACGCCCCCGCGACCAGGGTGCCCGTGCCATCGAAGCACTGCGGCACGTTGCCCGGCTGGTTCGCCTGCGTCGTGCAGCTGTCGAAGCTCGTCGTCAGGACCGCGCGCTCGCCGACCTGGCCGCTGCCACCGTTAGCCCCGCCGGCCCCGGCCGCACCCGCCTGGCCGTCGCCACCATTGCCTCCGAAGACGATGTTGTTCTTCACCTGCAGGTTCTGGTTCGAGCCGCGCAGCCAGAACGCATAGCTGTTCTGCCCGGCCGCGAAGGTCGTGCCGCCATAGACGATGAAGCCCTCGAACACCGTTGCGGTCGTGATCGCGTCGGCGATGATCGTCTTCGAGTGCCCGGCCACGACCGTCGGTCCGCGCACACTCGTGTTGGTCGCCGCGACGTTGCGCTCCCACGTGTCCGCGCGATAGCCGCCCAGCACCTGCTTGCCCGCGACCAGCGTCAGCGACTCGACATACAGACCATCGGCGACCAGCACCTTGCCGCGGTTCACACCCTGACGGGCCGCCTCACCCAGGCCGTAAGTAATGGTCTTGCAAGGATAATTGGCACCGTTGGCGCCCGTGCCGCGCGGCCCGCGGCCGCACCCCTGCTGGTTGAGGGCCCCGACGTCCGAGGTCGACACGTAGATCGCGTCAGGGTCCAGCTTCAGCTCGCAGCCGTCGTCGGGGACCCCGTTGAGATCGTACCAGTCGCTCCCGTCGCACGCCGCGTTCGTGTCGCCCGCGCGGCAGCACTGCAGCTTGCACCCCGGGGTGGCCGGCGTCGCGTCGCACACGCCGTAGCTGTGCGGCTTGTTCAAGATCGCGCGGCAGTCGGTGAAGCAGTTGCCGCACGTCGTGTCGAGGGCGTACTTGCCCTGCCCGTTCTTGAAGGTCTCGTCGGTCTGCCCATCGCAGTTGTTGTCCAGGAGGTCGCAGCTCTCGGCCGACGACGCCCCCGCGACCGCGTTGCACACCGTGCTGCCCCCGTTGGCCGCGCACGCGAAGTTGCCGAACGCCCGGCACACACCCGTGCCGACCGAGCACACCTGTCCCTTGTTCGGGAAGTCCTCGTCGACCGACCCGTCGCAGTCATCGTCGAGGTTGTTGCACAGCCCCGCCTCGGTCGACACCGCGGCCGCTGGCGGCGTCTGGCTGCAGGCCACCGACTGCCCATTGCCCGCGCACTGGAAGACACCGGTCACCTGGCACACGCCCTGTCCGAGCGTGCACGGCTGCCCCTTCTGCGCGAACGCCGCCCCCTCGTCGGTCTGCCCGTCGCAGTCGTTGTCGATGTTGTCGCAGATCTCGGTCGCGGTCGCGCCCGCCACCGCGTTGCACTGCGTCCCCTGACCGTTCGCCGTGCACACGTTGAAGCCGAAGCGCTGGCACGCGCCAACCCCGCTCGAGCAGCTCTGGTTCAGGTTCGCGAAGCCCTCGTCGGTCGCCCCGTCGCAGTCGTCGTCCACGTAGTTGCAGACCTCGGCCGCGGGCGTCTTACCCACGCAGGTCAGCCCCTGCGACCCGACCGCGCAGTCCTCGACCCCCGGGCACGACCCGAACCCATTCGCGATCGCGCACACCGCCCCGCGCCCCGGCACGTCATCGGTCAGCGCGTTGCAGTCGTCGTCCGCGCCGTTGCAGATCTCGGCCGTCGGCACGCGCGCATTGCACTGCCCCCAGCCGCTCACCGGGTCGCAGGTCGCCGTGCCAAAGCACGTCCCCGCCGCGTTGGTCGC
Organism: Deltaproteobacteria bacterium; assembly: GCA_016792665.1. Lineage (GTDB taxonomy): Bacteria > Myxococcota_A > UBA9042 > PHBI01 > PHBI01 > WYBB01. The sequence goes on along the minus strand of JAEUKJ010000512.1, from coordinate 44,550 downwards.
GACGCAGTTGCGCGTCTTGCCGGCGTCGCCGTCCTGGCAGCTGCAGCTCCCCGAGGTCGGCACGCACTGGCGCACGCCACCGCCGAAGTCGCGGCACGTGTTGCCCGCCGGGCACACCCCAGCGGCCGTGCCATAGGCATTGCCCTCGGAGCAGTCCTGTCCGCAGATCTGGGTCCCGTCCAACGGCACGCACTTGTCGCCCGGGGTCGGGCAGTTCGCGTCCGCCGAGCACGCGAGGCACAGCGAGCTCGTCGCCGGCAGGCAGGTCAGGACGCTCGCCGGGTAGTAGCCCGCGTCGCACTCACCGACCTCGCAGCGCGCGTTCGCGCCGGCGATGCGGCAGGCCGCGGTCGCGTTGGGGATCGCCCCGACGCACGAGAGCCCGCAGGCCCCGCAGTTGTCGGCCGAGGCGTAGCGCCCGGCCTCGTCCTTGAAGTCCTCGTCGATGGCCTGGTCGCAGTCGTCGTCGACGCCGTTGCAGCTCTCGGCCACCGGCGTCCGCGCGAGACACACCCAGCCCGTCGCGCCCTGGCACGTCCACGGCGCCGCGCACGTCCCGGTCTCGTTCGTCACGGCGCACGCCGCCGCGGGCTCCGACACGCCCTCGTCGACCAACAGGTTGCAGTTGTTGTCGACGCCGTCACACACCTCGGCCGAGGGCACCTGCGCGTCACACGTGCTCCACCCGGTGATGCCGCCACAGGTCTCGAGCCCCCAGCACGTGCCCGACTCGTTCTCGTTCTTGCACGGCCGCTGGAGACCCTCCTGCCCCGGCAGGCACTCGCACGAGTCGTTGTCGGGGATGCACTGCGAGCTGCGCTTGTCGGTGACCCCCTCGGACTCGGTGGTCTTGCAGCTATAGCCGCTCGGACAATCGGTGTTGCTGCGGCACGCGGTCGAGCAGCGCAGCCCATCCTGGCGCGTCAGGCAATAGCCCGAGCCGCACTGCGTATCGACCGTGCACGGCTGGCACAGGCGATTGTTCGACGGCACGCACAGGAAGGTGACGTCGATCTGGTCCGTGATGCCGAGGCAGCTCCACCCCGTCGGACAGTCCTCCTCGCACGTGCGCGAGCACAGCGGCCCGAGCGTCGACGAGACACACCACCCCGAGTTGCAGTCCTTGTTCTCCGTGCAGGGCGCCCCGAAGGCCCCGGGCTCGGGCGTCGTGTCCGCATCGGGGGTCGTCGAATCTACGACATCCGTGTCGGGTGTCGTGTCGACGGTGTCGACGGTCGTGTCCTCGACGTCGGCATCCACGCTGTCGGCGACGTCGTCGGTCCCCGTCTTGTCGCTGTCGCTGCACGCACCAGCGAGCACTGCGAGCGCCGCGACACCCAACCATCCGACCCGCACCAGAGATCCTCGACGCATCTTCGACTCCCCTCATTGAGAACATGGGGACTCGAAAGCCTCTTCGGCGGGTCCCCACGCCGGCGCGCAGCCTACCAGCGTATGCCGCCCGAAGCACGCGCTTTGGTGGCCGAGGCGACGCCGCGCTCCGCGTCGAACCACCTCGCCCACGCACTCCGGCGACGTCAGTAGTTGCGGTCGGCCGAGGTCCCCGCCGACCCGCTCCCGCCCGTGCTGCCGGGCGACGCACCACCGCCGCCACCCGCCCCACCCGCACCCGAGACCACGAAGCTGTTGCCGGTGTGATAGGTCGGCGCGCCGCTGAAGTTGTGGACGTACACACCGTAGCTCACGCCGCCGCAGCCACCGCCGCCGCCGCCACCGTGCCCTCCGTCACCGCCCTGCCCGCCACGCCCGCCCTGGCCCATGGCGTAGTCCCAGCGCCCCGCGACCGCGCCACCCGCGCCACCATCGCCGCCACGCCCACCCTTGCCGCCGATGCCACCGTTGCCGCCCTTGCCTCCCGTGCCGCGCGTCACCGTGTTGCCCGTGAGGGTCGGCAGGTTGGCCGCCGCCGTCGTCGCGTTGTTCGTGATGAAGAAGACGAAGGCACCGCCACCGGCCTTGCCGCCGCCGCCCGCCGTGCCGCCGCAGCCGCCTGCGCCACCGCCACCGCCCGATCCGCCCAGCGAGTCACGCGTCGTGTCGGTGCCGCTGGTGCAGGCGGTCGTGACATCCGCGCCACCACCGGCTCCGCCGCCACCGCCGCCGCCGCCGTGACGCCCACCCAGGCCAGCGTCGCCGTCGGTGCCGATCCACTCGTTGCTCGTCACGCTGCCGACCGCCACCGAGCATCCGTTGCCGCCCGCGCGATCGACACCACGCGCACCGTCGGTGCCAGCACTCGCGGTCGCCGTCCCGCTCGCGAAGAACGTGCCGCAGTCGTTGCTGTACCGGTCCTTGCCCCCGATCCCACCGGTCCCGGCCACGCCGCCGTTGGTGGCAGCCGATCCGTTGTTGCCGGTGCCCTGTTGCGAGGTGTTCGAAGGGCACGCCGCGCCTCGGCCGTTGCCGCCGCTGACCGACTCGCCCCCGCACGAGTTGGTGCCGCCGTTGCCGCAGAAGGTCGACACGAGGACTCCCGCTCCGTTGAAGCAGTCGGCGACGTTGCCCGGCTGGTTCGGCTGGTTCGTGCACTGGTCGTGGCTCGACGTCAGGACCGCGCGCTCGCCCGGCTGGGCCGCCCCGCCATCAGTGCCGCCGCTGCCCGCCGCACCCGCCGCGCCGTCGCCGCCGTTGCCGCCGAAGACGATGTTGTTCTTGACCTGCAGGTTCTGGTTCGAGCCGCGCAGCCAGAACGCGTAGCTGTTCTGACCCGCCGCGAAGGTCGTGCCGCCGTACACGATGAAGCCCTCGAAGACGGTCGCGGTCGTGATGCCGTCCGCGATGATGGTCTTCGAGTGCCCGACCACCACCGTCGGACCGCGCACGCTGGTGTTGGTCGCCGCGACGTTGCGCTCCCAGGTGTCGGCGCGATAGCCACCGAGCAGCTGCTTGCCCGCGATGAGCGTGACCGACTCGACATACAGACCGTCGGCGACCAGCACCTTGCCGCGGTTCAAACGCACCGCTTCGCTGAGTCCGTAAGTGATGGTCTTGCACGGATAGTTCGCGCCGTTGGTGCCCGTGCCGCGCGGCCCGAGACCGCACCCCTGCTGGTTCAACGCCCCCACATCCGAGGTCGACACGTAGATCGCATCCGGGTCGAGCCGCAGCTCGCAGCCGTCATCCGGCACCGCGTTGAGGTCGTACCAGTTGCCGCCATCGCACGCCGCGTTCGCATCCCCCGCGCGGCAGCACTGCAGCTTGCACCCCGGGACCGCCGGGACCGCGTCGCACACGCCGTAGCCCTTGGGCTTGTTCAAGATGGTGCGGCAGTCGGTGAAGCAGTTCCCGCAGGTCGTATCGAGGCTGTACTTGCCCTGCCCGTTCTTGAAGGACTCGTCGGTCTGGCCATCGCAGTTGTTGTCCAACAGATCGCACGTCTCGGCGGACGAGGCCCCCGCGACCGCGTTGCACGTGGTGCTGGCACCATTGGCGGCGCACACGAAGTTGCCGAACGCCCGGCACACGCCGGTACCGACCGAGCACACCTGTCCCTTGTTCGCGAAGTCCTCGTCGATCGACCCATCGCAGTCATCGTCGAGGTTATTGCACAGGCCGGCCTCGGTCTGGACCGCAGCCGCGGGCGGGGTCTGGCTGCAGGCCACCGAGGCCCCGTTGGCCGCGCACTGATAGACGCCCGTGACCTGGCAGACGCCCTGTCCCAGCGTGCAGGGCTGCCCCTTCTGCGTAAACGCCGCGCCCTCGTCGGTCTGCCCGTTGCAGTTGTTGTCGATGCCGTCGCAGACCTCGGCCGACGACGCGCCCGCGACCGCGTTGCACTGCACCCCGGCCCCGTTGGCCGTGCACACGTTGAAGCCGAAGCGCTGGCACGCGCCGACCCCGTTCGAACAACTCTGGTTCAGCGTCGGGAAGCCCTCGTCGGTGGTCCCGTCGCAGTCGTCGTCGAGGTAGTTGCAGACCTCGGCCCCCGGCGTCTTGCCAACGCACGTGAGCGCCCCCTGGCCCGCGACGCAGTCTCGGATACCCGAGCACGTCCCAAACGCGTTGCTGATGTTGCAGCTCTGCCCGCGCCCGCTCACGTCGTCGATCTGCGCGTTGCAATCATCGTCGACCGTGTTGCACGACTCGGCCGCCGGCACGCGCGCGTCACACGCACCCCAGCCGCTGGCCGGGTTGCAGGCCGAGGTCCCAAAGCAGGTGCCGTTCACGTTGTTCGCGAAGCAGCTCCGCGTCTTGCCAGCGTCCCCGGCGAGGCACGTGCAGCTCCCCGAGGTCGGCACGCACTGGCGCACCCCGTTGCCGAAGTCCTGGCACACGTTGCCCGCCGTGCACTGCCCGGCCGGCGTCCCGTACACGTTGCCCGCCGCGCAGTCGCGCCCGCACACCTTGGCCCCATCCAGGGTGAGGCACTTGTCGCCCGGGGTCGGGCAGTTCGCGTCCGTCGAGCACGCCAGGCACTGCGAGCTCGCGGCCGGCAGACATGTCGTCGCGCTCGCCTTGTAGTATCCGGCGTCACAGCTCGCGACCTCGCAGCGCGCGGTCTGCCCGGCGACCTGGCACGTAGCGCTCGCGTTCGGGATGGCACCGACACACGTGATGCCGCACGCGCCGCAGCTCGTCAGCGCGTTGTACACGCCCGAGGCGTTCTTGAAGTCCTCGTCGATCGACCCATCGCAGTCGTCGTCCTGCCCGTTGCACGCCTCGGCGACCGGCGTCTTCGCGTTGCACACCCAGCCCGCCTCGCCGCCACAGCTCCACGCCGCGCTGCACGTGCCGAACCCGTTCTGCACCTGGCACGGGGCCACCGGCGCGCTCACGCCCTCGTCGACGCGACCGTTGCAGTCGTCGTCCTTGCCGTTGCACGTCTCGGCCACCGGCGTCGCCGCCGTGCAGCCGCCCCAGCCGCTCTCGGGCGCGCAGCTCTCGGTGCCGTAGCAGGTCCCGGCCGCGCCCTGGCGTTGGCAGGTCCGCACGTCGCCGCCGTCGTCCGCCAGACACGAGCAGCTCCGCGAGGTCGGCACGCACTGGTCCGCGCCACCCGCGAAGGCCACGCACTCGTAGCCACTCGCGCACGCGCCGACCGGGTTTCCGTGCTTGTTGGTCGCGCTGCAGTCGCGGCCGCAGAAGCGCCCGCCGTCGAGGTTCAAGCAGCGGTCGCCGGGCGTCGGGCAGTTCGCATCGGTCACACACGGCGCGCAGGCCGCGTCGATGGCGGGCAGGCAGGTCAGCGGCCCGGCCTGGTAGTAGCCGGGGCTGCACGTCTTGACCTCGCAGCGCGCGGCGTTGCCGAGGTCGACGCACTGCGAGGTCGCGTTCGGGATGAGCCCCACGCACGAGGTCCCGCAGTTGCCGCAGTTGCGGTCGTCGACGTAGGTGCCGCTCGCGTTCCGGAAGGTCTCGTCGACGCGGCCGTCGCAGTTGTCGTCCTGGAAGTTGCAGAGCTCGACCTGCGGGTTCGAGACCGGGCACTGCCAGCCGTTGACCCCTTCGCAGCGATAGGTCGCGGTGCAGGTGCCGAACTGGTTCTGCGCTGCGCAACCCGCCGGCGCGTGCGTGACGTCCTCGTCGACGCGACCGTTGCAGTCGTCGTCCTGCCCGTTGCAGGTCTCGGCCGCTGGCACCTTGGCCGAGCACGTGCTCCACCCGGGCGACGCCGTCGGGTCACAGGTCTGCGTGCCGGTGCAGGCGCCCGCCCCGTTCTGGTTGACGCACGGCCGCAGCGTCCCCTCGAAGCCGGCGCGACACGTACACGACGCCGTGGTCGGCAGGCAGCGGCCGGCAGTGCACTGATAGCCACTATCACATGTTCCACCCGGCCCACACCCGGCGGTGCAGAAGCGCCCCCCATCGATGGTCGAGCAGCGCCCGTTGGACAGCTCGGCGCACTGCGCGTCGTCCGCGCACGGCGAGCACGCGGACGCGCCCGAGGTCGGCACGCACACGCGGTTGGTGTCGGGCGGGATGAAGAAGCCGTCGTCGCACGCGGTCGCGACGCACACGGCGACCCCGCCCTCGACGCGGCACTCGGTGGCACTCGAGAACAAGACCACGCTGTCGCAGTCGCGGTTGCAGATCCCGCAGTGCGCCTCACTCACATAGAGGCCCGCCGCGTCGCGATAGTCCTCGTCGGTCTGCCCGTCGCAGTCGTCATCCAGCCCGTTGCACGTCTCGTCCGCCGGCACGAGCGCGCTGCACACCCAGCCACTCGGGCCCGAGCAGCGCCAGCTCCCGCCGCAGGTGCCCGACGCGTTGGTCCGCTGGCAGGCCTCGACCGGCTCGCTCACGTCCTCGTCGACCAGGCCGTCGCAGTCGTCGTCCTGGCCATTGCAGGTCTCGGCCGCGGGCACACGCGCCGAGCACGCCGAGAAGCCGCCGCTCTGTGGGCTGCAGGTCTGGGTCCCCGCGCACGTCCCGAACGCGTTGGCCTCGGTGCAGGCGCGCGTCTTGCCCGAGTCTTGCGCCGTGAGGCACCCGCAGGATCCGGTGTCGGGCACGCACACGCGTCGGCTCGCGTCGATGGCGGTGCAGCTGAAGCCCGCGGCACAGACCCCCTCGGGTCGCCCATTGAGGTTGCCCGGGCCGCAGTCCTCGGCGCACGCGTTGCCCCCATCCAAGGGCACGCACGCGTTGCCCGGCACGACGCAGTTGGCGTCCGCGGTGCACGGCGCGCAGCCGGTCGCGATGACCGGCAAGCAGGTCGTCGAGCTCGCCTGGTAGTACCCGGCCTCGCACTCCATGACGCCGCAGCGCGCGCTGCTCCCGTCCGAGATGCAGCCCGACAGCGCGTTCGGGAAGAAGCCGGTGCAGTCGTTGCCGCACACGCCGCAGTTCTGGTCGGCCACGTAGAGGCCGCTCGTCAGGTCCGTGAAGTCCTCGTCGGTCTTGCCGTCGCAGTCGTCGTCCTGGCGGTTGCAGCTCTCGGGCGCGGGCGTCAGCGCGTTGCACGACCAGCCGCCGAGCCCGGTGCAGCGCCATGCCCCGGTGCACGTGCCCGACGCGTTCTGCTTCTGGCAGGCCTCGGTCGGAACCGGCGCGTCCTCGTCGACGAGCCCGTCGCAGTCGTCGTCGACTCCGTTGCAGGTCTCGGCCGACGGCACGCGCGCGGTGCACTCGGTGAAGCCGCCCGCCTCGGGGTTGCAGGTCTGCGAGCCGGCACATGTGCCGAACGCGTTGCTGGCGGTGCAGGCGCGCGTGCGGCCAGCGTCGTTGGACGCCAGGCACGCGCACGACCCGGTGTCGGGCACGCACACCTGGCGCCCGTCGCCGACCGGCTCGCACGAGTAGCCGCTGGCGCAGACGCCTGCCGGCCTTCCATTGAGGTTGCCCGGACCGCAGTCCTCGGCGCACGCGCTGCCACCATCCAGAGGGACACACGCGTTGCCCGGCACGATGCAGTTCGCGTCCGCCGTGCAGGGCAGACACCCCGCGGCGACGACCGGCAGGCAGGTCGTCGGGCCGGCCTGGTAGAAACCGGCGGCGCACGAGGTCACGACGCAGCGGGCCGAGCCGCCCTCGGCGACACACCCCGAGGTCGCGTTCGGGAAGAAGCCGGTGCAGTCGTTGCCGCACACGCCGCAGTTGGTGTCGCTCACGTAGAGGCCGCTCGCGACGTCGGCGAAGTCCTCGTCGGTGAGGCCGTCGCAGTCGTCGTCCTGGTAGTTGCAGGCCTCGGCCGCGGGCGTCGCAGCGATGCACGTGAAGCCCGCCTCGCCCTGACAGACGCGGCGCCCGACGCAGGTCCCGAACGTGTTCGAGACCTCGCAGGTCTCGGCCACGATGCCCTCGTCGACGAACAGGTTGCAGTTGTTGTCGACGCCGTCGCAGACCTCGGCGGTCGGCACGGGGGCGTCGCACTCGCTCCACCCGGGCAGGCCAAGGCACGTCTCGAGGCCCCAGCAGGTGCCGCTGGCGTTCTGGTTGTTGCACGGGCGCTCGAGCCCTTCCTGGCCCGGCAGGCACTCGCACGAGTCGTTCTTCGGGATGCACTGGAGGCTGCGCTTGTCGGTGACGACCTCGCTGTCGGTCATCTTGCATTCGTAGCCGTTGGGGCAGTCGCGGTCGGTCTGGCACGAGCCCGAGCAGCGCTGGCCTTCCTGGCGCTCGAGGCAGTAGCCCGAGCCGCACTGCGTATCGACGGTGCACGGCTGGCAGAGGCGGTTGTTGCCCGGGACGCAGAGGAAGGTCACGTCGGCCTGGTCGGTCACGCCGAGGCAGTTCCAGCCGCCGGGACAGTCCTCGACGCAGGTGCGCGAGCAGAGCGGGCCGAGGTTCGAGGACACGCACCAGCCGCTGTTACAGTCCTTGTTCTCGGTGCAAGGGGCCCCGAACTCGCCCGGCAGCGGTGCCTCACCATCACCCGAGTCGGCCGCGTCGGCGTCGTCGCCGCTGGTGTCGCGGGTGTCGCCGCCGACGTCGGTGTCGGTCGTATCGGTTGTATCGGGCGTGTCGCTGGTGTCGACGACCTCGTTCGCGGTGTCGCCGGTGTCGGTGGTTCCGGTCTTGTCGGAATCACTGCACGCGGCGAGGGCGAGCACGGCGATGAAGGTGAGGAGAACGCGTGGGGTCGGATCCATGGAGGCTCCGTCAGGGACTGCGAAGGCGGGCGTCCCAGAGGCTTGCGAGCGTGATGTGGGCGGTCGGACCGAGGGCCACGGGGGAGGGCCGGTCACGAACCGGAGGCGAGCCCGAGAGGGCGAGCTCGAGTGGGGGCGAGTCGACATCGGTCGACATCGGTTGCTGGACAAGGAAAGTCTGACCAAAAAAGCAGCGCGAGCGCAACTTTTCCTGGGCCGTCCTTCCTTCGTAGGGTGGGGCCTTGCACACCCCGCAGGACCGTCGTAACGTCCGAGCATCCAAGGCAAACGTCAGCTCTCGGGCAGGCATGAACAAGCGTCGAGTCCCCCTCACGACCCTCGTGGCCGAGCCGTCGGCGGCACGCGTCCCGGTCTCCGGCCCCCCACCGGACCTCTCGGCCGCGACCTGCGTCATCGATGGTGTCGAGTACGTCGTCCTGAGCCACCCGCTCGACATCGCGCCCCTCCTCGAGCCGCTCTCGAGCGCGCAGCAGGACATCGCGCGCGGCCTGCTGGCGGACCTGAGCTACCGCGAGATCGCTGTGCGCCGCGGCACCTCCCCGCGCACCGTCGCCAAGCAGGTCGAAGGGATCTACCGCCGCCTGGGCGTCAGCTCCCGCGCCGAGCTCGTGGCGCTCCTCACCCGGTCAGAGCTCGCCGTCCCGTCGCGGCGCGAGGATCCCGATGTCCGATCGTGACTACGTCGCCTTCATCGAAGCCTGTTACCGGGTCGAACAGGACGAGGTGAGCTGGCTCCGCGGGGTGGCCGAGGCCGCCGTGCCACTCATGCCCTTTGGCCAGGGAGTGCACGCGTACTTCGTCGACCTCCATCGCGATGATGGTCCCCTGCTCGAACGCCCGATGTTGGTCGGCGGGGTCGACGCGTGGGAAGAGCGCTGGCGTCGCGATTGGTGGGACACGTTCATGGACCCCATGGACGACGAGCACAAGCGGCTCCTCCACTCGCTGACGTCGGTCTGCTACGCGACCGAGGTGTGGGCCGCGGCCGCCTCGAAGAGTGCCACCTACAGCGACTACGTCGCATCGTGCGCCGAGCGCGGCTACTCGCAGTTCCACCTGCGCCGCCTCGGCGACCGGCAGGTCAAGAGCCTCCCCCCGGGCGGAGAGCGATTCCTCTATCCGGACTCGTTCAACGTCGGGGGGATCGACGCCGAGGGGCGCGGCGCGGTGCTGCTGGCCAACATGCCCGAGGTCGCCGCCGGCGACGTTCCCCCGGCCGAAGCCGGCCTCTGGAGCCGTCTCGGGGCCCACATCGCGGCCGGCCATCGCCTCTTGAGGAGGCTGCGCGGGCGCGTCGGATCGGACGGTGCCGAGGTCATCGTCGATCCCCAGGGGCGCCTCCAGCACGTCGACCCAGTCGTGCGCGACAAGGTCGCCCTCGAGAGCCTGCGCGAGCGGGTCGTCGCCATCGACAACGCCCGCGCCAAGCAGCGCAGCGATGGTCGCGTCGCGACCGAGGTCTGGACCGGCCTCGCAGAGGGACGCTGGTCGCTGGTCGATCAGTTCGATCGCGACGGCCGCCGCTTCTACCTCGCGCGCGCCAACGTGCCGAGCACGCCCGTGGCCAAGCTCACCGAGCGCGAGGCAGCCGTCGCACGCGCCGCGTCGCACGGGCACTCGAACAAGCTCATCGCGTATGAGCTCGGCATTCCGGCATCGACCGTGGCCTCGCACCTGAAGTCGGCCTGCGCGAAGCTCGGCGCCCCCTCGCGCACGGCGTTGATTCGCATCGTCCGAGGCAGCCTCGAGCAGGGGTAGTCGCCCCGCGACCTGAGGGTTCGTCGCACGCCAATTCCCTATCGCGGACCCGCTTCGTCGCCGCTCCGGTCGCGGGCTCGTCGAAGTGCGTATGGCGCTCGCAAGCCATTGATAAAGCGACCATTTGCGGACACCCCGCGCTCGCCCCGACGCGTATTGTGAAGGTCTCCGCGTTCCGGTTGACTCGCACGGACCATCACACCAGTGCCGGGCGCAAGACCCGCGAGGAACGCGACATGCGAGCAATGTATCGGACGGTCGGGCCGCTCATCGCGACCCTCGTCGGGGTCGTCGGTGCGGCTCAGGCGGCCCACGCCTGGGACGGCCTCGACCTCAGCGTGCGAGGGATCACGGACAGCATCCTGTCGGGCGATCCGTACCTCTTCCGCTGGCAGACGGGCACGCAGGTCGTCGACCTGGAAGTCGACCAGAGCCTCTACTGCGAAGAGGCGAGCTACGCCTCGGTCGAGGTCGCCGCGACGGTCGGAGACCTCGCCTTTTTCGCTGCCGGGGCCGGCGCCTTCGGCGTGTGGGACGTGGGCTGCAACTACCTGCAGAGCCCGAACTCGCGAGCCCCGAACACCATCCGGGTCTCGGTCCCCGTCACGCCCCAGGGCAACACCCTGGCGGCGCTCACGCGCGCGGCCAAGCGCGGCAACTTCACCGCCACGGTCGTCATCGACCCCGTCGGAGACGCCGCGCCGTTCGGCAGCATCGACGAAGGTGGCGCGACCTACAGCGAGGTCGACAACAACACGGCGACCCGGACGTTCGCCGCCTCGAAGCTCTACGGCGTGCTCTCCGGCAAGGTCGCGTTCGGCGGCCTCGCGGCCCAGGCGGTCTACGGGGTCGGCGCTGCCGTCACGAGCACCCTCTGCGGCGACGACTACGAGCTCATCGGGGTGCGCTACGACTTCGGCGACCGCCTCGGCGAAGCTTCGACGATCATCGAATCAAGCGCGTTCGGCCGCGTGTGCGCGACCCCGACCCTCGACCCGTTCACGGGCGAGTACGACCTCGTCGTGAGCGGGGTCCGGAACCAGCCCGTCAAGACCATCTACACCGACTGGGCCGGCGGCCTGCCGAGCAAGCTGACCTTCAAGGTCGGCTCGGGCGGCATCGTCGCGCAGGAGGCGTGGGTGAAGCTGCCGGCCGGCGTCACCGCGCACCGCGAGGCGAGCCTCGACATCGAGACCTATGTCGGCGAGCCCGGCCGCGACCGCGACACCTACCTCGCCAACCCACGCGGTCAGTCGTGGATTCAGTTCCCGGTGGTCGACCCCACCCCGGTCGCCGGCATCGACGCGATCACCGCCGCCACCCCCGCCGGCACCTACTACCAGATCATCACGCGCGAGGTCCCTCTCGGCTTCCGCTTCGACCAGCTCTTCGTCTCGGGCCGGTTCGGTGTCGGCGGCGTCCCGGTCGACACGCGCTACCTGCGTCGCTCGCCGGTCCATCTGCTCGATACGCGGCACTACGCGAAGGACGGCCCGCGCTCGAACGACGTCTTCCTCGCGGGCGCCGGCGTCCCAGACCAGGCCATCACGGTGACGGCGGACGGGCTCAGCGCCGACCTCGCCTATCGGTCCTTCGGTGGTCACGGCGCCACCGCGTTTCCGCGCGGCGATCTCCAGTGGGGCGACGACACGCGCATCAAGATCGAGCACGGCCGCCTGGACGCTCAGGTCCTTCCGATCGTGGGCTTCGACCTCGAGCAGAAGACGGCCTGCCCCGGCTGCGGCTCGGGCTCGGGGGCGATCCGCAAGATCGAGACGCGCACGGTCCGCGGCCGCTACAACGTCGGCGTCGGCGCTGACGGCGCGGTGCTGGCCGACGTCCAGCAGTCCGCGGCCGAGATCGGCTGGGGCCCGACCGTCACCGCCGACAACGTCCAGCGCCCGACCTTTCTGCGCGCTGGCGACATCAACGCCAGCAACACGCTCGTCCTGCCGGGCTTCGCGCTCGACGCCGCGTCCGGAAACCCCGCGTTGGCGCTCCTCGGATCGTGGCGCGCCGAGACCGTGGCAAGCGAGGGCGAGACCATCGGCGTCCCCGTGCGGGCAGCGCCCCTCACCGATCCCGAGGTCAAGCGCGGCAACGGCTTCTTCGCCGGCCTGAACCTCGGGCCCGAGGTCTACGCCGACGCCCAGAACCAACCCGACCCCGGGCTCGGCCGCTTGCTCGCCGCGTCGCGCCTGTCCATCGCGTTCCCGACCGGGACGGCCGGCCAGTACGACGTGCAGAACATCCCCGCGAACAATGGCGCCAAGTTCGTCGTGCGCAGCACGGTCACCGGCGTCTTCAACACCGACGTCGCCACCGCCCCGCAGCCGCAGGTCTACGGCTACGCCCTCGCGTTCAGCCGCTTCGCCTTCGGCCTCGTCGACAACACGCTGGCGCCCACGACCTGGATCGATGGCGGCGTGACCGTGCATGGTCACGGCGAGTTCTCCGTTCCGTTTGTGAGCCTCGGCCTCACCTGCACGGGGCAGCTCGCGGGCGGCCTCGTCGACTTCGGCAAGCTGACGCCGCAGTCGTTGAAGGCCTGGAAGACGCCGTTCGGCATCACGTCGATCGGCTTCGTCCCGAAGGGCGGCGACACCCAGTGCAGCACCAACCCGCGAGAGCTCCAGGCCGGCGGCGGCGTCACCATCGCGAGCCTCGCCAAAGACGTCGAGCTCGCGGCGACCTGGACGCCCGCCGGCACCCCGACCGGCGCGAAGCTCGCGCCGATCCTGTCGCGCCTCGAGAAGACCGACACCGACCCCGGGTTCCGCGTCCACACGAGCGCGGACGATCTGAAGCTCGGCTTCGACCCGGCCGAGACCAACCGCGGCTGGTTCGACTTCGGCGCCCAACTCCTCCTTCCCTTCTGGGAGGCCGCCGACGTGCGCCTCCGTCTCCAGAACGTCCAGTCCGGCACGGCGTTGGTCGGTGCCCCGAGCCTGGTCGTTCCCAAGGGCTTCACGCCCGAGGCCTCATGGGCAGCCCGGTGGAACAGCGCCGACAACAGCACGCTCCTCCCGATGTTCGCCGTGACCTCGCACGAGGCCAACGCCAGCGAGGTGCAGAAGGCCATCGTCAATAGCCTCATCGTTCGCGCCAAGACGCAGTGGGTCTTCGAGCTCGGCGGCAGCGTGAAGTGGCAACCGCGGGACGGCCAGACCTCGGGCCGCTTCGTCGCCTCGAAGCGCTTGCCGCTCAACGGCGAGCCCGACCCGAAGGACGGCGAGACCGACCTCAAGGTCGCGTCGCTCAAGAGCGCGGTGCCCTTCGTCACCTCCGATGCGACCCGCTTCTCGATGGGGGTCGACGCCGACCTTCGCAAGATCAGCATTCCCAGCATCCCGTCGATCAAGATCGACCTCAACGACCCCGCGACGCTCGACCGCATCGACGACTTCCTCGTCAATGTCGGCATCACGGGAAGGCCGATGAACACCGGGCTCAACGGGCTGCGGGGAGCGGTGAAGGACCTCGCGGCGGTTGCCAAGGGGGCTTTCGGGCCCGCGCTGAAGGACGCCCTCACCTCCGCCATCGAGGCGCTGTTCAACGGCCTCCAGGTCGGTAGCCTCCTCGACCTCGCGGCCAGCGCAGTGACGCAGGTCCAGACCTTGGCTCAGCAGGCGATCTCCGCCGTCTTCGCGCCGCTCTCGGGCCTCGTCGACAAGGCGGTCGGCGCCGTCCTCGCAGGCCCCGACCAGGCGCTCTACGCTCTCTATGATGTCCTGCCAGGCATCTACTCCGCGGCCCGCGGTGGGACCATCGAAGCGAAGAACACGCTGAAGTCGTTGGCCGACAACGGCGTCTCCGCCGTCCTCACCAACGCGACCAATGCGATCAACAGCGCGAACACCTTCCTCACCGACCTGGGAGCCACGACCAAGACGGCTTCCGCCAAGATCGGTGAGCTCAAGATCTCGATCGACAGCAAGATCACCACCGCTCAGTCGGCGCTCGCCAACCTGAAGACCGCGCTGAACATCTCGGACTCACCGCTCTTCAAGTGCGACACGAAGGTCAACCCCATCCTCATCCAGCTCGAGGGCCTCAAGACGAAGATCTATGCGGTCGCCGACACCCTCGCCAAGACGGGCAACGGTGCGATAGGCAACGCCGTCCAGTCGCTGCTCGGCAACCCGACCCTCATGGGCAACAAGGTCGACACGAAGGACCTGGCCAAGCTCTTCATCGACCTCGAGGTGCTTGGCAAGTTCGTCAAAGAGAAGGTCGACAACGTCTACAAGAAGCTCATCAGCGGCGACCCCACGAAGCCCAACGAGCTGTCCTTCTGCGCGAAGACCCTCGGTCCTACGAGCGAGAAGCTCGTCAAGCTCGCCAAGAAGGCGACCGAGTTCATCGACAAGATCAGCGTCGCCATCGGCAGCGCCAAGAGCGCGCTCGAAAGCGCCGTCACGAGCCTCACCGATCCCTCAGGGCCGATCGCCAAGTTCCAGACCAAGCTCGAGCAGACCAAGGCCGTCTTGAAGGCGTTGGGTGACAAGCTCGGCGAGCTCGGCAAGCAGGTCAACGACGCCGCCAGCGACGTACCCGTCCTCCCGCAGGTCGACCTCCAGGCCGAAATGGACAACGTCGCCAAAGCGGCGAGCGCGCTGCTCGGCGTCGGCCAGAGCACCTGGCGCGTCGGCAACAAGAGCTTCCTCTACGCCGTCGGTCAGAAGCTCGCCGACCCGGTCCACGCCCTCATCGGCTCCATCGAGACCGCGGTCGGTGCCGAGCTCGCCAAGGCCTTCGCGCTCGTCCCGCTGCCCAAGAAGGAGGAGCTGCTCAAGCACATCACGACCCTCGTGGTGAACAGCGAGGTCGTCGACGAGGTCATCAAGCTCGTGACCGACAACCTGTCCTTCCTCGAGGACAAGGCCAACGCGCTCATCAACATGCTGCTCGATCAGCTCTCGCGCGTCATCCAGGCGGCCTTCGACGCGGTCCACTCGCAGCTCTCCGGTCTCTTGAACGGCGTTACTGCCGCCTTCGGCGACTTCCCGATCAAGGCCGCATCCATCAAGGGCTTCGCCGACATCCTCGGCAACCAGATCATGGGCCTCCAGGTCGACGCCCACTTCGACATGAACAAGGGCAAGAACGACACCGAGGCCGACGCCAAGAAGACCGAGAACAAGAAGTCGAGCTTCGCGTTCGACGCCCAGATGAAGGTCGAGTCGTGGCTTGCCAACGGCAAGGCGGCCGCGTGTGGCAGCACCGAGAATGATCTCTCGAACGCCTTCGACGTCTCCATCAGTGCCTCGAACCTGCCCTTCGAGTTCGGCACGGGCGGGCTCAAGATCAGCAAGCTCACCCTCGGCTTCGCGATCGACGACGGCACGCCCATCGGCCTCTTCGGCGGCATCAACACGACCGGCGCGCTCGAGGTCGGCAGCTTCAAGCTGAGGAACATCGCTTTCGCGGCCGGCGCCGGCGCCGAGGAGACCTACATCGGCGCACGCGCCCAGGCCGTCTTCGAGAGCGTCAACGCCGAGGTCGCCTTCTTCGCCGGGCGTACCTGCAACTTCAACGTGCTGAAGTCGTTGGACCCCGAGGCCGGCAAGTTCATCTCCATCCCGACCAACCCGACCTCGTCCTTCCTCGGCGCCTTCGCCCACGGCAGCGTGCAGATCCCCTTCATCTCGGCCGGCTGCATGCTGAAGATCGCGTTCGGCGCCGAGGCCGCGCTCTGGTTCTTCCGCTCCGAGAGCCAGACGAAGCTCGGTGGCATGTTCGGCGGCTCCGTCAC
Source organism: Deltaproteobacteria bacterium (assembly GCA_016792665.1). Lineage (GTDB taxonomy): Bacteria > Myxococcota_A > UBA9042 > PHBI01 > PHBI01 > WYBB01. The sequence continues at coordinate 28,464 of JAEUKJ010000512.1, read as the reverse complement.
CGGCAAGGCGCTGTGCTTCGTCGCCATCCGCGGCGCCGTGCGCGTCGGCGCCGAGTACACCGAGTCCAGCGACGGCCAGGGCGAGTTCAACGGCACCGGCGAGTTCTTCGCCGGCGGCGGCATCGGCTTCTCCTGCGACGAGGACACCTGGACCTCGGTCCAGAACATCCGCAACGACAGCGGCTGCGCCACCGTCGACGTCAGCGCCACCGCGCGGCTCGTGAAGGGCAGCCTGAAGGTCGACGGCGTCAGCACCAGCGGGATCGACTGAGGACATGAGCATGACCCACCGAACGACACGCACTGGCACCCTCGCGCTCTTGTTCGCCACCCTCGTGTGCGGCACCTCCGCGCACGCCGACACCAAGGACCCGCGCTTCTTCTTCTACGGCTACACCGCGCCCGAGGCGGCGCAGGTGACGGGCCTGACCCCGACCGACGCCTACTACCTCTTCTGGGGCAAGAACGACGAGAGCCTCGCCGGCTTCCTCCCCGGGTGGGACATCACCCTCGAGCGGAACGGCCAGGTCATCGACGGCCCCTTCCGCTTCGGGGAGGTCCGCAGCGTCGCAGAGATCCAGGCGCGCTACGCCGCCCCGACCGAGACGCAGCGCCTGCTCGAGACCCTCGACGCGCTCAACGGCCTCTTCGAGGACTACGATCCCGTCGTCACCCAGGCCACCTTCGCGCAGCGCCTCCGCGCGACCCTGACCGCGACCGCCCCCTGCCCGAGCACGAACATCCTCCCCGCGGCGCTCTGCGCGCAGCGCCAGAAGTCGTTCTCCGAAGGCCGCGCGCGGGTCGATGCGAACGTCGCCTTCGCGGTGCACGAGGGCTATCGCGACGTCGCGCCGACCGCGTCGACTACCTACGTCTTGCGCGCCACCAAGGACACCGAGACCAAGGTCCTCGGCACCCTCATCGTCGACCCCGCGACCGCCGCGTCGCGCATCGCCGCCCCGGTCGGCCTCGAGGACGTCTCGAGCCAGCAGCAGCGCTGCGACGTCCCGGGCTTGAAGCAGAGCGGCGTCCTGGCCCTCGCGTGGGACTCGCCCTTCGTCCCACCCAAGCCCGCCCCGGGGTCGCCGGATCCCATCCCGACCGAGGCCCCGCTGCTCTCGCACAACCTCGCGGGCTACCTCGTCCTGGCCTCCACCGGGCCGTGCGAGGGCACGCCTCCCGCGGTCGATCTGGCAACCCTCGCGCGCACCGCGAGCCTCGACACGGCCGGCCGCCCCGTCATCCCCGGCTTCGTGTCGCTCGCCGACACGCTCATCCAGGCCGGTCGTCGCCCCGCGATCGATTCCGCCGCCGGCCGTCGCCTCGCCCCGGCCGACTTCAACGATGCCCTGCCGCCCGCGGGCTCGGTCGGGTGGAACCCGCCGGGCTTCCCCACCGACGCGCAGGCGTCCACCTGGCGCGCGACCTATGCGAGCCTCCTGGCCAGCGCCGAGGTCGTCACGGCGCGCGGCTTGAAGCCAGCGCAGCGCGTCTGTGTCTATGTCGCGCCCGTGGATCGCGCCGGGCAGATCGGCAGCACCGCGGCCGTCGCGACCCGCGTCGCCGACTTCGAGAAGCCACCCGCCCCGTGGGACGTGCAGGTCGAGGCCGAGACCTCGAGCACCTGGAACGGCAACGGCTACGTGATCGAGGACACCTTCGCGCTCGTGTGGGAGCCGGTCGAGGTCCAGACCACCCTCGCGCGTGACGGCAGCGTCGCCTGCAATCCGAACGAAGCGTCCTCGACCCAGCGTCTGGTGCTGGCCTCGGAGGCCACCGACTGCGGCAAGCCCGACAAGGAGACCCGCATCAACCTCGATGTCGAGGAGTACCTCGTCTACCGCTTCACCTCGCCGCGCGAGGTCAACGGCTTCTTCGACACCGACGGTGACGGCTTCGCTGACGCGACCGAGCGCACCTCCGACCTCGACCCCGGGACCGCATGCACCGAGAGCGCGACTCCCTCGGGACCCGACGCCGTGTCACGTCTCCTGGCGCGCATCCCCGCGAGCCGGGTCGAGTTCGAGGTCGGCTCGAACCGCCGCATCCTCCGCTTCCAGGACCCGACGCCCGCCGCGTCGAAGGACGAGGTCTTCTGGTACGCCATCGCGTCGCGCGGCAAGAACGGCTGGGTCGGTGCCCCAGGCGCCCCGGTGCGCGGCGTCTTCCACGACAAGCGCCCAGCCCCGAGACCGGCCCTCGAGTCGATCACCTACGGGAGCTGCGAGCCGACGGTCGTGCCCTTCGATCCGTTCTACAACTCGGTCGTCGTCGCGCGCGACCTCACCGATGACGCCCGCGCCAAGGATGGCACGCTCCGCCTCTACTGCCTCGACCTTCCGAGAGGTCCCTACGATCCCATCGCACGGATGGTCTCGGGCTACCTCGGGGCCGCCCGGTTCACGCTCGACAAGTACAACACCCTGCGCCCCTACGTGCGCAGCGACGAAGAGAACAACAGCGCCCTGCTGGACACCCTCGCCCTCCTCTGGACCTCGCGCCTCCGTGCCCAGGATCCCTGCCTGGTCTATGCCGAGGTCGTCGACGTCAACGGCCGCGTCGTCGCCACGAGCGACCCGCTCACCGACCTCGCCATCGAGAACCGCGACGGCCGCATCGGCCTGAACCTCATCGACGGCTGCACCGCGGGACCGCCCTCGCCCATCCAGCCCGGCGCGGTCATCGACGCCCCGATCAAGATCGGCCTCCCCGTCGGCACACCGGCCGAAGTCTGCGGCGACATCTCCTTCGAGAGCGACGGCCAGCTCTTCAAGCTCGGCACCATCTGCGGCAGCGATCAGTACACCCTGAAGCTCCCCGATCTCGGTGGTGAGCTCCAGTGCTACGCGCTCACCGTCACGGGTCCGAACAAGGTCCTGGGCATGCCGCTGTACTTGCCGTGCGTGAAGGCCAAGACCACCATCCCGCCCGGTCCGCCGTCGCTCTGGAAGCTCGACCTCCCGCCCGACCAGGCGACCGGCACGCTGTCCTGGAAGCCGCCCGGCTCGGCCATCGCAGGCATCATCGTCCAGGTCGAGGAGACCACCACCGGCGCCTTCAAGACCGCCTTCCTCACGCCGTCTGCGCTCGGCCCCAACGACACTTTCACGGGGGATATCGAGCTCGGCGGTCTGCTCCCCGCGGGCACGACCCAGCAGTGGTGCGTGAAGGCGCGCTCGCTCTCGGCGGCCTCGACCGGGGACACCGGTGGCATGACCTCGGACTGGGTCGGCCCGCTCTGCGGATCGCGCGTCCCGGCCGGGACGTCCTTGCCGAGCTACCTGCCCTGGCCCGCGATGCCCGCCCCGGGTGTCGGCGCGACGCTCACGGCGAGCTACCTCCCGCGCGAAGGCGTGCCGGTCGTGAAGGTCGGCACCTTCGACCCGAAGGAGATCTGGCCCGACTCCACGGATCCCGACGCCGAGGTCGGCGTGTGCGGTCCGGAGACGCTGCCCGACTGCTACCTGAACCCGCCAGACAATGTGCCGACCGACTCCTGCATCGCGCCGCACCGCAATGCGCACGCGCGCTGCATCGATATCTGCGGCGTCCTCAACAAGGCCGCCGGAGGCCTCACGAACTTCATGGGCTACCGCCAGGTCTGGGACGCCGCGCTCGCGACCTGGGGCCCCTTCATCCAGGTGACCCCCGTGCTCGGCGGCCCCTTCTGCTTCTTCGGCAACGAGTTCGCCTCGGGTCGACAGAAGTTCGGCCTCATGGACCCGAGCTTCATCGCCGCGCGCTTCGCGACCGAGCCCAACGCGCCCGCAACCTACGAGCTCGCCTTCGTCGACCGCTACCCGCATGAGCCCGGCACCAAGATCCGCTACGCCTTCGTCCGCTTCGGACCCGAGGGCCAGATCGTCGAGACGCAGTTCTCCACCGAGCTCCAGATCCCCGCCGAGGACGCCCCATGAAGTCGACCCTGCTCCGCTCCATCGCGTTCGGCCTCGTGCTCGCCTCCGCCGGGACCGCCTCCGCCCAACCCGCGACGCCCGAACCCGCCCCCGCTCCTGCCAACGTCTGGCTGGACCTCCGCGGCCAGATCTTGAGCTGGCGCGTCGGCGACGGCTCACGCACGATGAGTGCCACCCCCGATGGCTCCGCGCTGCGCATCGGCTGGTTCTCCGGTGGGTCACAACTCTTGGGCGGCATCCCCGCGGACGCGCCGGTCCTGGTCGAGAACGTCGCGGGCAGCAACCCCGCGCCCGGCCCCGGCCTCCCCGCGATGAGCGTCGCCGGCACCGCGGCCCCGACCGTCGACGACCCGAACACCCCACCCGTCGCGGGTGTGCGCCTCTCGCCGCCGCCCGGGACCTACCCCGGCCCCGTGCGCGTCACCCTCCAGAAGGTGAACGACCTGGCCGGCGACCTGCAAATCGGCTGGTACTATCACTGGCAGTTGGGCGGCGCTCCCCTCGGGGCCGACACGGCCACCCTCGACGCGAGCTGGGTCGGCGAGCACGAGCTCCAATACGGCCTCTATCGCGGCAACGGCGAGATCGTCGCCGGCCCCTTCACCGCGACCTACACCATCGCGGCGCCCGAGCCCGGCCTCGACAACGATCACGACGGCATCCCCGACTTCATCGAGAACCTCCTCGGCCTCGACCCCTTCAGCCCCAGCACCGACGCCTACAGCACCGATCAGGTCATGCAGCTCGTGCTCGGCTGCAACTACCAGGCCTACGACGCCGACCTCTGCCCTTGCACGGGCGACGGGTTCTGGGTCGTGTGCGGCCCGCGTGACAGCGACACCGACGGCACGCCCGACCTCTTCGAGCAGGCCCGCGGCACCGACCCCTACGACGCTGCGTCGAGGCCCTCGGTCACCCGCCCCCTCGCGGTCGAGTGGCTCGCCAATCTCTCGTTCAAGCAGGGCGTCACCACCCTCTCGACCCCGAGCGACGACGGCTTCATCGTCCTGCGTCGCCTCGACGGCCAGCTCGTCTCGACCCGCCTCGCCGATGGCGCCGCACCGGACATCGCCATCAACGACGAGCCCTCGGACGCGACCCCCGCGTTCTCGCTCGCCACGACCCTCGCCCTCCGCTTCGACGCCTTCGACGCCACCCTCGCCCAGGTCTCGCGCATCGACGTCGCGGCCACCCCGCTGCCCGAGCGCGTCGCCTGGTCCGCGAAATCCTACTTCGGTGGGATTGGCGACGTGACCTTCACCGAGCTCTCCGACACGCCGTGGCAGACCGTCGAGGAGTGGGTCACGGCCGTGCGCCAGAACCTCGCGTCCAAGCTCGTGCGCCCCATCACACACGTGGTGAGCCCGCGCAGCGGCCTCGGCCTCGACCAGCTCGCGGCCCTCGCCCAGTGGCAGCGTGCCGAGGACGACGCCGGTCGCTTCTTCATCACCGCCGCCTCGACGGCCGACGGCCCCGCACGCCGCGGCGCCATCCTCGACGCCCTCGACACCTGGAACGCCGCCAACGGCACCGACCTCGACCTCGACGCCTTCGTGGCCTCCCTCGATCAGCACGCGTGCGACGGCGCCCTGGCCTCCTTCTGCGCGCTGGCCGACACCCTCGAGCTCGCCTCGCGCACGCGGGCGACCTGGGCCAGCGACGCCGCGCCGACCCTTCACGAAGCCCTCGCCGACGCCCTCCAGGCCCTCACCCCCGGCCCCGGACTGGCGGCCGGCATCGCGGCCCGCGAGCACCTGCGCACGCGCCAGAAGATCGGCGACGCACGCTTCGATCTGCTCGGCGCCCAGGCCCTCACCTCGTTGGCCGACCCGGCCGCCGACACCGATCAGGACGGCCTCGCGAACGGCGTCGAGCTCGCCGGCCCGTTCGCCCGCACCACCGATCCGACCGTCGGCGACAGCGACGGCGATGGCTCGAACGACGGCGAGGACCCCTGCGCCCTCGACCCCAACGACGCCTGCTGGCCCGCGCTCGCCGCCGCCCGCGACGACGATCAAGACGGCATCGCGAACGCCGCTGACAACTGCCCGAACGTCGCCAACGCCGACCAGGCCGACGCTGACCTGAACGGCATCGGTGACGCGTGCGAAGGCCTCGCCACCATCGAGCGGCCCGCCACCAACGCGAACCTCTTCGTCGGCGATCGCCTCGACCTCCAGGCCGCCCTCACCGCTGCCGGTCTCGACCCCGGCCCCAGCACCAGGCTCACCTGGCTCCTCGACGACCAGCCCGTCGCCACCGGCGCCAACCCAGGACCGCTCGCGTTCAACAACGCCGGCGCCCATGTCCTGACGCTCGTCGCCACCAAGCGCACGGTCACGACGCGCGACACCCGCCTCGTCACGGTGCGCCCGCGCCCCGCCGCGCAGGTCGCGACGTTGTCGATCACCGCGGCCCCTGGCCCCTACCTGGTCGGCGTGCCCTACCTCTTCACGGCCAGCGCCTCGACCCCGATGGCGGTCGCCTGGGACCTGGCCGATCTCGGCCCGGCCGAAGGCGCCATCGTCACCGTCGTCTTCACGCGCGCCGGGCCCTTCGCCATCACGGCCACCGGCACGTCCGCCACCGGCGCCACGGCGACCGCGTCCCTCCTCGTCGACGTCGAGGCCCCGGCCTGCACCCTGGACACCGATCTCGACGGCCTCGGCGACTGCGACGACCTGTGCCCGACGGCCTACGACCCCGGCCAGACCGACACCGACGCCGACGCCTTCGGCGACGCCTGCGACGCCGATGACGACAACGACGGCGTCCTCGACCTCGACGACAACTGCGCCCTGGTCGCGAACCTCGACCAGGTGAACACCGACCACGACAGCCTCGGCGACGCCTGCGACGACGACGACGACAACGACACCGTGCGCGACGACGCCGACGACTGCCCCCTCGTCGCCGACGCCGACCAGGTCGACACCGATGACGACGGCCTCGGCGATGCCTGCGACGGCGACGATGACGGCGACGGCGTGGGCGATGACGACGACAACTGCCCGACGGTCCAGAACCCGCTGCAGCAGGACAACGACCTCGACGGCGAGGGCGACGCGTGTGACCTCGACGACGACGACGACGGCATCCTCGATGCGGTCGACAACTGCTCGCGCGTGGCCAATGGCGATCAAGCCAACAACGACCACGACAGCCTCGGTGACGCCTGCGATGCCGACGACGACAACGACGGCATCATCGACCTCGCCGACAACTGCCCCTTCGGCGCGAACACCGACCAGAGCGACCAGGACCACGACGGCCAGGGCGATGTCTGCGACGGCGATGACGACAACGACGGTGTCCTGGACGACCTCGACAACTGCCCGACCGTCCCCAACGCGCTTCAGGAAGACAACGACGGCGACCACCTCGGCGACGCCTGCGATCGCGACGACGACAACGACGGCGTCCTGGACGGCGAGGACAACTGCCCCCTCACGGTGAACGCGAACCAGCTCGACCTCGACGGCGATCTCGTCGGCGACGCCTGCGACCCCGACCAGGACGGCGACGGTATCGACGACGCCATCGACAACTGCCGCGGCATCCCGAACTCCACGCAGAGCAACGCCGACGCCGACGCCTTCGGCGACGCCTGCGACGCCGATGACGACAACGACGGCGTCGCCGACGATGGCGACAACTGCCCCCTGACCCCCAACCCGAGCCAGTCCAACCTCGACCACGACGCCCTCGGCGATGCCTGCGACGACGACGATGACGGCGATGGGGTCGGCGACCTCGTCGACAACTGCCCCGCGCTGTCCAACGTCGGCCAGGCCGACAACGACGGCGACCTCATCGGTGACGCCTGCGACCCCGACGACGACAACGACGGCTTCGCTGACGGCAGCGACAACTGCCCGGTCGTCGCCAACCCGACCCAGGCCGACTTCGACGGCGATGGGATCGGCGACGCGTGCGACTTCGACCTCGATGGCGATGGCGTGCCCGACGCACTCGACAACTGCCCCTGGCTCGCCAACGGCTCGCAGGTCGACCTCGACAGCGACGGCCTCGGCGACGCCTGCGACCCGGACGACGACGGCGACGGCGCCTCCGACGCGCAAGACAACTGCCCCCGCCTCGCCAATGCGGGCCAGGTCGACACCGATCGCGACGGCCTCGGCAACGACTGCGACGACGACGACGACAACGACGGCGTGGCCGACACGAACGACGACTGCCCGCTCGTGGCCGACCCCGAGCAGAGCGACTTCGACGACGACAGCCTCGGCGACGCGTGCGACAGCGACGACGACGACGACGACGTGGCCGACGCGCAGGACGCCTGCCCCGACACCCCGCTCGACGCCTCGGTCCTCGGCTCCGTGGACGCGCCGCACCGCCCTCGCGACAGCCACCGCAACCGCGCCAAAGTCGACCTCGCCAGCGGCTGCAGCATCGACCAGCTCTGCCCCTGCGACGGCCCCCGCGATCAGGGCGTCGAGTGGAAGAACCACGGCGAGTACGTTTCGTGTGTGTCCGACGCGGCGACGGCCTTCCTGCGCCGCCGCATCATCACGGCAGCCGAGAAGGGCACCATCGTCAACGCCGCCTCCAGCTCCGAGTGCGGCAAGGATCTCTGCAAGGGCAAGACGCTCGGCAACCAGTCGCCGAGCAACGCGCCCTATCTCCAGATCACCATCGCCGCCTTCCAGCGCACGGGCGCCGCCACCCCGACCGCCCCGAAGGTCTACGCCGGCACGACCGCCATCACGGCCAACGCCCAGGGCCAGTACCTCATCCCGCTCGTCGGGCAGAACAGCCGCGTCATCGTGGACTCCCTCGACCCCTCGGGTATCCAGGCCAGCATCATCCCGAAGGGCGCGCTGCTCGTCCTGCGTCGCGGCGGCGGCACGGTGGTCGCGGGCGTGAAGGGCTACTTCGCCACGGGCCTGAACGTCGCCTACGACGCGACCATCAAGGTCGTCGCCGGCAACCGCGGCGGCGACAAGAACCTGTCCTTCGAAGGGCAAGGCAACGGCGTCGGCATCCTCGGGCGCGTCAGCGAGGACGAGTTCTGGCCCAAGGACCAGACCATCCGCATCGTCAGCACCGTCGGTCCCAGGGCAGACCTCTCGCAGCACAGGTTCTGCAAGTAGTCCGGCGACACCTGTAACGTCCGCGCCGCTCGCGAGACGAGTCCACCAAGAGGCACGCGGCCCGGGCGCGCGCCTCGCGACTCATCCGCGCCTCGCGCGCAAAGGACGCCTCATGTCTCGTCTCGCCCTGACGCTGCTCACCGCCTCGCTCACATCGTTGTCCGCACTCATGCCGCCGGCCACCGCCCAGGCCGCCCCCTTCGAGGTCGTCCCCGGCGCCATCCAGCTCGTCGAGTTCGAGTCCGACGCCCCCATCGAGAACATCCGCGGCCTCTCGACCGAGGCCAAGGGTCAGATCGCTCTCGACCCGCGCAACCCCAACGCCGCCACCGGTCGCATCACCGTCCCGGTCGCCAGCCTCCGCACCGGCAACACCACCCGCGACGGCCACCTGCAACAGCCCGAGTGGCTCGACGCCAAGGCCTTCCCCGAGCTCGCCTTCGCCCTCGACGCGGTCGCCCTCGACCTCACCGGCCCCCTCGAGCTCGGCGCCACCGCCACCGGCCGCGTCACCGGCACCTTCACCATCAAGGGCAAGACCAAGCGCGTGACCGTCCCCATCAAGGTCGCCTACCTCGCCGCCTCGGACAAGCTGAAGAAGGTCTACATCGACGGCAACGCGCTGCGCATCAAGGGCGAGCTCACGCTGCGCCTCGCCGACTTCGGCGTCATGCCCCCCGACCACCTGGCCGGGGTGAAGGTCGCCGACCAGGTCTCGGTCCGCTTCGCCCTCACCGCCGTGGAGAAGTGACCATGCCGACCTGGCTCCTCATCGTGCCCGCTGTCCTCGGCCTCGTCACCTTCATCGCCCTCTGGCGTCGCTACCCGCGCCGCCGCACGCTGCTCGTGGTCGCGTCCACCCTCGCCATCGGGGCCTCGATCTTCGCCGCCTGGTGGGTCCTCTTCCGCATCGACGACCCGACCTTCGCCGCCGACCAGGCCCGCGCCAAGGACACCCAGAAAGCGCTCGACGACGCCCTCGGCAAGGACTTCTGAGAGTCACTCTCACAAGTTCCCGACGCCGCGTTCAACCGTCCTTCTTCCGCATCGCCACGAGGCGACGCGCCAGGTCGTCGCGCAGCTCGGGCGGGATCGGATCGGCCGGCACCCGCCCGAGCACCTTCACCGTGCTCTTCATCTGCCGCAGGTAGGCCCGGCAGTGCTTGCACATCCCGAGGTGCAGTCGAAACGCCATGCGCCGCCGCCAGGCCATCTGCCCCTCGAGGTAGCTCGTCACGAGCTCGGTCACTTCCGCGCAGGTCAGCATCGCCTCACCCCAGGTGCTCCTCGAGCGCCGTCCTCAGCTTGGTGCGCGCCCGGTGCAAGAGCACGCGTTGGTTGGTCTCCGACACCTCGAGGATGTTACACACCTCGTCCGACTCGAGCCCCTCGACATCGCGCAGCATCACGACCAGGCGCTGGTTCGCGGGCAGCGCGTCCATGGCTCGCCCCAGGACCTCCATCGCCTCGCGCCGCAGGCACACCCGCTCGGGGTCTTCCTCGCTCCACGCGCGCGGTGGGGTGCTCCAATGTCCGACGCCGTCGAAACGAGCGCCCAGCCCGCTGTCACCGTCCTCCGCGCCGTCGCCCAGGGCCGAGAACGGGACCGTGCGTCGCTCGCGGACGGCCCGGGTCCGCGCCCGGTTCGCGAGGATCCGGAAGATCCAGGTCCCGAGCGAGCTCCGCCCCTCGAAGCCCTCGAGGCCGGTCATCACCACGAGCCACGTGTCCTGGACGACCTCCTCGGCCGCACCGCGATCGGCCACGAAGCCCATCGCCAGTCGGACCATGCGCGCATGGAAGCGGTCGACGAGCTCGCCGAACGCGCGGGCCTCGCCTGCGATGAGGCGCGCCACCAGAGCGCCGTCGTCTGCGCGCACGCGTTCCGAACCGTTCATCACCGCGGCACCTCGCTGACGGCATGCCGACCGTCACGGCCCCTTAGCCAAGTTCCCGTCCTCGCGCAACCGACCGGCGCCGCAACCGAGCGATCGATCATCGATCGACCATCGATCGATCACAGGCCGAGCACAGATCGATCACCGACCGAGCGCCGACCGAGCGCCGACCGCACGAGAAAAAAACGACCTCGGCGTAACATCCGACCCGCTCCGAAGACCGTACCCCCGATGGCGCACAGCGCGGCACGTTGCCGACCTCGCGCCGAACCTCCACGACTCGGACCTCGGAGACATCATGAACCTCGGAAAGAAGCTCTCCCTCGGCGCGATGGCGCTCGGACTCTCGATGGGCACCCTCACCCTCGGCGCGGGCTGCGGCTCGACCCAGCCGGCCCAGAAGGCGGGCGCTCAGACGGCGTGTGGCGCGGGCTCGTGCGGCGCCGACAAGAAGAAGGCCGAGGGCGGCGAGAAGTCGTGCGGCGCCGACAAGAAGGACGCCGGCGGCGCGGCCTCGTGCGGCGCCAAGAGCTGCTCGAAGTGAGTCGCTTCGGTCAGGACTTCCTCGGGGTCGGCCTCGGCCTGCGCCGCGAGCACTTCGAGACGCTCTGGTCGCACATCGACGAGCAGCCCGGAAGTGCCGTGGCGCGTCGGTCTGCGGGCGCCATCGACTTCGTCGAGGTCCTGACCGAGAACGCCCTGCGCGAGTCGCTCGACGCAGACGGCCAGCGCGCGGGCTTCGTCCCCTTCGGGGGGCGTACCGCCCTTGCCCTCGACCGCGCCGCGCGCGCCCTCCCCACGGTCCTCCATGGGGTGTCGCTGTCGGTGGGCGGCCTCGACCCGCTCGACCTCCCCTTCGTCGAGGCCACCGACGCGCTCGGCGAAGCGCTACGCGCACGCTGGTTCTCGGACCACCTGTGCATGAGCGCCGCACACGGGATCGAGCTCCACGATCTCCTGCCCCTCCCCTTCACCGACGAGGCCGTGGCCCACGTCTCGGCCCGCATCCGCCAGCTCCAGGCGCACGCCAAGCTCCCGTTCCTGCTCGAGAATCCGAGCTACTACCTCGACGCCTGGCACCCCCATCATCGCGAGATGGACGAGGCGACCTTCCTCGCCCGAATCCTCGAGGACAGCGACTGCGGCCTCCTCCTCGACGTCAACAACGTCTACGTGAACGCGACCAACCACGGCTACGACCCGCGTCGCTTCATCGACGCGCTGCCGCTCGAACGCGTCGCCCAGATCCACCTCGCGGGCCACCTCTCGGAGTCGTTCACGACCGCCTCCGGAGCGACCGAGACGCTGCTCATCGACACCCACAGCCGCCCGGTCGCGACCCCGGTCCTCGACCTCTACGCCCACGTCCTCGAGCGCACCGGCCCGGTCTCGACGCTCCTCGAGTGGGACCACGACATCCCCGATCTCGACCGCATGATCGACGAGCTCGTCCCCATCCGCGCCATCATGCAGCGCGTCACCGGGGTCACGGGGGTCACGCGCCCATGACCCTCGCCACCTACACCGCGACCCTCCTCGCGGCCGTCCGCGCCGCCCCCGACACCTCGCTCGACGCCCACGCCAAGGCCCTCGGCGCCTCGCCCCAGCGCCTCGGGATCTATCGTAGCTTCGTGCGCGACCACGTCACCTCGGTCCTCGCCAAGCTCTACCCGGCGACGCACGCGCTGCTCGCCCCGCAGTGGGACGTCGTCACCACCGACCTCCTCGCCGCGCACCCGCCGCGCTTCCGCGATCTGAACCTCGCTGGCGAGCCGCTGCCGCGCCTCCTCGATGCCCGCGGACACGCCTTCGAGGCCGCGCTCGCCCAGCTCGAGTGGGAGCTCTTCGCCACCGCGGTGCACCCCGCCGTGCTGACCTCGAGCGACGCCCCGACCCTGAACCCGACCTTGACCCTGTTCGAACAACACCACCCCGCGGTGCAGCTCCTCGCTACCCACGACGATGCGTCGCTGTCTGCCGACACCCCGCGCCCCGCGCGCCTCGAGGTCCCGCAGGTCGTCGTGGTCTTTCGCAAGCAGGACCACACGGTTTCCTTCCGCGTCCTCGACCCCCTCTCGGCCCGCGCCATCGAAGCCCTCGCCGCCGGAGCCATGCCCGATGACGACGCCCTCGGTCACGCGCTGGCGCTCGGCCTGGTCATCGCGCCCGCCCCCTGAGCGGGTCGGAGGCCGTCGAAATCTTTCTATATTGCCATCTCGCAGTTCCTCCGACGAAGCTGCAGCTTACCCGTCATCCCGCACAGGTGAGCCATGGTCCAGCAGCGTCCTCAGAGCGGTATCGTGCGTTCGGCCAAGGCAGCCCCCGTGCCTGCCGCGGCCAAGGGCAACGCAGGCCCGCAGACGCTCGCGGCCGTGCGCGGTGCGCCACTCGCGGCCCAGCTCGAAGCACTCGCCCCCGGCGGCAACCTCGAGCGGGGACGCACCCCGGCGGCCCCCCAGACCCTCAAGACCACGGCGCGTACGAAGGGTCCCTCGGTGGTCGGCAACCCCGCGACCAACCAGACCGATCCCAATGCCCCGAGCAACCAGCCCAATCCGCCGAGCAACCAGCCCAATCCGCCGAGCAACCAACCCAATCCGCCGACCAACCAGACCGATCCCAATGCCCCGAGCAACCAGCCCAATCCTCAGGGCAACCCCGGTGGCGGGGGAGGCGGCGGCGGCGGCGGCGGCGGCGGCAACGCGAGCAAGAACCCGAACTACTCCAAGGCCGCGCCGTTCCGAAAGTGGGAGTCGAGCGAGGGTGCCAGCCACGACTACAAGGAAGGCAGTGGCTTCGCGCTCGGCGTCTCCGGAGGCGGCTACGACTTCGGCGACCTCGGTGCGCGCATGGACTACATGGCCGCCCTCCAAGAGAGCGGTCGCGGCGGCGAGCTGCATGGCAAGTACGGCAGCATCGACGACAAGTTCGCCGGTGCCTGGGCCGAGGCCAGCGACGATCGCGCCAAGCGCGACGGCAACAACTATGGCGAGTCCCACGCCGGGGCGCGCGCAGGCATCGGCGCCGGTGTCGACGGCGACGGCTATGTCTCCGACGGAAGCGCCTGGCTCACCGGCGGCAAGATGGGCGTCGGCGGTCGCGTCGACGCGTGGACCGGGGCCAAGGCCAGCGCGGAGGCCTCCGCCAAGGGTGGGGCTGGGCCGGCCATCGGTGCCATCGATCCCATCACCGGCGAGCGTCGCGGCCTGGTCGAGGGCGAGGCGTCCGCGAGCACGGGTGCCTTCGTCGGTGCGCATGTCGGCGGGCAGGGTGAGGCCTACGTCGAGGGGCTGAGCGTCGGCGCGGCGGGCAAGGTCGGCGCCGAGGTCGCGGCGCGCGGCAATGCGGCTGCGTCAGCCGGGGGCAGCGTCGACGTCGGGGGCTTCACGCTCGCGGGCGCCAAGGGCTCGGCCGACGCGATGGCCGAGGCGCGGGCCGGCGCTGACGCCTCCGGACAAGCGAAGTTCGGGCTCGCATCCGGTGGCTATGCGCAAGGCCAGGCCTCCGCCGAGGCGATGGCACGGGCCACGGCGGGCGCCCAGGGCCAGACGACCGTGCTCGGCGTGCACCAACGCGTGAGCGCCGGAGCCTCGGCCGAGGCGGGCGCCAAGGCCGGTGCCTCGGGAGCGGCCGCGATCGGCGTGGGCAGCCTCGGTATGGCCGGCTCGGTCGACGCCTTCGCTGGCGCGAGCGCGTCGGTCTCGGCATCCAACACGACCGGCTTCCTCGGGGTCGATGTCTTCTCGAGCTCGATGACCGCCACGGCCGCCGCAGGCGCGGGCGGCTCGGCCGGCGGCGGTATCCTGCTGAAGGACGGCGTCCTGACCATCAACGCCGAATTGCTGATCGCCGCGGGCGTGGGCGGTGGGGCCTCGGGCACCTTCTCGGTCGACTTCCTCTCGCCGTTCAAGATGGTGCTGCGCCTGCTCGAGACCAACGGCATCCTGACCTCCAACCCGGACGCCTGGATCGCCGACATCATCGGCGCTGCCATGGGCGGTACCGACGCCTACAACGAGCGCCTCGCGGGCCAGCCCAGCGGCGACTACGACACGAAGAGCCAGAAGACCAAGACCGTCGCCGGCACCACCCCGAACAAGTCCGAGAAGAAGTGGAAGGACGGTGAGCGCATCGACGAGGACGGCGGCAAGGCCGACTCGCAGGCGACGAAGAACGCCCCCAGCAGCCTCATGAAGTCCGCGGTGGGACCGGCCAACTTCATGGACCCGAGGGCCTCGGGGATCAAGGCCCCGCCGCAGAGCATGGGGGCCACGGCCACCCTGGGAGGCAGCGGCACGGGGTCGCGCGGTATCGTGGCCGGCTCGAACGACTCGCGCACCACGGGGGGCACCGGCGGCGGCGCGAGCGGCGGCACGATGACCGAGGAAAAGGCCCACAAGAAGCTCTCGGAAGCGCACGGCGCGGCGACCGACGCGGCCTCGATGGCCAAGGCTGCCATCATGCAGGCGATGGAGGCGGTCAAGACCGGCATGGCCAACCCGATGCAGGTCATCCGCGCCATCCTGCAAGGGGCGGCACAGGCCGTGCGCGGTATGGTGAGCCAGGGCGTGCAGATGGCGGGCGCCTTCGTCAAGAGCGTGGCCGGCCTCGCGCAGGCGGCGCTGTCGAACTTCGGGCGCATCATCGCGCGCATCATCGAGGCCATCCTCACCTTCAAGAAGCCGGACTTCTCGGGCGGCTACGGCGCCCAGTCCGGGCAGGTCGACGGCCAGTTCTCCGAGGCCCTGTCGCGCACGCGGGGCGACATGGACAAGATGAAGGAAGCGCGGCTGGCCGGGATGCAGACGGCCGTGCAGGACGCGCTCCTCACGGTCGCAACCGGCTTCATGCAGACCGCTCAAGGCGGCACCAAGCCGGCACAGACCAAGGCTCAAGGGGCCAAGAAGCTGGTGGACGAGGTCGCGGCCTCGAAGGTGAAGCGGGCCGACGGCACGACCGCCACGCCCAAGAGCAAGGCCCAGCAGGACATGGGCCAGGTCGCCGAGCTCCTCGGTCAGATGGGCGGGGCCGCCAAGCAGGGTGGTGACGCAGTCAAGGGCGGCGCCGCGGGCCTGGCCCAGCTCGGGACGAAGGCGGGTCAGGGCATCGCCGGTCCCGCCAAGGCCGACCTCGGCAAGGGCATGGAGAAGACCTACCGCGCTCCGAAGCGCGAGGCCGACAAGAAGGTCGCGGGCAAGCGTCAGGAGGCCGAGGGCAAGTACGAGGCGGCCAAGGGCAAGCACAAGCGCTGAGCCGCGTCGCTCATGCGCTCGTGCGCGCTGCCCCCGGCAGTGCCATCACAGCGACGCGAGGAGCCTTCGGACCGACTCCGACACTAACGACCTGTGTGGGCAGTGCTCACGCGGGCTCAGGAACCTCGGCCGGCAGGCGCACGACGAGACGCGCCCCACCTTCGGGTCGGTTGCTCGCCGCGACGGTACCGCCGTGCTGCTCGACGATGCGCTGCACCAGCGACAGCCCGAGCCCCGTGCCGCCCTTACGTCGGCTGAAGAAGGGCTCGAAGAGCGACTCGAGATCGGCCGGCGTGAAGCCGACGCCCCGATCGAGGACCGCGACCTGCACCTGCGCGCGCCCCCCGATGACCTCGCTCGTGCCCTCGACCTGCACCGTGCTACCGCGCGGCGAGAACGCGACCGCATTCTGTACGAGGTTCCGGAAGACCTGATGCAGCTGCGCGACGTTGACGGCGACCATCGGGAGATGGGGTGGCAGCGCGACCTCGAGGCGGACCTCGCGCGCGGCTGCGTCGGCCACACAGTCATCGATGGCGAGCCGCACGGGCAGCGCCGGGCTGGTCGCGACGCGTTCGCCGACACCGGCCTTGCCGTAGTCGAGGAGGTCCAGCATGAGGTCGCTCAGCTGCTGAACCTGCCCTCGCAGCGTACGCCCCATGAGCTCGAGGCGCGCGTGCCCGACGAGCTGCCCGCCGAACGCATCGAGCGTCGCGGTGATCCCGAAGAGCGGGTTCCTGAGCTCGTGCGCGACCCGACCGAGGAGCTGCCCGAGCTCACTCATCCGTGCGCTGCGCTCCACGGCGGCGCGCAGCGCGAGCTCCGCGCGCAGGTCCTCCATCACGAGCACGGCACCTGCGCCGGCATCCACGAGCGGCGCGCCCGACACCGCGATCGGGATCACCGCTCCCCCGGTCGCCTGCGCCTTCGCCTCGGTGCGCGCGAGCGCCGCACCGGCCAGCACCGCGTCCAGGATCGAGGCCTGCCTCACGTCCGTCGGATCGCCGCACACGCGCGGCAACGGCTGACCAATCGCCTCGGCAGCGCTCCGCGCGAAGAGTCGCTCCGCCGCGGGATTCCAGTCGGACACGAGGCCTGTCGGCGTGGTCGCGATGACCGCCACCGGCGCCGACGCGACCAGCGCTCGCTGCGCCGCGAGGGCTGCGCGCAGCCGCTCTTCCGCCGCACGTCGACGCGCGATCTCCTCCTTGGCGACAAAGGCCAGGGTCGTGACCCCCGTCGTGAGCAGCGCCTCCCACACGAACGCCTCGGCGACCATCGCATACGCCGCCGGCACCTTGGCCCACGGGTAGTCGCGGAAGACCATGTTGGTCGCCATCATGAGCGGCAGCTGCAGGACGTAGTAGTAGATGGCGACGACCAGGACCCAGGCGAGCCCGAGGCGGAGATAGTCGAGCTCCCTCGCCTTGAGCCAGCGATGGGCGACCCAGACCAGCGGCAACGACAGTGCGTCCATGACGAAGGTCGTCTCGAGCCCGACCTCGAGCGTGTCGCCCGAGAAGATGCTGAGCCCGTGTGCGAGCGCCGGCAACAGCGTGAGCCACCAGCGGCGCAGCGAGAACGCCGCCCCGATGAGGAAGATCTGCGCCACCTCGGTCGCGACCGAGCGCGTGCCGGGGAGCTGGATCTCGATCGCCGACGCGAAGAACACCACGACCGACCAGGCGAGCGTGAGCAGGATCGAGGCCCACGGCTCGCGACCCCGCCGCAACGTCGTCATGCGCGTCCTCGACCGACGCCGTGCCGCTTGAGCCGCTGATACAGCGACGAGAGCGGCACGCCCAGGGCCCGCGCGCACTCGTCCACGCGCCCGTTCTTCGCCTCGAGCACCCGCGCAAGGTAGCGACGCTCGTTCTCCTCGAGCGAGACGATCTCCAACGGGCCCGCGTCGCGCTCGAGGCCTGCCGCGCCGGCGCCGAGGCGCAGATCGGCCGCGGACAATACGCGCCGATCGGAGAGCAGCACCGCGCGCTCGAGCACGTTGCGCAGCTCGCGCACGTTGCCCGGCCAGGCATACGCGCACAGCGCCCGCATCGCGTCTGCGGCGAGCTCGACCGTCTCGCCGCGCGCACTCTCGAGCATGTGGCGCGCGAGCAGCGGGATGTCGTCGGGTCGCTCGCGCAGCGGCGGGACCTTCAAGACGAGTGCGTTGATCCGATAATAGAGGTCGCTCCGGAAGCGCCGCTCGGCGACGGCCTGCGCGAGATCGACATGCGTCGCCGCGACGAGGCGGATATCGACGACGCGATCACGCACGCTGCCGAGCCGACGAAAGCGCTTCTCCTCGAGGACCTTCAAGAGCTTCGGCTGCACGGCCAGGTCGAGGTCGCCCATCTCGTCGAGAAAGAGCGTGCCGCGGTGGGCCACCTCGATGAGGCCGGTCTTCGCGGCGTGCGCGCCGGTGAACGCGCCGCGCTCGTGTCCGAAGAGCTCGCTCTCGAGGAGCTGCGCGTTGAGCCCCGCGCAGTTGATGTCGACGATGGCCTCGCTCGCGCGCGGGCTGTTCGCGTGCAGCCAGGCCGCCAGCACGCCCTTGCCGCTGCCCGTCTCGCCGAGCACGAGCACCGGCTTGTCGGTCGTGACGACGCGACGCGCATCGTCGGCGAGCCGCTTCATGACCTCTGACGATCCGGCGAAGGGGTCGAGGGCGTCGCGGCGGGTCTTCGAGCGCGTCGCGGCCTCCCGTCGCTGCGTTCGCCGTCCGTCGGTCGTGCGCTGGAGGACCTCCAGGAGGGTCGGCAGCTGGAGCGGCTTGGTGAGGAAGTGCTCCGCCCCGGCCTGGATGGCGCGCACCGCGAGGTCGATCGAACCGTGGCCCGTGAGCACGATGACCGGCAGGCTGCTGCCCGCCTCGCGCAGGCGTTGGAGCAACTCGAACGCGGTGCCGTCGGGCAGCATGTAATCGACGATGGCGGCATCGAACGACTCGCTGTCGAGCGCGCGATGCGCCTCGGCGAGGTTCGCGGCGACGCGCGTCTCGAAGCCGGAGTCCTCGAGGTAGACCGACACGCTCACGCGGATCGCGTCGTTGTCATCGAGGATGAGGACGCGGCCCGCGTTCACCACACAACTCCCCTGCCCACGTTCGAGTGAGCCCTCGTACCACGGCTGTCGAAAGGCGACCATCGACCCACAACCATGCAAGCGCGCCACCAGACATCCCGAGCGCGAGCGAGGCGGCCGATACACGCCCGCACCCACGCACGAGTCTGGGTTCTCAGAAACGCGATTCTCGGAGCCCAGAACCCAACCCTCGGTGGCCGGCGCGAGACCCGCCTGGCGCGGCGCTGATGCGCTGGATCGGCCCTTGCTCAGGTGCCTCATGCCGCAGTCCGTCTCGCGGCCTCCCGCCACATCCCCGCCCGCCGAGGTGCCCCCATGAAGTCGAAGCCGATTCGATTGCGCCCCCTCTTGCTGCTGCTCGCGACCGCAGCCGCATGTTCCGACGTCGCCGACACGACCACCCCACCCGACCTCCCCGTCAGCGTCCGCGAAGCCGCGCTCACCGCGTCGACGACCATCCAGCGCCCCAAGAGCGGCCCCAGCACGGTCGCCGACACGACCATCAACGCGGTCCAGATGCGCCAGAACAACGGCGACGACGCGAGGCTCGTCGTCAGCAAGCGCAACGAGGTGCTCCTGCGCTTCGACCTGGCGAGCATCCCGTCGAACGCGGTCATCAACAGCGCGACGCTCACGCTCTACATGCACGGCCACGACGACGACGACGACCACGACTGCGACCGCGACCGCGACGACGATCGCCGCGGCTACCAGGCCGTACCGATCGACATCAAGCTCGCGACCTCGCCGTGGGCCGAGCGCCAGGTGACCTACCGAAGCTTCGACCAGGACTTCGCCCCCGGCATCGTCGGCATCCTCGTCCCCGCGGGCAAGAACACCTACAAGTCGCTCGACCTCAAGGCGACCGTGCAGCAGTGGGTGGGAGGCCAACGTGCGAACTACGGCGTCGTGCTCATGACCAACTCGCGCAAGCGCTGGGGGTTCGCGTCCAGCGAGAACTCGCGCGTCGCGCTGCGTCCGTCGCTCACCATCAGCTACTCGACCCCCGACAACCACTGCGCGCCGAACCCCTGCCAGCACGGCGGCTCGTGCACCAACAGCTGGACCGCCTATACCTGCGAGTGCGCGCCAGGCTGGACCGGCGCTCAGTGCCAGATGAACATCGACGACTGCGCGGGCACGCCGTGCCTGAACGGCGGCGCCTGCACCGACGGCCTCGGCACCTACACCTGCGCGTGCCCCGCGGGCTTCTCCGGTGCACAGTGCCAGACGAACATCAACGACTGCGCGCCGAACCCCTGCCAGAACGGCGGCGTGTGCAGCGACGGCGTCAACGCGTTCACGTGCGCTTGCACCCTCGGCTACAGCGGCGCGACGTGCGCCACCATCGTCGACAACTGCGCCGCCGGCCCCTGCCAGAACGGCGGCACCTGCCAGAACGGTGTCGGCACCTACACGTGCACGTGCGCCGCAGGGTTCGCCGGCACCCATTGTGAGGTCGACGTCGACGACTGCGCGGGCGCGCCGTGCATGAACGGCGGCGCGTGCGTCGATGGCATCAACGACTACGACTGCAACTGCGCCGCGGGCTACACCGGCCCCGACTGCGAGACGAACATCGACGACTGCGCGTCGGCTCCCTGCCTGAACGGCGGCACCTGCCAGGACGGCGTGACGAGCTACGTCTGCAGCTGCCCGACCGGCTTCGTCGGCGCCCAGTGCCAGGTCAACATCGACGACTGCGCGGGCCACCCCTGCCAGAACAGCGGCGTGTGCGTCGATGGCGACGCGAGCTACACCTGCGCGTGTTTGGCCGGCTACCAGGGCACGAACTGCGGGACCGTCTGCACCGGCTCGCACGCCGCGACCGTGGTCGCCAACCTCGGCGACGTGGTCGCGCCCAACGGCTACGTCTACAGCACGCCCACGAACGCCACGGCCTCCTCCCCGAACGAGTGCCAGGCGTGGTCGTGCGGCGTGGGCCTCGGCCCTGCGGCCGGCGCGATCGACGACGTGCGCGCGACGGGATGGAACTCGGGCACCTGGGACTTCGGTGGCGGGTTCACGCTGACGCTCACGTTCGGTGCACCGCAGTCGTTCAACGGCCTGCACGTCATCTCGCAGCTGTGGCCGACCGACGACATCACCTTCACCGTGACGCTGACCAACCAGAGCGGCGCGACGACCACACTCGCCCCGCGCACGGCGACCATCTACGACATGCGCCCCAACGACACGAACAACGGCGTGGACCTCGGCTTCTCGCCGAGCGGCTATCAGGACATCGTGTCGGTGGCCGTGCACCTGTCGGCGCCGTACGTGTCGTCCGACGCCTCGACCTGGCTCGACGTGCGCGAGCTCCAGCTCATCGTGCCCGCAGGCTGCGAGCCGCCTCCGCCCGCCTGCCCGGCTGGCACCACGGCGTTCGCCGGCCACTGCTACCAGGCCTTCACGGAGCTCCCGGCCTCGTCGAGCCCGTTCAACTACTGGCGCTGGGCCGACGCCGACTGCAACAGCCGCTGGCCCGGTGCTCGCCTCGCCACCATCGCCGACGCGGCCGAGAACACCTTCGTGCGCGGCCTCGTGCCGCCCACCAAGGGCGTCATGCTCTTCGGCAGCGACGAGGGTCGCGCGGTGAACAGCTTCGCGTGGCTCGACGGCTCACCGCTCACCTACACGAACTGGTCCGCGGGCGAGCCCAACAGCCGCGGCGTCAACCGCTACGGGGTCTTCCTCACCGAGGACTGGATCATGATGAACCTCGACGGCACGTGGAACGACCTGCCCTACACCGACGGCAGCGGCTACGTCTGCGAGTTCCCGCAGTAGTCTCTCGCGAGCGTCGGCCGTCGCTCTTCAGACGGCCGGCGCTCCCTCACCCGATCCGCACCGTCCCGAGGACCAGCGCGACCGCAGCCGCTCCAAACGGGCTGCAGAAGTCGCTCAAGGCAGGATGACGATCGTGTCGCGGACCTTCAGCTTGGCCCAGAGCGCGTCGACCGCGATGTTGTCCAGCGCCGCGCAGCCGAGCGTCCAGTCGCTGTCGCCGCCCATGCCATGGATCTCGACATAGCCGCCCAGCGCCGTCGTCTGCGGCGGCGTCGCGCACTGCGTCTGCGCCGTGTCGATGGCGTTCTTCTGGGCCTGCGTGATGATCCCCGCCGTGAGCCCGCGCTGCGCGTCGGCCTTGTCGGGGTACGAGATCAAAAACGCCTTGTAGTAGTCGGAGTCGGGCAGCAGAGACGCGACGTAGAAGACCCCCTCGGGCGTCTTGCCGTCGCCTTCCACCTGCTTGTCGCCGAGCGGCGCGAAGCCGAGCCCCATGCGGTAGTTCGCGACCAGCGTGCCGTTCTTGCACAGGGCCACGTTGCGCGCCGACTTCCGCAGGACCACGTAGTTGTCCTTGGTCGTGTCACAGGTCGAGAGCCCGCTGCCCGCATTGCCCCACGCGCTCGCGCAGTCCGCCTGCCCGACGGTCGAGTCCCACCCGATAGGTCGCTGCTTGGGCCAGCACGACCCGTCCCCATCGCACTCGTAGCCTTCGCCTTCGCGGCACTCGCTGTCCTCGCCGCAGTCGCGGAGACACATCGACTCGCCGCCCGAGAACCCAAAGCACGTCGCCGTGTCCGGGCACCCCGCGAGG
Organism: Deltaproteobacteria bacterium; assembly: GCA_016792665.1. Lineage (GTDB taxonomy): Bacteria > Myxococcota_A > UBA9042 > PHBI01 > PHBI01 > WYBB01. The sequence goes on along the minus strand of JAEUKJ010000512.1, from coordinate 5,592 downwards.
TCACAGTGCATCTTCGTGCAGTACCCGCCGGGCAGTCCCATGCAGCTCCGACTCGCGCAGTCCGACGGCACGTTGCACGCCTTGCCGATGTCGTCGACCAACGCGGGCTCGCCGGGCCAGCGCTGGATCGGCTCCGGCAGGCACACCGGGAAGACCTTGTCGGGCTGCCCATGGCGCGAGCGCAGAACACACGTGTAGCCCGGCCTACAGCCCGTCACGTCCTTGCCGAAGTCGCACTCGGCCGCGCAGCGCGGCGTCCCGTTCGCGCTGATGCAGCGCGTGGTCGTGTAGGGCGTCGCCTGCGCCGTGTCCGCGTCGGGGCAGACCCACGCGCCCGAGCCGGCGTTCTGACGACAGGCCTGCGTGCAGAAGCCGTTGGGGAACCCGTCGGTCTGGCACAGCTTGGCCTCGTTGAAGGCCGCGTGCGAGCAGTCCGCGGGGCTCGCGCAGGCCCCACCGATCCACGTCTTGTTGAGCCCGTTGTCGACCGGCGGCGCGGTCGGGCCGGTGTCGGTCTCGACGGTGGTGTCGGTCGTGCTGGTGTCGGCCGGCGACGTGTCCGCGATGGTGTCGGGCGCGGTATCCTGCGCGGTGTCCGCGGTCGCATCCGGCGCGGTGTCGACGACCTCGGGAGTGGTGTCGGCGATCGCCGTGTCGTGCGTGTCGACCCACGTGTCGCGCACCAACGTGTCGGCCTCGGCCGTGTCGGGCGTCAACGTGTCCGGGCTCTCGGTGTCGTCCAGCGGCGCGGTGTCGAGGAGCACCAACGTGTCCTCGCGCAGCGTGTCGTCACCGTCTTTGACGGCCTCGTCACACGCGAACAGCGCGAGCGCTCCGACCCAACCCCACGTCGCGAACCGCATCACTCGCCCCGCGTCGCCCCGTCGCCATCGGGCTCAGGCATCGTGCGGAAGACCCAATCCCAGAGCGGCGTCGAGACGCCGAAGCCGTGATGGTGCGACTTGAAGTGGTGCAGCATGTGGTGCTTCTTCAGGTACTTGCCCCAGCGGCTCCGCGCCTTGCCGACGTGCGTCCAGAAGTGGGTCGTGTCGTACCAGACGTAGCCGCCGACGAAGCCCGCGAAGAGCGGCAGCGCCGTCGCCGTACCAAAGAGCCCCTGGAACAGGAACCACATCGGCACGGCCACGAACAGCGACGCGCTGGGCGGCATCACCTGGCGCCCCTTGTCATTGGGGTACATGTGATGGATGCCGTGGAGGAAGTAGTGGACCTTGGGGATCCCCTTCCAGTGGAACACCTCGCGGTGCATCCAGTACTCGAAGAAGGTCCAGAAGAAGAGGCCCGCCGCCGAGAGGCCGAAGATGGTCGCGAACGGCAGCGCGTGCGCCGTCACTGCGAGGACGAAGCACAGCACGGCAATCGGCGAGTACAGAAACAGCGGGACGAGGCCGTGGCAGTGGCTGAACTTCTCCAGGAAGTCGCTCTTGAACTGGCGCCCCTTGCCGCGCACATCGATGTCGTAGTCGCCGACGCGCTTGGTGAAATTGCCGGTCGCTTGCGTCATCATCGCCTCCGGGCGGTGCGGTGCGGCCGATGGTTCGGGCCGCGCGCCGACCGCGCAACGTGGGCGCAATATCGGGTGAGGCCGGTCCTTGGCAAGGACTGGGTCGTCGCCAGGGCCGATCTCTATGACCGCAAACCGGCTCTACGAGCCGAGCGGACGCTCGGAACGTCGTCCACCTCGGCCGCCGTTCGATCGGGCCGTCGCTCTATCGGGCCTGGCGCATCACGCCGCGGGGCGGCTCGCCGTCTCGTCGAGGACGCGCTCGCCAGCGGCGTCTGCACGCGCCTGCTCGGTGGCCGCGGCCTGCACCAGCACCTGACCGGCCGCGTGCTGGGTCGCCCCACCGCGCGACTGACCGAGGCCCGCCGCCGTGTGCCCGAGCGCCACCACCGCGCCATTCCAGAAAGCCCACGCCGAGTACTGGCGCGCGAACGCCGCGAGCTGCACGAGGCGATTCCGCTTCACGAGCGGCACGGGCAAGGTGTCCTTCCGGTGGCGGATGGCGTCTTTGTAGATCTGCTCGAAGCGCGAGAGCACCACGTCCGGGTGCGCCGTGCGCCGCGCGAGGTTCGCGGCCTCACCACCCAGCTGCGCGCGCAGGCCCTGGTTCTTGAGCAGCGCCAGCGTGGTGGCGCCGAAGCGCGCGTCCGCGTCGTCGACGTTCGGGTCGATGAGCGCGCCGTTGACGCGATCGACGACCTGCCCCGCGACGCCCATCTTGTCGTCGAAGGCCACGACCGGCACCCCGCACCAGAGGGCCTCGTTCACGACGTTGCCGAAGGTCTCCGACACCGAGGTGTACACGAACAGATCGGCGTGCGCGTACCAGTCGACCAGCGCCTTGTGGCTGACCTCGCCCGGGAAGTGGATGCGGTCGCCGAAGCCCGACGCCAGCGCGCGCTGCACGAGGTTGGTGTGGTCGTGACCGTCGCCGACCAGCGTCAGCGTCACGTCTTTCGCGCGCGGCGCGATCTCTTTGGCGAAGATGTCGATGAGTCGGTCGAGCGACTTCTCGCGGTCATGCCTGCACACGACCAGGAGGCGCTTGCCGGGCGCGAAGCCCGCGGGGAAGGGATCGCAGCTCGCCGGACGCGAGAACACGCCGGGGTTCACGGGGCGCCCGACGACCTCGATGGGCACCGTCACGCCGCGCTCGCGCCAGTACTTCACCATGTGCCGCGACTGCACGATGAAGCCGTCGCCGCGGTTGTAGATGTGCTCGGCGAAGTTCCGCTCCATGTCGTAGGCGCGCTCGCGCGTCCAATCGCGGACGCGGTCGTTCTTGAAGAGGCTGTCCGACAGGATGAAGTGGCTGTGCGTCGGCAGGTGGATGATGTGCGTGTTGAGGTAGGGGATGCCCCACATCTCACGCGCCCACACGCCGTAGTGCATCATGTGGCAGTTGGCCTGGCCATGGATGACGTCCACGTCGGGGCGCTTGCCGAACAGCGTCAGCGGCGAGCCGGGCAGCGCCACGCGCACGTCGGGGTGGGTCGCGTAGCTGACCGACGGGAACAGGAAGTCGTGGGTGCCGTCGACGGGCGCCTGGTCTCCGGTGTCGGGGCCCATCATGACCACGTCGTGCCCGCGGCGCTCGAGGCCGTCGTGCAGGAAGCGGGTGTGGATGGCAGGTCCGGACTGGATCGCCTGCGAGGGGAACTGCGAGAGGATGCCGACCTTCACGGTAACTCCGGCCGCACGCCATCACGAGACACGCGCGCGACAGCGGCTCCGTAGTGCAAGGCTCGAACCGTCGGCAAACTTTTCGCGTGCGATCGTACCCGCCCCGGTGATCCCCGCGTGCCAGGCCGCCCAGCGACTTTGTAAAGGAACGCGTCGCGGAGCCCTCGTGCCCGGCTTGGAGTAAGGCTACTCCGCGTCCGTGGATCACCGAGCCGTCGCTCGGAGCCGATGAGCGAGCGTTCGCTTGCGGGTCAAACTCGCGTCAACCTCCACCTCATTCTTGCCGGACGCGGCCTCGCGGGTCTATCAGCGCGGGCATGACGAACTCGACACGAACCGCGCGCACCGGCTCCGAGCTCAACCAGGCCGTGAAGCCTTTCCAGGAGGAAGACCGCAAGAAGAGCTGGTCCCTCCTCATCACGACGCTGCTCATCCTCATGGCGGGTCTCGCAGGCATCGCCCTGCTCCCGGCCGCCGCGTGGCCGGCCAAGATCGCCCTGGGCGTCTTCGTGGGGCTGATGCAGATTCGCCTTTTCATCTTCTATCACGACTACTTGCACGGCGCGATCTTCCACGAGAGCAAGGCCGCCAGCGTCATCATGTCGGTCACGGGCTACTACATGCTCGCGGTCCGCTCGGTCTGGCGCGAGACCCACAACTACCATCACAAGAACAACGCCAAGCTCATCGGCTCGGCCATCGGCAGCTTCCCGGTCGTGACCGTCGGCATGTGGAACTCGATGACCCCGAAGCAGCGCACCCTCTATCGGGTCCTGCGCCACCCGGTCACGATCTTCATGGGCTACCTCACGGTGTTCCTGGTCGGCATGACCGTCTCGCCCTTCAAGCGTGACCCGAAGCAGCACTGGGGCGGCCCTCTCGCCATCGTCATCCACGTGACGCTGCTCGTGACGCTCGGCCTCACGCTGGGCTGGACGGACGCCATCTGCATGGTCGCCCTGCCGTCCTTCGTCGCGCTCGGCCTCGGCTCCTATCTCTTCTTCGCCCAGCACAACTTCCCGGCGATGAAGCTCAAGGACCGCCGCTCGTGGGACTACACCTTCGCGGCGCTCTCGAGCTCGAGCATGTTCGAGATGTCGCCCGTCCTGCACTGGTTCACGGGCAACATCGGCTACCACCACATCCACCACCTGAACCACCGCATCCCGTTCTACCGCCTGCCCGAGGCGATGGCCGCCATTCCCGAGCTGCAGTCCCCCGGGCGCACCTCCTGGAAGCCGGCCGACATCGCCGCCAACCTGCGCCTCGCGGTGTGGGACCCCGAGCAGGACCGGATGCTCACCTATTCGGAACTCGATCGCCCTGCCACGCGCACCGCCATGGCCGCCTGATTGCCGGGCACGCGCGGCTACGCTGGGCGTCGGCGACGTCGTTCGCTCGTTCGTTCCTGCGGGGCGCTCGCGATGCGCTCGAGCCACTCGCCGAGCAGCGCACGCTCCCCCTCGCTCAGCGCGACCTGATCGAGCGACGCGCGCAGCGTGATGGCCGCCGCGGTCACGGCCGAATCGGCGGGTGCGACGGCCTCGGCCGTGGTGATCGCCGCCAGCACCGACTCGCGCGCCGCCGTCGCGAGGTCCTCATCGCGCGGGTCCCCGGCCGCGAGCAGCCGGAGGACGGTGCCGGTGCCCATCGCGATGACAAGGCCGAGCGCGCGCTCCTCGCTCACCCCGAGGCGCCCGGCACGCGCGATGTTGCGGATGCGCTCGCGCAGCACCTCGTGCCCGGCCTCGGTCGCTGCTGAGCGGCTGTCCGCGAGCAGGCGGAAGACCTCGGGATGGGCAAGCCCGAAGGCGATGTGCTGGTCCCAGCCGTCGCGAAAGTCCTGCAACGGATCGCGGTGGCGCGCCCGCCGCGACTTCTCGGCAACATACGCCGCCAGCGTCTCGTGGGCCGCCGCGTCGAGGAGCCCCTGCTTGTCGCCGAAGAGTCGGTAGATCGTCGGCGCCTGCACCGCCGCCTCGCTCGCGATGGCGCGCGTCGTCGCGGCGTCCACGCCCCCCTCGGCGATGAGCGCACGCGTCGCCGTCAGGATGCGCTGACGGGCGTCGCCCTCGTCATCGTTGGATTCGCTGCGCGCCACGGCCAGACAGTCGCGCACGAGTAGCGCTGCTAGCAAGCCCTCGCTAACGCCCCGTCCTTGTGACTGTCTGCAAAAATAGATTGTCTCCAGGTTGCCCACCTGCTGATATGCGGCTAAGGTCGTATTGACCATTGCGACGGAAACTTTAGATGAGCACTTGCACAACTCAGGCACGCCTATTCGCGCTCACCATTGTCGCTCTCGCCGTAGTGTGCGCGGGAGATGCGCTCGCGTCCCGACGCCAGCTCGTCAGCGCCAGCGCATTCTACGTGCTCAACGTCAA
>JAEUKJ010000502.1 GCA_016792665.1 Deltaproteobacteria bacterium | reverse complement strand
GCAGGCCGAGCGCGATGGCGCGGTCCTCGGGTGAGGCGGCCTCGAGGAAGGGGACGAGACGCTCGCCCTCGACGAAGTCCATGACCAGGACGCGCTCGGTCGTGAGGTCGTGGTGGGGCCGCGGGACGATGACGCGGTCCCCCAACGAGACCGACAACGCCTGGGCGAAGGCGTCGGCGAACGCGGCCTCGCGACGGAAGTCGAGCTCGTCGCCGAGTGCGCGTCCGAGCTCGGCCAGGATGGGCCTCGGGTCGATGTCGACGAGGTCGCGGGGCATGAGCGCGGCAAGGACGGCGAGGGCCTTCTCGTCCTGGGCGAGGACCTCGGCGATGCCGGGTCGGCGGATCTTGACGGCGACGTCAGCGCCGTCCGGAGACGATCCAACGGCGTGGCGGCGACCGCGGCGGACCTCCGCCAGGGACGCGGCCGCGATGGGCTCGGCGGCGAGCTCGGCGAAGGCCGCGAGCCCGGGCCCGAAGGGTGGCTCGAGCTCGGCCCGGACCTCGGCGTCGGGCGCGGGAGGGACCCTATCCTGGAGGGTGCTCAGCGCGTCGATCCAGGCCTTCGGCAAGATGTCCGCGCGCGTCGAGAGCAGCTGGCCGAGCTTCAGGAGACCACCGCCCAGCGTCTGCAGGCGGTCGCGCACGCGCTCGGCCTCGCGCGTGTGAACGGCTTCCAGTGCGGCCGCGGCCCGCGTCCCGAGCCACGGTGCGCGCAGCTGGTACAGACGGTAGGCGGCGGCGACGCGTGCGACCTCGTCCAGGACGGCCAACAACCGCGGGGTCGAGCGGGCCGTGATCTGCACCTCGCCGGCCGCATGCGCGAGCGAGTTCCAGAGCGCGACGCCGTCCTCGTAGACCTTGCGCGAGTCCTCGGACACGCCCTGGGCCAGGCGGTCCAGGTGGCCCAGCGCCCGACCGGCGAGGCGCAGCGTGTCGAACACCGTCGTGCGGGCGCGAAGCACGCCGGCCCATGCGCGCGCGAGCGACTCGCGCGGATCGGGGAACTCAGGAGGCACGTCAGCGGGAGGCGGGGTCATCGCGATCGGTTCGCGGGTCGACGTCGAGTTCATGGCGGGTCAGCTCCTCGAAGCAGTTGAGACACACGACGGGGCGGCGGCCCGGGCCGTCCAGGACCCCAAGGCCGGCTTCCAGGCCCTTGGGGAGGAGGGCGTTACAGCGCTCGCACAGCGCGTTCAGGCCGAGGACGAAGCGCTGCCAGCCGAGGATCGTGCTCGGCGCGGCCTCGCTCGGCCTCGCGCGGCCACCGAACGGCGCGCTGCGCGGGTCGGGAAAGGGGTGTGACACAGATGTATCACGGCGCGCGGCCGAGCCCGCCCACGCATCGTCGAAGCCCTCGGGCGCACGGGGACCGCGCCCCTCGGGCGAGCCGGTCGTGGGCGGCTCACCGCGGGCCGAGCGCGCGACCTCGGCCCCGTCCTTGATGACGTCACCAGCCAGGCCGAAGGCGTGCGAGAGCACGTTGCGGACGAGGTTCGAGACGGAGACACCGAGTCGGCTCGCGCGCTCCTTGAGCTCGGAGTCGAGCGACGGGGCCACCCGCATGTGGATGACCCGCTCTTTCTTCTCGTCGCCGTCCGGCGCGGCCTCACCCTTGTCCTTCACGGTCCACCTCGCTGTCGTGCAGCGGGTGTCTCACGCGTGTATCACGTCGTCAAGGGTTTGTGTCACGGCGGTGGCCGACATCGGTCACGAGGTCGGCGTCACGGCACTAAGGGCTGCCGATGATGATGGGGTTGGGGCAGCCATAGATGAAGACCAGGTCGTCGATCTGCCCCTCGAGGAGGCTCTGGCAGCTCGGCCCGTAGAACGTCAGGCGGTTGGTCGCCGCGTCGTAGTCCCAGCCGTCGAGGTGGGTCGGGTCGAGGCTCTGGAGGGCGCGATCGAAGTAGACGTCGAGCCCCTCGATGTTGGGCGGCACACGCCCGAGCAGGTACTCGCAGTCGAGGAGGTCGCCGGTGATGGTCTCCAGCGCGGCGCCGAGCGTCGCCGGCGTCGAGGCGTCGTAGTACTTGGTCTCGCCTTCGAGCGCCGTCCCGCCCTGGACCGCCATGTCGTTGAGCTCGCCGGGGTCCACGCCGCCGCCGAAGCCGATGACGTAGGTCTTGACGCTCGGGCTCAAGTTGAAGAGCTCGGTCACCTTGGGCACCGGGTCCGCGCAGCTCGACTCGCCGTCGGTGATGAGGATGGCGATGTTGTCGCGGGTCGGGTCCTTGATGCCCGGGTAGTCGATGGCGACCTGCAGCGCTGCAGCGGTCGGGGTGCCGAGGTTGGTCGTGCCGACGTTGGCGAGCCAGGCCCCGATGGCCGGCCCGTTGTTCAGGGCGGGCGCGATGAAGACCGAGCCGGCCCCGCACTGTTCACCCTGGTTGCCGGCCTGGTTGGTGGCGGGGTAGGCGAGGAGGCCAAAGCGCATCCGGTCGTCGTAGTCGGCGGTGATCTGCGTCACGGCCGCGACCGCGACCTGGAGCTTCGTCTGCCCGTTGCCCGCGCTCTGGTTCATGCTGCTCGTGCGGTCGAAGATGATGAGCACGTTGGGCGGCACCGCCTCGGCCGTGTATTGTTCGCCGGCGCAGCCGCAGATGCCCCCCACGCACACGTCGCCGAGTGCGCAGTCCGCGGTGGTGTCGCAGGTGCCACCCTGTGGGTTCGGGGTGCAGCGCTGGCCGAGGCAGACCTCGCTCTGCTGGCACTGCGACTCGTCGGTGCAGGCCTGGACGACCTCGGCTTCGCACCCGTCGCCGGGCTGCCCGTTGGCATCCTGCCAGGTGGTGCCGTCGCAGCGCGCGTTGCCATCGCCCGCAGCGCAACAGACGAGCTGGCAGGTCGGCGCGAGCCCGCCGCTGTTGCAGATGCCGTAGGCGTGCTCCTTGGCGAGCAGCGTCGTGCAGTCGTTGGCGCAGCTGCCGCACGCACGGTCCGCGGTGTAGGCGCCGGTGTTGTCGACGAAGCCATCATCGGTGACCCCGTTGCAGTCGTCGTCCTGTCCGTTGCAGGCCTCGGGCAGGGGCGTCTTCGCGTCGCAGGCGAAGCCATTGACGGTGCAGGTCCAGGTGCCGGCGCAGGTGCCGAGCGCGTTCTGGATCTCGCAGGGGGCCGCGGGAGGCGAGAGGTCCTCGTCGGTCGCGCCGTCGCAGTCGTCGTCCTGCCCGTTGCAGATCTCGAGCTGCGCGGCACGCCCGCAGCCACCACAATTCAGGGGGTCGCGCGCGAGGTCC
>JAEUKJ010000499.1 GCA_016792665.1 Deltaproteobacteria bacterium | reverse complement strand
CGGGTGCTCTTCGCCGACGAAGTAGCTGTTGCCCGCGCCCGTCAGCGAGAAGAAGAAGTCCTGGATGCCCTGACGATGCCAGGACACGCGGACGTAGTCGCGCTGGTACCACGGGCGGTCGCTCGTGTTCTCGACCACTTCGTTCGACTGGGCACCGTTGAAGGTGTTGTACGAACGCTGCACGTCGAAGTGGCTCTCGATGGGCCAGCGCGCGACCGGCGGGCCGACGTAGATCTCGAGGAACTCGTCGCGGTGCTTCGGATCCCAGTACTTGCGGATCTTGTGGCGCTTCCACTCCTTCTCGGTGCCCTCGATCGTCTCGACGATCGGGTAGGCGACGAGCACGTCCTCCTGCAGGTCGAAGATGATCTTCTTCGTGCCGCCGAGGAAGGGCTGCTCGCCCGCGAAGCTCACCGCGGAGCTGAAGGGGACGTCGATGGTGGTCTGCTGGTAGAGCCAGACCCCTTCGAACATCTTCTTGTCGAGCTTGTAGGGAGCGGTCCGGTCGATAAGACCGACGTCCTCGACGCAGCCCGGGGCGGTCGCCAGGCCGACGGTCCCGAAGAGACCGGCGGTGAGCGACCACACGAGCGCGCGTGCGACACGCGGCCATCCGTTGTGCGGGGAACCAGAAGACATCGGCGAGACCTCCAAGCGGTGACCCCTCACAGGGCCGACCTTTCGACACGCGCGGCGAGCGCCGCGGATGATGCAATCGACGCGACGCCTCGCGGCGCAGCGGCTGTCTGAAGAGTCAGCGCGGCTCAGAACGAGCCGGTCACGCTGACATCGAGGCTGGTGATGTTGTCCGAGGCGCGCGTGAAGTCGAAGATGACGGGAAAGTCGTCTCCCTGGGCGCCAAACGGCTGCGACGTGTCGGTGGTCAGCGACAGACCGGCCGACAGGTACTTGTTGAAGCTGTACTCGAGGGCCAGCGAGCTCACGAGGCGGTCACGATGCGAGCGACCCGCGGTGGCCTTCTCACCCGAGAGGTCGTCGACCTCATAGGAGCGGACGCCGTACGAGTTCGAGATGGCGAGGCCCAGCGAGAGGCTGAGATCCTCGATGATCGACCACGAGATGTTCAGGCTGTTCTGGAGATAGAAGGACGTCGCGCCGGCGCCGCGGAGGTAGACCTCGGGGCCGCGGCGCTCGCTCTCATAGCCGAAGTTCGGGTTGCCCGGACGTCCCTCGATGCACTGCTCGGGGTCGTCGAAGTCGTCGCAGTTGAGCGTCGGGGTGGCCGTGAGGTTGAAGTACTTCCCGAAGGCGAGCGAGTACGAGAACGTGACCGGGCCGACCGGGATGGACGCGCTGAGCGAGGTCGACAGCGTGAAGAGGCGGTTCTGGAACTGGCTCGCGAGGGAGGTCGGGAGCGAGATGCGGAGCGCGCCGGCGAGGTTGAAGCCCGAGTCGTCGTCGTGGAAGATCCGGCCGTGCGAGACGCCGATCGAGAGGTCGCTCAGGAGGGCGGTGTTCTCGGGGAGGGAGGTGTCGACGTCGAGGATCTGGTACCAGGTCAGCGACAGGCCGGCGGTCAGCTTCAGGTTCTTCGCGAGGTTGTAGTACGCGCTGCCGGCGAAGCTGGTCGTGACGACCGAGGCGTTCTGCGGCTCGGCGACGAAGGTGCCCAGGCCGACCGAGGTCGAGACCGAGAGCGATCCACCGTAGTCGGCCGGGGACTCGACGGGGGACGTTCCCTCCGTGCTGACGGTCGTCGTCGGGGTCGTGGTGGCGGGCTGGCCGTTCGGGTCAGACGCGGGCTGGGAATTTCCCTCGGCGACCAGCGGGTTCTCGGGTCCGTCCGCGTGGGAGGCGGGCGAGAGCGCGACGAGCGGGGCACTCAAGAGGAGAGCACACGCGGACCAGGCGAGCTTGCGCGGTCCACGGGCGGGGCGTGCGGCGAATATCCGTGCGGTCACTTCATTCCTCTTGCCATCGGCCGGCAGACGCGGAAGCCGGCGTATATGCAGCGCCGGCTCTCAAAGTCAAGGGAAAGGGGGGCGGGTCTGCCGCCGTCCGAGGCCCTGCTGGGCGTGAGGACTATGCTCAAAGTATGCGATTGGGCACAAGTCGCAGCGCACTCGCAACAATCTGAACACAAAGAGCTTTCTTTCCGTTCGGCGAAAGGAACCACGAGTTCGGTGCCAACACGCACGGTTCGGCGGCGGTGCCGGCAGTCGGCGGGGGAGCACCCGGCTCGATTCGCACACGCGAACGCTGGACCACTCGGGTCGGCCGAGCGTAAAGAGGCGACTCGCGTCGCCGTGGGAACGGTGAGTCATCGTTGCCCGCCTTCGTCTCGGAGGTGGGGGCGCGGCGCGTGGAGGACCCCATCACGACCGCTGTGTCCGGCCATCTCATCGGCCTCAAGGCCGCCCAGAAGCACGCCCTCGAGCGCGTCTTCCGGCGCACCGTCCCTCCGGCCGAGGTCATCACGAGCGAGCTCGCGACGTTCCTCGCCGAGATCTCGAGCGAGCTCAACCGACAGGTCGGCGTCGTCATCGATCGACGCGGTCGCATCCAGCATGTGATCGTCGGCGATCACGAGCGCCTCTTCCTGCCCGACCTCGGGCGGCAGCGCGCAGGTCGACAGCGGCTTCGCGGGGTGCGGCTCGTGCACACCCACTTACAAGGTGAGCGGCTCACCAAGGACGACCTCACCGACCTCACGAAGCTGCAGCTCGACCTCATCGCGGCGATCGCGGTCGGCCCGGGGGGCGTACCGACGACGATCGAGATCGCGCACCTGGTGCCGCCGCGGGCCGATGGCGTGGTCCATGAGGTACGCGAGCCGGTGGCGCTGGGGCGCACCGAGCTGGACTTCGAGCAGTTCATCGAGGAGCTCGAGGGGCGCTTCGCGGCGACCACGCGTGGGGCGGTTGCGCGTGACGGAGACGTGCGTGCCATCGCGGTGCACGTCACGCAGGGTTCGATTCATCGCAGCGAGGTCCAGCGGAGCCTCGAGGAGCTGAGCGAGCTGGCGCGAACGGCCGGGGTCGCGCTGGTCGAGACCATCGTGCAGCGCCGCCCGCAACCGGACCCGCGCTACCTCGTCGGCAAGGGGAAGCTGCAGGACCTGGCGCTGGCGGCGCTGCATCACGACGCAGAGCTGGTGGTCTTCGATCAGGATCTCTCGCCGTCTCAGGCGCGGTCGATTGCAGAGATCGTCGAGCTCAAGGTGATCGATCGCACGCAGCTCATCCTCGACATCTTTGCGCAGCGCGCGACGAGCAACGACGGCAAGCTGCAGGTCGAGCTCGCGCAGCTGAAGTACGCGCTGCCGCGACTGGCCGGCAAGGGCACGGCCATGAGCCGGCTGATGGGTGGGGTCGGCGGGCGCGGACCGGGCGAGACGAAGCTCGAGATCGATCGACGACGCGCGAAGGAGCGCATCACGCTCTTGCAGCGGAAGATCGACGAGCTCGGTCGCCAGCGCGTGCAGCGTCGCGCCAAGCGCGGGGCCGGGCGGGTGCCGGTGGCGGCGATCGTCGGCTACACGAACGCGGGCAAGTCGACGCTGCTCAACACGCTGACGGGGGCCGAGGTCCTGGCCGAGGACAAGCTCTTTGCGACCCTCGACCCAACCGCGCGCAGGTTGCGCTTCCCGAACGACGTCGAGCTGGTCCTGACCGACACGGTCGGGTTCATCCGCGACCTGCCCGAAGATCTCGTGGCGGCGTTCAAGGCGACCCTCGAAGAGCTGGGCGAGGCCGACGTGCTGGTGCACGTGGTCGACGTGAGCCAGCCCGGCTGGGAGGAGCGGATGAATGCGGTCAACGCGATCCTCGGCGAGCTGGCGCTGCGCGACACGCCGGTCATCCTGACCTTCAACAAGGTGGATCGGCTCGAGCCGGAGGAAGGCCTGGCCCTGGCGCGACGCTGGGAGGCGGTGCCCGTGAGTGCCATCGATCGACGGTCCCTGCGGCCGCTGACCGAGCGGCTCATGCGCTTCTACGGAGACCGTCCGAAGTACTGGCAGGTCGGCGGAGACGAAGCGGTCGTCGAGACCCTGGGCGAGGACGAGGTCGCGTTGAGGATCGATCTCGGCGATGGGGAGAGCGTCCTCTCGAGCCCGATCGCGCCGTTGGACGAGTCGGAAACGCCAGACCTTCCGCGGTGAGCCGTTGGGCAGCCTTCGGCGGTGAGCCGTTGGGCAGCCTGGCTCCGCCGGGCCTTCGATGGTGAGCCGTTGGGCAGCCTGGCTCCGCCAGGCCTTCGGCGGTGATTGCGCGCTCCGAGGGCTGAGGCGGCGCGGGCGACCTCGTCACTTCGGCGCTTTGGCCTTGTTCTCGAGCCAGGCGGCGAAGCGCTCGTCGATGGCCTTGGTGTAGGGCTCGCCCACGGCCTCGAACTCGACGACGATCATGAAGCGGCGGGCGTCGAGCTGCTCGCCCTCGAGCTTCGGGGTCGCGGTGGCGAGGGCGGCAATGAGGCCCATGCCTTCGATGGCGTTCTGGGCGAGGAGGCCGAGGGTGATGGGCGCCTTCTTGCCGTCGGGGAGGGTCGTCTCGCCGAGGAAGTCGGCGACCGACACGTCCGCGGGCTTGCCGAGGTTCGCGGCGAGGGCGCCGAGCTCGGGCTTCACTGCTTCCAGGGCCAAGGCCTTGGCGCAGATGACGGCGACCGACTTCTGCACGTTCGTGCCCTTGTTGAGGGCGTCACGAAGGGGCGCCTCGGCCTCGGCCGCGGTGCCGAACTTCTGGAGGTCGAGGCAGAAGTCGAGGACGCGCTTGCCGGTGTCGGTCTCGTCCTTGGCGTAGAGCTTGTCGTCCTTCAGGGTCGCGAGCACGTCCGCGAGGCGCGAGGAGCCAGCGAGAGCCAGGAGGTTCGCAGCGGCGAGCCAGCGGTCGTCGATGGAACCCGCGCCGCCGATCTTCAGGAGCTCGTCGGCGACGGCCTTCTTCTGATCGGCGGGGGCGTTCTTGATGACGTCGATCATCAGCGCGCCGGTGGTGAAGCACGCGTCGCGCGCCTCCTGGTCGAGGGCCTGGTTCTGGTAGAGTTCGAAGAGGAGCTGGGCGCCGCGGGCGTCCTGGGTGCGGCGGACCGCGTCGAGGTAGAGCGGGTTCACGCCGTAGGTCGGGAGGAAGCGGCGCAGCGCCTTCAGCAGGAGCTCTTTGGCCTGGGGCACGTCGACCGAGGTGATGTAGCGGACCATCTGCTCGGCGACGAAGCCGTTGGCGAGGAGGATGGCGGCGGGCTCGAGGCCGTGCGGGCCGAGGCTCGCGATCTGACCGGCATCGATGCGGGCCTCGAGCTTCGACTTGAGATCGGGGGCGGGCGTCTCCCAGGAGATGTCGGAGAAGGCCCAGACCGAGATGGCGCGCTGGACGCGCTCGACCTGCTCGGGCGTGAGGTAGCGGACCAGGGAGAGGATCGCGTCCTTCGACTGGGCCTGGGTCGGAGAGCGCGACTCGACCTGCGTGACGAGCTTGTCGACGAGGGCGCGCGCGATGGTCTGGCGGTCGGCCTCGGGCACGGGGTCGATCATGCCGCGGACGCGGATCGCCTGGTCCTTCTCGACGATGACCTCGAGGGCGCGGACGCGGACCTCGACCGGTTGCTTCGCGTCGCGGATGACCTGCGCCAAGCGCTGGAAGCCGGTCTCCGAGCTTGCCCACTTCTGGAGGTCCGACTCGCTGACGGAGCCGCCACACGCGGACACGAGGACCGCGAGGGACACGAGGAGAGCACCGAGGTGCGCAGGCGACCTGGCGGAGCCAAGCTGACGGGCGTGCCCCGAGACAAAGGAGTGTGACGTTGCCAAGCTGGGCATCCCGACCTCCGGCGCGAGCGTGACAGCCCGCGAGCCGGGGCATGATCGGGGCATCCCCGCGCGGCGTCAAGGCGCAATCCCGCATTGGGCGAGCGCGCATGCCGGGTCGTTCGCACAAGCGGTCCGAGCCGAGGGGGTCGAGTTGCTGGCGACGAGCGGCAGGCCGCGCTAAGGTCGCGCCGCGAGGTGAGCGATGGCGCGGAAGGCGAGCTCTGGAGATGGGGATTCCTACGACGATGCGTGGTTCGAAGCGACCGCGCATGGTGGCCCCGCGTCGAAGAACAAGCGGGCGGTCGTCGCGCTGGCGGTGGCGCTGGTGGCGTTGTTGATCGTGGGCGTGGCGCTCGGCGCGTTCTCGTCGTCGAAGGCCACGGTCGGCCCCGACCTCGAGGGGTTGAAGGCGCGCGCGCGCGCGGCAGACAAGCTCGAAGGGCTGTCGGACTCGGCACTCATCGGGGGGCTCGAGGCGCTGCCCCTGCCTCCGGTGCCCGTCGCGGATGTGGTCAGCGCGGACGCGGCGTCGGACGTCGGTGGCGATGGCGTCGCGGCAGCGGATGCGGGTCCGAGCGACGCCCAGGCCGCGACCGCGGAGGCTGCCACGGTCGCCAAGATGGAAGCCGACAAGAAGGCCGAAGCCGACAAGAAGAAGGCCGAAGCCGACAAGAAGAAGGCCGAGGACAAGAAAGCCGAGGCCGACAAGAAGCCGGTCGAAGCCAAGCCCGTCGAGACCAAGCCCGTCGAGGCCAAGCCCGTCGAGACCAAGCCGGCAGACACCAAGCCGGCAGACACCAAGCCGGCAGAGACCAAGCCGGCAGAGACCAAGGTCGACCCGAAGCTCGCAGGGGCACCGCTCGAGCAAGCCCTGGCCGAGGGCAAGGGGCACCTCGACGCGGGGCGCTGGGCCGACGCGCGCGCGGCCTATGACAAGGCCCTGTCGATGGCGCCCGGGAGCACCAAGGCCTTGGCCGGACGCGGTCGTGCCTACTACCAGCTGCGACAGCTCCAGCCTGCGCTGAAGGACCTGAAGGCCGTGCTCGAGGCGGACCCGAAGAACCCGGCCGCGCTCATCACGGCCGGCGCGATCTCACAGGAGCTCGGCCAGCGTGACGACGCGCGCCGCTTCTATCAGCGCTACCTCGAGGCCTGGCCCGCGGGGCGCCAGGCGACCGAGGTCAAGGCGTTGCTCGAGCGGCTTTAGAGGGAGGACGAGGCGAGCCTCGCCCCTACGAATCAGAGCTCGCGTGCGGGTCGGGCGAAGCGCGCCTCGGTGGCGAGCCTCGCGCGATCGATGCCAGTTCCCGAGCGACGTGGGCGTCCACGTCGACGGGCGCGGCAGCGAACGTGAGGCGACTCAGAACGGAACGTCGTCGTCGAAGTAGCCGGGGTCCTCGGCCGGAGGAGGCTCGGGGGCACGTCCGCCGCCACCACCGCCACCACCGCCACCACCACCGGCGCGCGGCGCCTGGGCACGCGGGGCCGGAGCGCTGCGCTGCGGGGCCGGGGCATAGCCGCCACCGCCGCCGCCACCGCCGTAGCCTCCCCCACCCTCTTCGGCGCCACCCGCGTCGCGACCACCGCCCGCCCCGCTGTCGAGGAAGACGAGGTTGTTGGCGACGATCTCGGTGGAGTAGCGCTTCTGTCCGGACTGCTGGTCATCCCAGCTGCGGGTCTGGATACGCCCTTCGACGAAGACCTTGCGGCCCTTGCCGAGGTAGCGCTGCGCGAGCTCGGCGAGCTTGCCCCACACCTGGACGCGGTGCCACTCGGTGCGCTCCTGGCGCTGACCTTCGCGGTTGTTGAAGGTCTCGGAGGTCGCGATCGACAGCGTGGCCACCATCTGCCCCGAGGGGGTCGTGCGCACGTCCGGATCGGCCCCGAGGTTGCCGATGATGATGACCTTGTTGACGGATCCAGCCATGCGAAAACCTCCAGAGGGGACGCGGACGCCTGCCAAGGGCGACGCTCATGTTCCGACGCCCGCGGTGGGCGTCGCAGCCGACGCTCAGGCCTCGGTCGAAGCCGCGGGGCCTTCGGCGGCGAGGAGCTCGAGCAGGGTGAGGACGCCGAAGCCCGTACCGCCGCGCGGCACGCCGGGCTCGGGCTTGTCGTTGGACGCGGGGCCCGCGATGTCGAGATGCACCCAGTGCGCCTTGCCGATGAACTCCTGGAGGAAGAGGGCCGCCGTGATGGCGCCGCCCCAACGCTCACCGATGTTCTTCATGTCGGCGATCGGGCTCTTCAACATCGACTTCAGCTTCTTCGTGAGCGGCATCGCCCAGAAGTCCTCGCCCGAGCGCTGGGCCGCGTCGAGGACGGCCTTCTTCCATGCCTCGTCGTTGGCGAAGAGGCCGGCCGTGTAGGGCCCGAGCGCGATCATGCAGGCGCCGGTGAGCGTCGCGAGATCCACGATCTTCGTGCACCCGAGCTTCTCCGCGTAGCTCAGCGCGTCCGCGAGGATGAGCCGCCCCTCGGCGTCGGTGTTCATGATCTCGACGGTCTTGCCGTTGTGCGAGCGGATGATGTCACCCGGCTTGTAGGCATTGTGCGAGACGAGGTTCTCGGCCGAGGGCACGATGCCGTGCACGATGACCTTCGGACCGAAGGCGCGGATGGCCTTCATCGCCCCGAGCACCGCGGCCGCACCGGCCATGTCGATCTTCATGTCCTCGAGCGCGCCGGTCGGCTTGATGTTGTAGCCGCCGGCATCGTAGGTGAGGCCCTTGCCGACCAGCGCGACCTGCGGCGTCGAAGCGTCCGCGTCCTTCGGGCGGTAGGTGAGGTGGATGAAGCGCGGCTGCTCGGCGCTGCCACCGCCCACCGCGAGGAGCAGGTTCATCTTCTCGGCGGCGATCTTGTGCTCGTCGTAGATGATGCACTCGAGCTGGTTCTCGGCCGCGATCTCCTGGGCGACCTCGGCCAGGCGCCGCGGCGTGACCTCGACCGGAGGAGCGTTGACCAGGTCGCGCGCCATCGCGACGGCGCGGGCGGCGGACTCGGCGCGCGCGGCGACCGGGGCGAGGCTCGCGTGATCGGCACCCGGCAGCGACAGGTGCAGCGCCTCGAGGTAGCGCTTGGTGTCGTTGTCGTCTGTGAGCCACTTCGTGTAGCGATAGTTGCCGAGGATGGCGCCCTCGACCGCGTAGCGGACCGCGGCGGCGGCATCGAGGGTGGCCGGGAGGGCCAGCACGGCGCTCGCGAGGTGGCGCTTCTCGGCCTCTTCGGCGGTCACGGCGGCGACCTTGCGGAGCTCGAGCGCGGTCAGCTCGGAGGCCTTGCCGACCCCGACGAGGAGCACGCGCTTGGTGCCGAGCTCGGGCGTGTGCACGAGCAGGGTCTTGCCGGGCTCGCCGTTCATGCCCTCTTCCGCGGCGATCGCGGCGATGCGACCAGCGAGCTTCGCGTCGAGCGCGGCGGCCTCGGGCCCGAGCTCGAGCGTGGCCTTGTCGCCCTCACCGGAAAACGCGAGCACGGTGACGAGCGCGGCCTGGAGGTCGGGAGCGGGAGAGGTGTCGAGTGCGACGTTCATCGGCACGTCAAAGCACATCCGGCCTTTGGCGGCAAGGTCGAGATCGCCCGGCCCAAGCCCGCCGCGCCCCCATCCCAGGTGGGCGGAGTTCGACTGGGCCCGACCCACCGGCATCATTGACGCGCGGGCGCGAGTGGTGCATTCGGCGCCCATGGACCCCAGCGCGACCCCGACCTTGCCCGACACCCGCCCCATCGTCGTCCAGAAGTACGGGGGGAGCTCGGTCGCAACCCTCGAGAAGATCCAGGCCGTCGCGCGGCGCATCGCCGACACGGTCGCGTCGGGCTATCGCGTGTGCGCGGTCGTGTCCGCGATGGGCAAGACCACCGACGGTCTCCTCTCGCAGGCCAAGGCGCTCTCGCAGAACCCGAACCCGCGCGAGCTGGACATGCTGCTGTCCACCGGCGAGCGCGTGTCGGTCTCGCTGCTCGCCATCGCGCTGGGCGAGCTCGGCCTGCCCGCGGCCTCGTTCACCGGCTCGCAGTCGGGCATCATCACGAACACGCGCCACAACCGTGCGCGCATCGTCGAGGTCCGCCCCTTTCGCCTGATGGACGAGCTCGACCTCGGCAAGGTCGTCATCGTCGCGGGCTACCAGGGCGTCTCCTACACGCGCGAGATCACGACCCTCGGCCGTGGCGGCACCGACACCACCGCGGTCGCCCTGGCCGCCGCGCTGGACGCCGAGCACTGCGAAATCTGCTCGGATGTGGACGGTGTCTACTCGGCCGATCCCCGCCTGGCGCCTGACGCCACGCGCATCCCCGAGCTCTCGCACGACGCGATGATCGCGCTCGCCCGCGCGGGCTCGAAGGTCTTGAACCAGGACTGCGTCGAGCACGCCGCGCGTCACGGAGTCGCCATCTTCGCGAAGGCCACCTTCGGGCCGCGCGACGACACCGGCACGGTCGTCCGCAAGAACCCGGCCGGCGAGCCACGCATGCTCACCGCCATCGCGCACCGCGAGAAGATCATCGAGCTGGACCTCGATGCCGGCGCCGATCCCGGCGTCCTCGTCGAGGCCCTGACCCGCGTCAACGCCCTCCCGCACGCGGTCACCGGCGGCGGCGCACGCCCGATCCACGCGGTCATCCCGCCCGAGAACTGTCATCGCCCCGACGCCCTGCGCGCCATCCTCAGCGAGACCTTCGGGAACACCTGGCGGATGAGTGACGGACGCGGCTCGGTGACGCTGGTCGGCCCGGGCCTCGGCGAAGCCCCCGACGTCGTCTCCGCCGCTGCCGCGATCGTCCGCACCCTGGTCGGCGCGGCACCCGAGATGGTGCTCGGCCCGCTCGAGCTCGCGTTCATCCTGCCGAGCGGCCTCGTCAAGACCGCCGTCGCCAAGCTGCACGACGCGTTCTTCGGAGCGGCGGGTGCCCCGGACGGCGGGGCCCGGTCCCCTTCCCCTGAGCGGGGGGTTTGACCTATAAGGTCGGGATTCGCGACCCACGCTCCGCCACGTCGCGTCGCCGAGGCTCCCATGCGCATCCCTCTCGTCGCTCTGTCCGCCCTGTCGCTCGTGTGTGCCGCGTGCGGTGACGGTGGCGCCGCGAGCAACGACACCCTCGAGGACACGAGCGACCCGAGCGACACCCTCACGCCCGTCGACACCATCGAGCCCGGCACGAACCGACCTCCCGAGCTCGAGCGCATCGGCGATCGCCAGGTCGGCAAAGACCGCACGCTGACGATCACGCTCGTGGCGCGCGACCCCGATGGCGACACGCTGACCTACTCGCTGTTCGGCAACCTCCCCGAAGGCGCGCGCTTCGACAAGACCGACCACCGCTTCGAGTGGGTCCCGCACGAGGCCGGGGTCACCGTGTTCCTGACCTTCGTCGTTTCGGACGGGACCGACTTCGACCGCGAGACCGTGCGCATCACGGTGACCGACGGCGTGACCGCCAACGCGCCGGTCTTCGTCCCGGTGAGCGACCAGCTCGTGCCGGTCGACCAGCCGTTCTCGCTGCAGCTCGCGGCGACCGACCCCGACGGCGACATCTTGAGCTTCGGCGTCGATGGGGTCCTGCCGACGGGCGCCGAGCTCGACAAGACGGGCGCCTTCGGGTGGACCCCGACGAGCGACCAGGTCGGGGCTCCGATCCGTGTGACCTTCACCGTGAGCGACGGGACCGACTCGACCGGGATGCCGGTGCGCTTCGTGGTCGACGACGGCAGCAGCGACCTGCCGCGACCGCCGGTCTTCGGCGCCCTCTCCTCGCAGTCGGCCAAGGTCGACGAGGCCCTGTCCTTCGACCTCGTCGCGACCGATCCGAACGGCGATGCCGTGACCTTCGTGTTGGTGGGCGGGGCGCCCGAGCGCGCGACCCTCACGGGTGCGAAGTTCGCGTGGACGCCGAGCGCGGCGGAGGTCGGGCAGACCTTCCAGGTGATCTTCTCGGCGAGCGACGGCTTCTTCACGGTCTACGCAAGCGCGAAGGTGAGCGTCGTCAACGCGCCGACCGGGCCCTGCACCCCGGACGCCGAGGAGCCCAACGAGGCCATCGAGACCGCGACGGCGCTGCCGATGGGCACGCGTACGGCGTCGATCTGCGAAACTGCGACGGCCGAGGACATCGACGTCTATGCGGTCGTCATCCCGGCCGGTCACGAGCTCAAGGCGACGCTGACCTTCGACGCGATGCAGGGCGACCTCGACCTCCTCCTGGTCGACGCCAACGGCGACACGCTGGCGTTGAGCGACGGGGTGACCTCGACCGAGGCAGTGCGCTTCCGAGCCGCCTCGGAGACGACGGCGTGGCTCGTCGTGCTGGGCTATTCGAGCGAGCCCCTGTCGGTCGGCTACACGCTGGAGACCTCGAGCGCCGAGTCGGTGGCATGCAGCGACGACACCTTCGAGGACAACGACGCGCCGGCGACGGCGCGCAGCCTGGATCTGGCGGCGCAGTCGACGACGCTGCAGATCTGTTCCAGCGACGCGGACTTCTGGCTCTTGAACGTCGGCTGCGGACAGCGCGTGGAGGTCGTCCTCGACATCCTCGACGGGGCCGACCTGGACCTCTACCTGTTCGACGATCGCCAGGCCTCGCGCGACCCGGTCGCCTCGGCGATCACCGAGGACGCGACCGAGTCGATCGACTTCATCGCCAAGCGCAACCCGGGCACGTGGGTCCTCGAGGTCTCGGGCTACCCGTTCGCTTCGGCCGAGTCGGCCTACGAGCTCGTGAGCGACGTGACCGGTGGTTGCCAGGACGACGCGCTCGCCAACCCGTCGAAGGCCAGCGCGAAGGGCGTCACGGGCGCGAGCGGCAAGCTCGAGGACCTGACCGTCTGCTGCGGTGAGGACTGGTTCGCGTGGACGCTGGCGGCAGGAGATCAGGTCCTGGTCGACGTCACCGTCAACGGCCAGGGGTCGGCCGGCGTGGCCATCTTCGCGAGCAACGGGACGACGCAGCTCGCCGCCAAGGACGCGAGCCCGAGCGGCGCCATCGCGCAGTTCACGGCCACGACCGCGGGGACCTACTACGCCAGGGTCACGGGCGAGGCGCTCACGAAGTACGCCTTCGAGTGGG
>JAEUKJ010000490.1 GCA_016792665.1 Deltaproteobacteria bacterium | reverse complement strand
AGACCTCGCTCGCGAGAGTCGGCAGCGGCATGAGCGGCTGGTAGCCGCGTTGCGGGTAGTCCTTGCGGAGCGGGTGCCCCTCGAACTCTTCGTAGAGCAGGATGCGCTGGAGCTTCGGGTGTCCGTCGAAGACGACCCCGTACATGTCCCAGGCCTCGCGCTCGAACCAGTCGACCCCGGGCCACACATCGATGAGGGTCGGCACGCGCAGGTCAGCCTCGTCGACCTCGACCTTCAGGCGGATGCGGTGGCGCTTGGTCACGCTGAGGAGGTGGTAGACCACCTCGAAGCGCGGCTCCTTCCAGCCGAGGTAGTCGACCGCGGTCACGTCGATCGGCATGGCGAAGTCGAGCTCGGGGTCATCGCGCAGGAAGCGCGCGACCTCGACCAGGTTGTCGCGCCGCAGCACGAGAGTCTCATCGCCTCGGAAGGCGTGGTCGGAGACCACGGCCTCGGGAAAGCGGGCCTTGACGGCGTCAATCACCTTCTGCGCCACGAGCTTACTCCCACTCCATCGCGCCGCGCTTCCACTCGTAGACGAGCCCGAGGGTCAGCACCGCGACGAAGACCATCATGCCGCCGAAGGCGATCCCCGCGAAGGCGTCGTCTTTGAGCCAATCGCTGTACTTGGAAGCCCACGGATAGATGAAGACGACTTCCAGGTCGAAGACGAGGAACAGGATCGCGGTCATGTAGAACTTGACCGAGAAGCGCTGCCGCGGCTTCGAGTGCGGCTCGTCGCCGGACTCATAGGGGATGCCCTTCTCGCGCGTGGGTCGCCGCGGCCCGAGCATGTAGTTCAGGATGAGGATGACCGCGCCGAGGCCCAGCACGAAGATGCTGCAGGCGAGCACGGACACGTACGGTGCGTAGTTCGGATCCACCGAGACTCCATCGACTGTTGGCAGGCGATTGGGCGCAGGTCCTTCGACCTTCAGGCGACCTCTTCACGACCCGCGCTCATACCCCGCGGACCAGGCCGCGCATCGGGTAACACGGCCCCCCCGGAGGGTCAAGGTCGACCGATTGGAAGCCCCTTGCTCGTTCGTGGCGGTCTCTCGGGATTCCCTCTCGAGGGCTGCTCGAGAAATGGCCAGATGCAAGGAGCCGGAAGGACGAGGAGCAAGGCGGGCTGGTGGCCCGCCGCAGTGACGACTCCTTCCGAGCGACGCCGCAGATGGCCGTTTCTCGAACAGCCCTCAGCGGAGTCGCACACGGTCATAGGTCGGGTTGGGCACGCGGCCCATACGGCCCGAGCGGTACATCTCGATCGACTCGCGCAGCTCGGCTTCGCTCGACATCACGAAAGGTCCATATGACACATAGGGTTCGCCGATGGGCTCGCCGCCGCCCAGCAGTGCCCGCACCGGCCTGCTCGACTCGTTCCTGAGGTGAATCGCGTTGCCGTCCCGCCGCGTGAGCGCGAGGTGCCCCTCACCCACCCGCTCGTCGCCGACCGTGACCATGCCGTCGACCGCCTGGACGAAGGCGCTCCAGCCCGCGGGGTACGCGACCAGCGTCGCGGCGCCAGGCTGGAGGGCGTAGTCGATGAGGGCCATCGGCGTGTGGGTCGCGATGACCGCCTTTGCTCCGTGGGCCTCGCCCGCGAAGATGCGCGCCTTCACGCCGGCTTCTTCGACCACCGGGATGCGGCTCGCGTTCGTGTCCTGGTACTTCGGGGCGACCTTGCGTGCGTCCTTCGGCAGGTTCACCCAGAGCTGGACCCCGAGCACACGGCCGCCGCGCTCGCGCAGATCATCGGGCGGGTTCTCCTCGTGCACGATGCCGTTGCCGGCGGTCATCCATTGAATGTCCCCGCTGGCGATGCGCCCGCGGTTGCCGAGCGAGTCGCCGTGCTCGATGGCCCCATCGATCATCACGGTCACCGTCTCGAAGCCGCGATGCGGGTGCGGAGCGAGGCCGCCCATCTGGCCGGGGACCAGGGTGAAGTCGAAGTGGTCGAGCATCAAGAACGGGTCGACGTCGTCGAAGCCGACCCCTGGGATGGTGCGGCGCACCTTGAAGATGTCGCCGACCTGGGCGCGCTGGGGCGGGACGATGCGCGCGACCGATCGGGCCCGCGGCTCGCCGCCCAGGTCGCGCGTGTCGGCTCGGCTCGGCCGTGCGAGGAGGAGCGCGCCGGCGGCCACGGCACCTTCGAGGAGACGACGACGGGAGAGCTGACTGGGGTGGGTTGCGTTCGACATGGGAGCCAAGATGCGCACATCCGGCGCCGCGAGCAACTTCGGGGCGGCCGCCCCAGGTCGTGCGCCCAGGGCCCGGAGAGCCGCATCAGACCTCGCCCTCCGGGGGCTCGCCGACCACCCATCGCGCGGGCCGATGGAACGCATGACTCGATTGTATCGATGGGCGTCGCGGTCCACAGCCGCGCGCGACGGCCACGCGCGTGCATCCCATCGCGAGAGCCGACCCCGGACTTGCAAGGCGCGGGCTCTCTGGTTAGAGGGCGCCCATGTCGAACCCCATCCCCGAGTTCTCCAACTTCGAAGAGTTCTGGCCCTTCTACGTCGCCGAGCACAGCGACGCGACGAACCGGAAGCTCCACTTCATCGGCACCTCGCTCGCCATGGCGATGGCGGCCAACCCGCTGCTCTGGCCGGCGCTGCCCATCGCGGGCTACGGCTTCGCGTGGGTCGGTCACTTCGGCTTCGAGAAGAACAAGCCCGCCAGCTTCAAGCACCCGTTCTGGTCCTTCCGCGGCGACCTGCGCATGTGGAAGAAGATCGCCACGGGCAAGATGAAGGTCGAGCTCGAGCGCGCCCTCGCCCTCTACCCGCGCCCCGCCGCCACCTGAGAGATCGACCCGTTCGGGTCGCGATCCGCGGCCGCGAGCAGCCCGCCATTGGTGATGAGCTCGCGCGCCGCGATCAGATCCGCCTCGGGCGAACGGTCTCCGGTCATCGGCGGCACCAGCACGCGCAGGGACGCGTGCGCCCGGGTCACGCCGCGGCCCGGCGGCAGGCCGCGCAGATCGATGCCCTGCGCCGCGACGACCGCCTCGATGGCCAGCACCCATGACGCGAGCTTGCCGACCTCGGCCAGGGCGCGGGCCGAACCCATGCCCATCGACACGTGGTCCTCGCGATCGGCCGAGGTCGGGATGGAGTCCATGCTGCGCGGCACCGCCATGGCCCGCGCCTCCGCGACCAGCGCGGCGGCCGTGACCTGCACCATCATGAAGCCGGACTCGAGGCCCGAGCGCCCCGCGAGGAATGGCGGCAGCCCGCGGCTCCGGCTCGCATCGACCAGGTAGGCGATGCGCCGCTCGCTCATGCTGGCGATATCCACCAACGCCATCATCGCCACGTCGAAGGCCGCCGCGACCGGCTGCCCATGAAAGTTGCCGCCCGACTGGATGCGCCCGTCGGGCAGGACCAGCGGGTTGTCGGTCGCCGCGTTGAGCTCGACCTCGACGACGCCGCGCGCATAGCGCAACAACTCGCGCGCCGAGCCGTGGACCTGGGGCATGCAGCGCAGCGAGTAGGCGTCCTGGACCTCGTTGCAGTCGGCGTGCGAGGCCACGATCTGCGAGTCCTCCAGCAAGGCCCGGAGGTGGGCCGCGACGGCCAGCGCGCCGACATGCGGGCGCGCCCCGATGACCGCAGGGTCGAACGGCTTGACCGAGCCGCGCAGGGCCTCGAGGCTCATGGCGCCAGTCACGTCCGCGCTCGCGACCAGCAGCTCGGCAGCCTCGAGGGCGAGGGTGCCGACCGCGAGCATGGCGGCCGTCCCGTTGATGAGCGCGAGGCCTTCCTTCGGAAGGAGCTCCAGCGGCTCGAGGCCGATCTTTCGATGCGCTTCGAGGCCCGAGAGGATCTCGTCATGGACCTCGGCCCGCCCCTCGCCGATGAGGACCAGGGCCAGGTGGGCGAGCGGCGCGAGGTCGCCCGAGGCTCCGACCGAGCCGAGCCCGGGGATGACCGGATGCACACCCGCATTCAGCAGCGCGATGAGGTGCTCGACCACCAGCGGCCGCACCCCCGAGTACCCGAGCGCCAGCACCTGGGCCCGGAGCAGCATCATCGCGCGCACGGCCTCACGCGACAGCGGGTCGCCGACGCCGGCCGCATGACTGCGGATCAGGTTCTTCTGCAGGGTGGCGAGCTCGGGCCCTGGGATCCGCACCTCGGCCAGGGCGCCAAAGCCCGTGTCGAGCCCATAGGTCGGGGCCCCACCGGCCGCGAGGCGCGCCTCGACGAAGCCGCGCGCGCGCTCGAGGGCCGCACGCCCCGTGTCGGACAGGACGGCCCGCGCCTCGTGCCTGGCCACGGCCCCCAAGCCCTCGATCGTCACGGGCTCACCGACCGCGACCACCACCGTTGAACCACTCATGCGCTGTCCTCCGCTCACGCGTGCGACACTTGCGCGACCTGTGTCTCGCTTGCAAGCCGCACGCAATTGCGATCACGCCCGAGCACCCGGCGCAGGACCACACACGAGCCCAGACAGGTCGACCTTGACCACGGCCATCGGCGCGGCATAAGGAACGCGCCATGGACGATACCAACCGGATCCGCGATGCCCGACTCGAGAAGCTCGATGCCCTGCGCGCCGAGGGCCGGAACCCGTTCGCCAACGGGTTCTCCCCCGACACGAGCTGTCTCGCGATCTGGGAGCGCGCCCAGGTCGAGCCGCCTCCAGGCATGAACGAGCTCGCCGCGGATGCCCCGCGCTTCTCGGTCGCCGGCCGCATCATGGCCAAGAACGACATGGGCAAGGCGAGCTTCCTCCGCCTCCGCGACAAGACCGTCGGCAACGAGGACGTCCCGGCCCCGGCCTCCGAAGGTGCCCCCGCGCCCGCGCCGCAGGCCCCCCAGAACCTCCAGCTCTACGTGCGGAAGGACGTCGTCAACGAGGCCGACTGGACGCTCATGAAGTCGCACCTCGACATCGGCGACATCGTCGGCGTGCGTGGCCGCGTCTTCGTGACCCGCACCGGCGAGCCGACACTGATGGTCGACGAGCTCGTGCTGCTGACGAAGTCGCTGCGCCCCCTGCCCGAGAAGTTCCACGGCCTCTCGGACCTCGAGACCCGCTTCCGCCAGCGCTACGTCGACCTCATCGTGAACGCGAAGGCCCGCCGCATCTTCAAGACGCGCGCCCTCATCGTCGAGCACGTGCGCCGCTTCCTCGGCGACCGTGGCTACATGGAAGTCGAGACCCCGATGATGCAGGTCATCCCGGGCGGCGCCACCGCGCGCCCCTTCGTGACCCACCACAACGCGCTCGACATGCCGCTCTACCTGCGCATCGCGCCGGAACTCTATCTCAAGCGGCTGCTCGTCGGCGGGCTCGAGCGCGTCTTCGAGGTCAACCGCAACTTCCGGAACGAAGGGCTGTCGCCGCGGCACAACCCCGAGTTCACGATGCTCGAGTTCTACCAGGCCTACGCCACCTACGAGGACCTCATCGCCCTCACGGAAGAGCTCTTGAGCGGCATCGCCGCGCGCCTGGCCGACGACGAGGGCCGCGCCGGCGACCTGGTGCGCCCCTACGGCGACCACGCCATCTCGTGGGCCAAGCCCTTCGCGCGCTATTCGGTGAAGGAATCGTTGACCGCGGTCGGCGGCCTCGCTGACGCCGACGTGGCCGACGTGGCCTCGCTCGCCGCGGCGCTGCACGCCCGCAAGGTCGAGGTCCCGAAGAACGCGAGCTACGGGCAGCTCCTGGTCGCGGGCTTCGAGGGGCTGGTCGAGCACCGCCTCATCCAGCCGACCTTCATCACGCACTACCCGGTCGAGAACTCGCCGCTCGCGCGCAGGAACGAGGTCGACCCGACCGTGACCGACCGCTTCGAGCTATTCGTCGCCGGCCTCGAGCTCGCCAACGCGTTCAGCGAGCTGAACGACCCCATCGACCAGCGCCAGCGCTTCGAGTCGCAGGTCGCGGCCCGCCAGGGCGGCGACGACGAGGCCATGTACATGGACCTCGACTACGTGCGCGCCCTCGAATACGGCATGCCGCCGGCCGCCGGCGAGGGCATCGGCATCGATCGGCTGGTCATGATGATGACCGACCAGCAGAGCATCCGCGAGGTCATCCTGTTCCCGCACATGCGGCCCGAGATCGAGCAGCGCGCCGAGCCCGTCGCCGACGCCGCCCAGGCCAAGGCCACGAAGCAGGCGTCCGACAGCCAGGCTCCGCAAGGGCCCGTGCGGACGGCGTGACGCGCCTCCTCGCCATCCTGACGGCGCTCGCGTTGGTCGCCCTGCTCTTCTTCGGGCTCCTGGCGGACGCCGGCCCCGACACGGTCTTCCAAGCCCAGACCGCGGCAGGCCTGTTCGTCGTCATCCTGGTCATCGTGCTGGTCGCGACGCTCATGACCAGCCTCTACCTGGTCGTCTTCGGGCGTCTGGCCGACGGCTTCGCGCGGCGCCGCTTCGCGCGCTTCATCGGCTGGAAGTTCCTGCGCTCGCAGCGCGAGTCCGAGACCCTGCGCTCGAAGCTCGCGCGCTCGGTGCACCTCGCCCGCGCGCGCGCCGTCCCGACGAAGCTCGTGCTGGCAGGTGTCGGCGCCGCCCTCCTCATCGCCGCGTGGCTCATGACGCGCCCCGCGCTGTGGAACAGCATCGCCGACCGCGTCTCCCCGCCGTTTGCGACGACGCTCCACCTCATCCTGCTCGTGCTCGGCGCGGCCTTCCTCTTCGTCGCCTCGCTCGGGCTCCTCATCCCCACGCGTTCGCTGCCGCCGACGCCGCGCCTCAGGAAGCGCAGTGCCGTTACGTTGCCGACCTTCATCAGCATCGTCGGCGTGGCCATCGGCCTCTGGGCCCTCATCGTGGTGCTGGGCGTCATCCAGGGCCTGCAGAGCGATCTCCGCGACAAGATCCTCCGCACCAACGCGCACATCGTCATCGAGCCCGCGCGCCCCGACGGCACGCTCGGCGACAACGACTCCCTCGAGGTCGCGATGCGCAAGCTGCCGCGCGTGACCGAGGCCGACGCCTACGTGCGCGGTGAGGTCATGATGTCCTCGCCGACGGGCATCGCGGTGAACGTCGTCGTGAAGGGCATGGTGCCTGCTGCGCTTGCGGCCAGCGATCAGCTCCGCGGGCGCATCGTCGATGGCAGCATCGCGGCGCTCGACCGCCCGGAGCTGCTCGTCTCGGATGGTGCGCGCTATCCCTACGAGGACCCGCGCAAGCGCAAGAAGTCACTCCCGGCCGAGGCCGCCCCCGACGAGGCCGACCCAGCCTACGCGGTGCCGGCCGACCTCTATCCAGGGCTCGTCATCGGCATCGAGCTGGCGAGCCAGCTCGGCCTCGCGGTCGGCGACGAGATCCAGCTCATCGCGCCCGACGGCGACGTCGGCCCGACCGGCCTGCGCCCCAAGCTCCAGAGCTTCCGCGTGGCCGCCATCTTCCAGACCGGCATGTACGAGTACGACCAGAAGCTCTCGTACATGGCGCTCTACGCCGCGCAGCGCTTCTTCGACCTCGGCCGTGATCGCAACCAGCTCGAAGCCCGCATCGACGATCCCCAGGCGATCGACGAGCTCGCCCCCGCGCTGGCGACGATCCTCCGCGATTTTCCCGGCCTCTCGGCCTCGACCCTGCGTGAACGCAACAAGAACCTGTTTTCGGCGCTGGCGCTCGAACGCATCGTCATGCTCATCATCCTCGGCTTCATCGTCTTTGTGGCCAGCCTCCTCATCGTGAGCTCGCTCGTGATGTTCGTAGTCGAAAAGGTGCGAGAGATCGCAGTCTTGAAGGCGCTCGGTGCCAGCGACGGCGCCATCATGTCCTCGTTCGTGCACATCGGCACCTTCATCGGGCTCTTCGGCGTCCTGGCCGGCATCCCGCTCGGCGTGCTCACCTGCCAGTACCTCATCGCGGCCGGCTTCACCCTGCCCCGCATGTTCTACCTGTCCGAGCTCCCGGTCCGCATCGATCCGTTCGAGATCACCGTCTTTGGCCTCTCGGCGATGGGGATGTGCCTGCTCGCGACCCTCTATCCTTCCAAGAAGGCGAGCCAACTCCGGCCTGCCGACGGACTGCGCCATGGATAGCTCCGCGATGCCGATCCTCCTCGAGACGCGCGGTCTCGGGAAGTCCTATCCGGTGCCGGGGCGCAAGGCCGGCGACCCCGAGCGCCTGGTCGTCCTCGAGAACATCGACCTCGTCATCCGCAAGGCCGAGATGGTGTCGATCGTCGGGCAGTCGGGCGTCGGCAAGTCGACGCTGCTCCAGGTGCTCGGCACCCTCGACCCCCCGACCACGGGCTCGGTGCTCATCGGCGGCGTCGACGTCTTCGCGCTACCGCCCGCCAAGCTCGCAGCCTTCCGTAACGCCAAGGTCGGCTTCGTCTTCCAGTTCCATCATCTCCTGGCCGAGTTCACCGCGCTCGAGAACGCGATGCTCCCCTCGCTCATCGCGGGCGAGAAGCCCAAGCGCGCCGAAGAGCTCGCGGCCCACCACCTCGAGCACGTCGGGCTCGGCTCGCGCATGCGCCACAAGCCCGGCGAGCTGTCCGGCGGCGAGGCCCAGCGCGTCGCCATCGCGCGGGCCCTGGTCAGGAACCCCGACATCGTCTTCGCGGACGAGCCCACGGGAAACCTGGACACCCGCACCTCGGACGAGATACACGACCTCCTCGTCGAATTGAACGGCCGACTCGAGACGGCCTTCGTCGTCGTGACCCACAACGTGAAGCTCGCCTGGCTCCTGCGCCGGCACCTTCTGCTCGCCAAGGGCACCGTCCGCGAGCTGCGCGACGACGAGGCCCCCGAAGAGTTCCTCCCCAAGCAGCCGCCGAGCTCGGCGAGCCGCGTTGGAATAGACGCCGCGTGAAGCACCATCGCCCCAGCCGCCTCGCGGCCATGACCATCGCCCTCGGGCTCACCGCCTCGGTGCTCGCGACCTTCACGCTCGGGCTCGTCGCGTCCAGCGCGGCGCGGGCCGAGGACGACGACCCCGATCGCATCGTGCGCAGCATCGAGATCGTCGGGCTCTCACGCATCGACCGGCAGGCGGTGCGCTCGAAGATCTATACGCAGCTCGGGCGCGAGCTCGACCGGAGCCGCCTGTCCGAGGACATCAAGCGCATCTACGCGCTCGGCTTCTTCGATGACATCCAGGTGGCCGAGAAGCCGCACCCCGACGGCGGCATCGCCATCACGCTGCTCCTGGTCGAGCGTCCGACCATCGTGGCCATCGACTACGAGCTCGACGGCGACGCGGTGAAGAAGGACGAGATCGAAAAGGTCGTCGACCTGAAGCCGCTCGAGATCCTCGACGAGGCCCGCATCCGCGCGAACCTCGAGAAGATCGAAGACCTCTACACCGAGGAAGGCCACTTCCTGGCGTCGACGACCTACAAGGTCGAGAGCGCTGGCGACAACCAGGTGCGCGTGCGCCTCATCATGAAAGAGGGCTCCAAGGTCGAGGTCCGCAAGGTCGAGATCGTCGGCAACGAGCACCTCACCTCGGAGGAAATCGAGAGCGTGATGGCCACGCGTGAGGGCGGCTGGCTCTCGTTCCTCACCAAGAGCGGCGACTTCAAGAAGGAGCTCTTCGAGCAGGATCTCCAGCGCATCCAGTACCTCTATCTCACCAAGGGATACGTGCAGATCCAGGTCGGCGAGCCTTCGGTCGCGCTGGCCCCGGACAAGCGCTCGATGGAGGTCATCATCCCCGTGACCGAGGGGCCGCGCTTCAAGGTCGGGGCGCTGGAGATCGAGATGGTCGACGGCGACTGGCTCGTGCAGAAGTCGAGCCTCTACGAGAAGCTCAACCTGAAGTCGGGCGAGTGGTTCGACTACGCCGCGATGCAGGCCGACACCGCCGCCATCGCGTCGGTCTATCGCGACCGCGGCTTCGCCAACGCGAACGTCGGGACCGACCACAAGATCAACCCGGACACGCTCACCTTCGGCGTCACCTTCCGCATCCAGAAGGGCGACCCGGTGCGCATCCGCCGCATCGAGATCCGCGGCAACAAGGACACGCGCGACAAGGTCATCCGTCGCGAGATGAAGATCGACGAGGGGGACCTCTACTCGGGCGACCTCATCCGGCGTTCGCAGCGGCGCATCATGGCGCTCGGCTTCTTCCAGCCCCCGTCGCGCCCCGGCGACTCGGGCGGCGTGCAGATCGATACGCGCCCGACCGGCGACCCGCGCACCATCGACCTGGTGGTGACCATCAAAGAGAAGCAGACCGGCACGTTCCAGATCGGTGCGGGCTTCTCGAGCTACGAGTCCTTCCTGCTCACGGCGCAGATCTCGAAAGAGAACATCTTTGGTCGCGGGCAGACCTTGTCGGCGCAGGCGACGCTCTCGGGCATCCGGCAGCTCGGCTCGATCAGCTTCTACGAGCCGTACTTCCTCGACTCCGAGATCACCTTCGCGTTCGACCTCTTCAACTTCAACGAGTCGTTCACCGACTTCAACCGGCTGCGCCAGGGCGGCAACATCTCGTTCGGGTACCGCCTGACCGACGACCTCTCGCTGTCGCTCACGTACACGCTCGAGAGCGTGGACGCGCAGCTCACGCGCTCGAGCATCGATATCCAGAAGCTGCGTCAGACGGGCCTCACCAGCTCCCTGCGTGGGACCCTGTCCTACGACACGCGTGACAACCGCCTCTTCCCGACCGCGGGCCAGTACACGACCCTCTCGCTCGAGTACGCCTCCAAGGTGCTCGGCTCCGAGAACGAGTTCTGGCGCGTCATCGGCCGCACCCGCTGGTACTTCCCGCTGTTCTGGGACTTCGTCCTGCGCCTGAACGGCACGGTCGGCGTGGTCGAGGGCGTCGACGGCCAGACCGTGCCCCTCTTCGAGCGCTTCTTCGTCGGCGGCATCTTCACGGTGCGCGGCTTCGAGCGGAACTCGATCGGCGAGCGCCTCTACCTGACCTCGATCCCCGACGGCGACCTGAGCCCCATCAACATCGGCGGCAACAAGCAGTTCATCCTGAACGCCGAGGTCGAGTTCCCCATCTTCAAAGAGGCCGGCATCCGCGGCGTCGTCTTCCTCGACGCGGGCAATGCGTGGGGCGACGATCAGGGCTTCGACCCCTTCGACCTCCGCACCTCGGCCGGCTTCGGCTTCCGCTGGAACTCGCCCGTCGGGCCGCTGCGCTTCGAGTGGGGCTTCCCCCTCGCGCCGCGCCCGGGTGAAGACTCCTCCGTCTTCGAGTTCACCATCGGCAATAGTTTCTAGGCACGCGCGGCTGCGCCGAGCGCCGTCGTCGTCGCTCACGGAACCTGCGGCCCCGCGGCCCGCGTCGATGCGACGACCTGAGGGTCGCCTTGTATCTCGCGCCGCGCCTACTGTGGGGTTGGAAGTCGGGGCGGCAGGGCAGGACGAAGGTCGCCGGGCACTCGCCGTTCACGCGACGCGATGCCGTCGATGAGTGGGTCCGCCCTGCCGCTCCGCCTCCCGC
>JAEUKJ010000445.1 GCA_016792665.1 Deltaproteobacteria bacterium | reverse complement strand
CGACCTCGTCGAGCGTGAGTGTCAGGGGGACGCGCTCGGCCCCGACGAGGCGCTCGAGGTTGCGGCGTGCCTCGGCGTGGGCGGGGTCGGCGACGAGCACGTCGGCCAGGACCTTGGCGGCAGCCGGGCGGTCGCCGAGGGCCTCGAGGAGGCGGGCGGCCATGACGCGGCCGTCGGGGCGCGGGGCAAGGCCGGAGAGGGCGAGGTCGATGAGCCCGCGGGCCGCGGCGCCGTCCTCCGGCAGGGCGCGGGCGACGAGCTTGCGAGCGGCTTCGAGGGCGAGGGCGGGGCGATCGGGGCGCCGGAGGGCGGCGGCGCGGGAGAGGGCGATGGCGCGATCGGTGAGACCGGCGGCTTCGGCGGCGCGAGCGAGGGCGAGCTGGAGCTCGATCTGTCCGGGGGACTCGGCGACCAACGCATCGTAGAGGGCGACCGCGAGGTCGGCGCGACCGAGCTCGAGGGAGGCCTGCGCGAGCACGACGCGATCGCGCTCGGAGAGGCCCGCCGCGAGGGCGGCTGCCTGGTCCACGGCGAGGTCAGGAGCGGCGAGGCCGTAGGCGATGAGAGCGCCCTCGGGGGTGTGGGCGAGGCGCGCGAGGCGAGCGTCGACGTAGCGCGCGAGGTCCGCGAGCCCTGCGTCGGACGCGGCATCGGCGGGCGCGGGCCGTTCGGGTGAGCGCAGTGGCCCGGCGAGCGCGGCGGCGGCCTCGTCGAGGGAGAGGCGCGCGGCGACGAGCTGTCCGCGCTCGGAGGCGGTCTGCGCCTGAGCGAGGAGGAGGAGCGGCGAGGGAGGTCCGGCGAGGCGCGCGGTGAGGAGGAGGCTCGCGCGATCCTCGTCCTTGGTGACGGCGGAGAGCGCGAGGAGGAGCGAGGTCGGCGACAGCTTGGCGAGGTCTTTGGCGAGGCGCTCTTCGAGGGGAGGGTGTGGGGCGCGTGCGGACGGCGCCAGGTCCGGCAGGCCGAGGAGGCGGCGGAGGTGGGTGGCCTCGAAGGTGTCACCGAGCGCTGTCACAGCGGGGTTGTCGACGAGGGGGCGCGGCGCGGAAGGGGTGGTGACCCAGGTGATGGCGTCGACGGCGACGGGGCGAGGCACGAGTGAGGGCTCATTCGCGACGGTCGGGAGCACGGCGCCGCTCGGGTCGAGGCGCGCGCGCAGGAGGGCGGGCTCGGAGCGGTTGGGGCGCAGCGTGACGAGGAGCGCGTAACGCCCTGGGGCGAGGTCGAGGGGGGCGGCGAGCTGGTCGAGGACGGCGTGCTGGAGGGCGCGGGCCTCGCCGAGCGGGATCGCGGAGGCGGGGCGCGAGGGGTCGGGGACGGGAGCCAGGGTGGCGACGAGGTCGCCGGTCGCCCCGAGGCGGAGGGCGCCGTGAAAGGGCGTGGCGACGTCGAACACGACGACCACGTGCAGCAAGGCGCCTTCGGCGGTGCTGGCGCTGGGGACGAAGGGATCGAGGGCGATGGCGCCGACCGGGCCGCGTGCGGTGGGCGCCCAGCGGAGCTCGGGCTCGGCGGGAGGGAGGGAGGTCTCGGGGACGGCGTGGGTCGCGGCACCTCGCGCGACGAGGGCGGCGTGGCGTCCGAGGAGGTCGCCGGAGGGATCGGCGACGGCTGCGACCAGCGCGGCCTCGGCCAGGGCGAGCGGGGCCGGACCGTCGAGGCGGAGGGCTTTGTCGAGCGTGGCGCGGGCCCGAATGAGGTCGATGAGGTCGACGACGGCGGGGTCGGCAGGGGAGCGGCGGGAGGCCGCGACATCGGGCGGGGTGGCGATGGCGCCGAGTGCCGCGAGGGCGGCGGCGGGCGTGACGGCGTCGAGGGCGTCGACCAGCGAGAGGAGGCGGAGGTAAGCGCGGGCGGCCGACGGTGGGTCACGGCGATCGCGCGAGGTCCCGCGGGTGAGGTCCGCGATCGAGGCGAGCTCGGCGGTGACGAACGGCGTCGGCAGCGGGGCGGAGGCGCGGGCCGGCACCGCGGTCAGGAGGAGCGCGAAGGCGAACAGGGACGCGACGCGCGACCGCGGCGCGCGGGCTGGCCGCGGCGAGGTCGAAGAGGGGTTCGCAGTTCGGGCCATGGCGCGCACTCGGAGGGTCGTATCAGAGAATCGGGGTCGGGGACGAGGGGCAACCCCTTGGTAGCAACCGGGTGGCAACGGGTGGCAAGCGGCCAGTCCAGAGCTACGACGACCCGAAACAATTCCCCAGAAGGTCGGGAGGGGCCAGGGCGGCCCGAGGAACAATTCGTGGCGCGCCTTGCCGAAGTGGTCTGGGGAGGGTAGAGTCCGCGAGTCTTTTTTCGGGCTTGGAATGACGCATGGCTGAAAGCAGCGGAGAGCTCCTCGGTGGCCGGTATCGTCTCCTCGGCGAGCGGACTTCGTTCCCGTTCGGGTCTTGGTGGGAGGCCGAGGACGATCAAGGAGCGCGGACCGTCGTCTTGCGGATGCACGCGGAGGTCGTCGACCCCGCAGGCAAGGCGAAGGCGGCGATCGCGACCACGGCTTCGATCGACTCGCCTCACATCGTGCCTTGGGCCGATGGCGGGGTCGATGCGCAGGGACACGGGTGGCTCGCGGCGCCGATGTTCGGGCCGTGGTCGCTGACCGAGCACGTCTCACGCGGGGAAGGTGTGCCGCCGGCCGAGGCTGCGCCGCTGGTGCACCAGCTCGCG
>JAEUKJ010000441.1 GCA_016792665.1 Deltaproteobacteria bacterium | reverse complement strand
GACGCTCGCGAGAGGGCGTCAGGCCCGACGCCCGCGATGCCTTCGTGCTCGCGGGCACCCCAAGGCACCGCCGAGCCCCTCTGGCACGCGGCCCCGAAGACGAGGAACCCGATCATGAAGACGATGCTGAACCCGCTCTCCCCCGCACGCCGCTCCTGCAGCACCTGGGTCGCCGTCGCGCTCTTGTCGGTGATGGCCGGCACCGCCAACGCGCACGGCCCCGACCCCGATCCACGCCCGCGCCCCATCGCCCCGGGCGAGGGTGCCCCCGGGGCGCTCACCGGCGCCATCGAGGTCACGAACGAGCGCGAGCGACCGGTCGAGGTCTACGTCGACGGACGCTTCGCGATCGAGGTGCGCGGTCGCGCGACCCAGCTCATCGAGGGCGTCCCCAACGGCATCCGCGTCGTGAGCTACACCGGCCTCGGCCGGGACGCGGCCTCGCGCTGGACGACCGACCGCGTCGAGGTGCGCATCGATCGCCGTTCCTCGCTGCGCATCGCGCCGCTGCGCGGGTCGGTCGCGGTCCGAAACCTCTCGGGGGTCGCGATGCGGGTCCGCATCGGTGACCTCGACCTGGGCATCGTGACGCCCGGCGCCGAGGTCCTCTCACCGGCGTTGCCCGCGGGTCGCTATGCGCTCGTCGCCGCGCCCGTCGGCATGCCGCGCGCGAAGCCGCAGACGCAGGAGGTCTTCGTCGAGGCTGGCGAGGTCGCCCGTGCCGAGCTCCGCGCCTTTGCGGCGAGCCTGGTCGTCGAGAACCCCTTCCGCCGTCCGGTGCAGGTCTTCATCGACGGGGCGAAGGTCGGACGCGTCGAACGCAACAGCCGAGAGCGCATCGACCGTCTCGACCCGGGCCTGGTCCGCATCGAGCTGCGCGGCGAGGGACGCATCCTGGCGACCGACACGATCGAGCTCTTCCCGGGCCGCGAGGTCCAGTGGGCCCCGCAGGTCGCGCGCTTCGGTGCCGTCGAGTTCTACAACCCAACCCGTGAGTGGGTCCGCGTCACCGTCGGGAGCGAGGGCTTCCGCCTCGGGCCGGCCCAGACCCGGGTGGTGACGAACCTCCCGACCGGCGTGGTCCAGGTCCAGCTCACCACCGACGACGGCCGCATCGTGATGCACGAGGCGACCATCATGGCGGGCGAGACCCAGCGCTTCGAGATCCCTCGGGCGTGGGTGACCGCGCCGGGCGATCGCCCGACGGTGAGACCCTACCCGCGCTGAGCGCAGCTATGGTGAGGGCCTACCCGCGCTGAGCGCAGCTATGGTGAGGCCCTACCCGCGCTGAGCACAGCTATGGTGCGGGCCTACCCGCGCTGAGCGCAGCTATGGTGAGGCCCTACCCGCGCTGAGCGCAGCTATGGTGCGGCCCTACCCGCGCTGAGTGCGACGACGGAACAAGAGTACGAGGGTCAGGCCGAGGAAGATGTGCCAGGGCGGTGATGCGCTGCCCTGGCATCCGCCGTTCTGGACCTCGTGCGCGACCAATGACCGCGAAGGGCGGAGCGCGGTGGCGTTGGGGACGCCAGGATGATCGAGGTCGGGAGGCTGGGTCGTGTCGGGCTCGGTCGCGTCGGGCTCGTCCGAATCGGGTGCGGGCTCGGCGATCTCCGGCGACGGCTCGACGACCTCGGGGCCGGGCTCGGCGACCTCGGGCGAGGGCTCGACGACCTCGGGGTCGGGACCGGGCGGGGCCGCGAGCACGGACGCGATGGCGTCCCAGAGGTCGGGGTAGTCCCCTTCGTAGCCCAGGGCCCAGATGCCGATGCCGCCGAGGTCGCGCTCGTCGACGTAGGCGATCTTCTCGCGAAAGGCGCGCCCGTCGTCGTACCAGACCTGGCTCAGGCTGCCGCTGACGGTCTGGTGATAGTAGGTCGACTTCGAGACGTCCTCCCAACCCTTGCCGAGCGAGAGGGCCAGCGGCTCGGCGACCTTGAAGGTGCGCGTGGCGCCGTCGGAGAGGGCCGTGCCCGGGATCGCCTGCGAGCCGACCTTCCAGCTACGGCCGTACCACGGCAGGCCGATGATGATCTTGTGCCGGTTCTCGGCGCCGCCGTAGCGGAGGTAGTCGTCGACCGTCCACGAGATGGAGCGCGAGGACCAGAGGTCGCCCGAGAAGAGTGGCGCGGTCGGCCCCGGGTTGCTCTTGGTCCAGTGGTAGCCGTAGGCCATCACCATGATGCCGTCGGTGTTGGCGAGCAGCACGTCGTAGTCGTAGGCGCCGCTCCAGTCGATGGCGGGCCCGGCGAGCGTGACGTGGCCTTCATGGCCGTTGGGGCGCGCGGCGCGGACGGCGTTCTTGAGGTCGGTCATGAAGGTGACGAAGCCGTCGCGGGCGGCCTTCGGGACGAACTCGAAGTCGATGTCGACGCCGTCGGCGTCGTGTTCGCGCATGAGGAGGAGACAGTTGTCGATGGCGGTCTGGCGGCGCGCGGCCGAGTTGACGATGTTGGTGATGCCGGTGCCCGAGAAGTTGGTGACGGTCACCACGACCTTGACGCCATGGGCATGGGCCTCGCGCACGATGGCCGCGGTCTGGGTGCCGCCCCAGCCGTTGCGATCGGCGATGCCGCCGTTGTCGTCCATGGCGACCGCGAACCAGGCGAGCGTCGTGATGAGGTCCCAGCGCAGGGGGACGTAGGGCGAGGTCGCCGTGTAGGACCAGTAGGGCAGGTAGCCCAGGACCTCGCGCGTGACGATGGGCTTCGAGGTCGCGGCGAGCAGGGGGCCCGGCGAGGGCAGGACCGAAGGGCCGGAGCGGCCGCCGAGGTCGGAGCGCGGGAGGAGGCGCTGCTCGGGCGCGAGGTGCTTGTGGCCGAGGGGCTCGGGCATGCCGGACTGGAGATCGGCGTCGGGCGGAAGGCTCGGGCCAGGCGCCGAGGGTCCCTCGGCGGGCTGCCACGGGATCGGCGGGGGCTCCGTCGCCGACGCGTGGGGCGCGACCGTGGAGGCGAGGAGCCCGAGGGAGGTCATGAGGAGCGCGAAGAGTGGGCCGGACGAGCGCATGGCGCGAATGAGTGTCCAGATCGTCACGTTATGTCAATGCTCAGAACCATTGCGGGAGAGGTGGGCTGAGGGCGTTGGTTGGCGCGGTCGCGCGCGGTCCGAGCGCGGTGCTTGGCGAGGGGGGTGGCCCATGCTAGACCCGCCGCCCCCGAGCGGGGGACCATCTACGAATTGGAGGCTCTGGTTGGCACGCACGGCAATTGCGGTCCTGTCGTTTGGTGGTCTGGCGCTGATGCCGCAGGACACCGCCGGGACCCATCGGGACCAGCTCAAGATGGCACGTCGCGCGGCCAGGTCAGTCGTCGCATTGGTGCGCGAGGGCTTTCGTGTCCTGGTCGTGCACGGCAACGAGGCGCAGATGGGGCGCGAGCTCGTGCGCAACGAGGAGAGCTCGACCAAGCTGCCGCCGCAGCCGTTGGACGTGTGCGTGGCGTCGACCCAGGGGGCCCTCGGGTACCTGCTGGATCTGGAGATCCGGAACGAGCTCAGGCGCTTGCAGATGAAGTGGCCGGTCACCGCGGTCGTGACCCACGCGCTCGTCGGGCTCGATGATGCGGCGTTCCAGCGGCCGACCCAGGCCCTCGGGCCGTACCTGTCGGAGTGGCGCGCCAAGACGCTCATGCGGTCGGGGGACGTGCACATGGTCGAGGAGGCCGGGCGCGGATGGCGCCGCGTGGTGCCGAGCCCGAGGCCGCTCGAGGTCGTCAACCTCGACTCGATCGAGAGCCTCTTGGAAGCAGGCCACGTTGTCATCGCGGGCGGTGGCGGTGGCGTTGCGGTGGCGGTCGACGCGCGCGGGCAGCTCATCGGGGTCGAGGCGGTGATCGACCAGGACCGCACGGCGGCTCTGCTGGCGGGCGATCTGGGGGCCGAGCTGCTCATCCTGCTGACCTCGGTGGATCAGGTTTTTGCGAACTTCGGCCGCACCGATCAGCGTCCGATTGATCGCGTCTCGAGCATCGAGCTGCGCCAGCTCCTGCGCGAGGGGCACTTCCCGGGGGACTCGATGGGGCCGAAGGTCGAGGCGGCGCTCGAGTTCGTCGAGGACGGCGGGCCCAATGCGATCGTGACGAGCACCGAGAAGCTGGCCGCGGCGCTGGCCGACCGCGCCGGGACGCGCCTGTCGCGCGTGGTGGCCGAGGGGCCCATCCGTCGTCAGATGGCGCTGTTCCCGATGGAAGGCCTCGAGAACTGAGGCGCCGCCGACGTGGTTCAGCGTGCCGGGAGCGCGCGGATCGGGTGGTGGCGGGCCAGCGCGCCTTCGGGGAGGTGCGGGGCCGCGGCTGGGCCGCATAGCTCGTAGCGGGCGCCGGCCTCGAGCTCGGCCTGGAGGCGGCGCATGCCGTCGCGGTCGTCGGCCGCGAGCCAGAGGTCGGGCGTGGGAGCCGTGAGGCGCGCGCTCGGGTCGCCGGCCGCGGCGCGCAGCGAGAGCTCGGTCACGTCGAAGGCGTAGGTCAGGGTCTCGGGGATCGAGTGGGCCGGGGTCCAGGTCGAGCGCAGCTCGAGGGGCCCGAACTTCGTGTGGATGAACAGCGCCGAGCTGGTCCATTGGGTCGCGCCGAGGAAGTGGCGGGCGCGGAAGGCGGCGAGCGCGAAGGCCTTGGTGATGCTGCCGAGGTGGCGGAGGCCGCGCTCGGGAAGGGCGCGGTTGAGGCTCGCGAGGTTGTGCCCGAACCAGGTGTCGGGGCGGGCCGAGGCGGCCGGGATGGCGATGTACATCGAGAGCGGGACCGGGCCCTGGTAGTCGGGAGGGACGCGCAAGGTGTCGCGCTCGGACGCGGACAGCGCGGCGGCCGGCAGGGCGAAACCGTAGATGAGGCCCGGGCGCTCGGCGCAGTCGTAGAAGACCCAGCGGTCCATCGGCATCCCTTCGGGACCGAAGGTGAGCTGGTCCAGGCGCTGGAGGAGCCAGAAGAACGGGGCGTGGTCCATGCGCTGCGGGTCGAGGTGCCAGCGCGTCGGCAGCCCGAAGGGCGCGGGGTCGGCGTGGGCCAGGTGGTCACGGGTCGCGACGATGAAGGGCGAGAGGCTCTCGAAGAGGGCGTCGTTGTGGGTCGTGAGCCGTGGTCGAGCGCGCGGGTCCCAGCGCGGGTCGTCCGCGAAGGTCGGGCGCGGCGCGCGGGCCGCGGATGCGGACGGTGCGGACGGTGCGGACGGTGCGGGTGCGGACGGAGCGGGTATGACCGGTGCGACGACGATCGAGGCGAGGCCGCGTGTGAGTCGGAGCTCCGCGCCGCGCTCGAGTGAGGCCTGGTGGGTGACGAGCTCGGGGTCGCGCAGAGGCGCGATGTCCGGGGCCGACGCGGTGGGAGGCGTCCCCGGGGTGACGCGGACCGTGACGGTCCGAGGATCGTCCAGCGACGGGAGGTAGGCCGCCTCGAGCGCGACCTCGCCCAGAGAGACCAGCATCGCGAGGAGCGGCGAGGACCAAGGCAGGGTGACGACGAAGCGGTCCGCGAGGCCGAGCGACCGGGCCCGCGTGAGGAGGTCGCGCGCATCGGCGGCGGAGTCGACCGCGAGGGTCTGGATGAGTGCGAGGCCGGGGGTGAGGGTCGGGATGAAGCCGAGCAGCGAGGTGGGCGTGAGGCCTTCGGCCGTGCGGGAGGCGTGGCCCAGGGAGACGCCCGAGGCGAGGAGGCAGTCGTAGAAGACCCACGGTGGGCGGACGCGACCCAGCGGCCCCGCGAAGGCGCGGGCGTCGAGGGCGTGCAGGGCTGCGATGAACGGCGCGTTGGCGGTGTCGAGGGGCGAGAGGCGGACGAGGTCGGTGTCGCCGAGGCTCGTGGGCGGATCGATGGCGAGGAGCCAGGTCAGCTCCGGCGAGGGCGCGGCGGGCGTAGGCCCCGGCGCGGAAGACGCCGCGGATGTCGGCCCCGACGCGGCGGCCCCGGCGGTCGTGCTCACTGGGCGTTGGTCCAGGTCGTGAGCAGGAAGACCGCCGAGGACTCGACCCGCAGCGCGACCTCGTGCGAGCCGACCTGGATGCGCTTGGCGGCGTAGCGCGTGATGCTCGATGCAGGGCACTTGCCGCAACCCCAGAGGTCGTCGGCGACATACTGGCTCTGCAGGGTGGACGGGATCTCGAAGTGGCCGGTGTCGGGGACGTCGCACTCGAGGATGGCGGAGAGCGCTCGGCCGTGTTGGCCGCGATCGGCCTGGAGGCGGATGAGGACGCGCGTGTCGTTGGACGTGGTCGGGGCGTCCCAGTCGAAGACCAAGGGGGACTTGAGGCTGACCCTGTCGAGGTCGGCGACGACGATCGTCGGGGGCGCGGTGAGGGTCTCCGCAAAGGCCGGGACCTCGCCGCCTGCGGCCGCGAAGGTGATGGCCGTGCCGTCCGCGAAGGTCTGCGCCTCGAACGAGGTGCCGTAGCCGGTGACGTCGGGCTCGAGCACGACGGGGCGGCCGCCGCCTCCCGAGACCGTCAGGGTGCCTGCGGAGAGCAGGGCCGGATAGGGAGTGCAGACGTTCGGCGCGGTACAGAGGGTGCCGTCGCAGAAGGGGTCGCAGAACGGGTTCTCGCCGAGGAGGAGGCGGCAGTCGTCGGTGGCGTCGGCGACGACGTAGGTGTTGGGCATCGCGTCGGCGCGGAGAGCGCCACCGATGCTGGTGCGCGGCGTGCCGCCGGCCCAGGTCTGGACCGAGACCGAAAGGGTCGAGGGCGGGGCGTCCCAGAGGTCCGGGGTGGTGTCGGGCGAGGCGTCCGCGGTATCGGGGTCGACGTCGGGTCCGAGCTGGGTGTCGGGGTCCGGGGCGTCGGGGCCGGACGTGTCGGCCGCATCGACAGTGTCGACCGTGTCGACGGTATCGGGGCTGGAGGCCGTATCCGCCGTATCAGTGCTGGAGGCCGAGTCGCCACACGCGGAGAGGGCGAGGAAGGAGACGACGA
Organism: Deltaproteobacteria bacterium; assembly: GCA_016792665.1. Lineage (GTDB taxonomy): Bacteria > Myxococcota_A > UBA9042 > PHBI01 > PHBI01 > WYBB01. Next base: position 11,654 of record JAEUKJ010000441.1, on the reverse strand, counting down.
GCGCGGTGTGCTTCATGGCGCGACCGTAGCGAGGCGCGGCGCCCAAGACAAGGCGGTCGCGACCCGAGCCCGGGCGACGCGGAGCTCACTCGCGGTGCAGCGGGCTCGGGCGGCGTAGGCGCCCTGCGCGACCGGCCTCGACAATGGCCTCGGCCAGGGCCTCGAGGTTGAACTGCTCGGGCACGACGGCGACATCCAGGCCGGCACGCAGCGCGGCCTCGGCGGTGGTCGGACCGATGGCGGCGACCGGGATGTGGGCGCGCGGGAGTTGGGCCTGGTCGAGGGCGGCGGCGAGGGAGGACACGGCGGACGGGCTCGCGACCGTGAGCAGCGTCAGGCCCTCTTCGAGGGCGGAGAGGAGGCGGGCGGGCGCGCTCGGCTCGGGGATGGTCTCGTAGACCGCGACCTCGTCGACGACGGCGCCCAAGGCGGCAAGGCCGTCGGGCAGCACGCGGCGGGCGCCGGCAGCGGCGGGGAAGAGGAAGCGCCGGCCAGCGACGCCGAGGCTGCTTGCCAAGGCGACGAGACCCTCGGCGGTGGCGCGCTCGGGGACGTGATCGGCGCTGAGGGTCAAGACCTCGCGCATTGCGAGTGCGGTGGCGGGGCCGACCGCCCAGGTGGTCACGGCGGCGAGGGCGCGGGCGTCGACGCCAGCGAGATCGAGGGCGGCGCGGAAGGCCTTCACGCCGTTCCGGCTGGTGAAGACGAGGTCAGTGAATGACGGCCCACTCGATGACGCCGAGGGGGCGGCGGGCGCGGACGGCGTGGCCGTCGGGGTGGGTGCAGCGAGGCGCGCGGCCAGGGCGGGGACGCCGTTCGGGAGGTCGATGAGGCGCTGGCGAGTGAGCGGAAGGTGGTGGAGCGCGGCGCCGAGGCGCTCGAGCGACTCGAAGGCGGGCTCGTCGTCGCCGTCGCGGGTGAGCCCGATGACCTGGCCGAAGAGCGGGAGGCGCTCCAGGGTCATGAGCGCGGGGCGCAGGGTGACCACGTCGCCGACGACCGCGACCGCGGGCGAGCGCAGGCCACGCGCGGCCACGTCGGCGGCCGCGGCGCCGAGCGTCGTGACGAGGACCTCCTGGCGCGGGAGCGTGCCCCAGCGGACGAAGGCCACCGGGGTCTCGGGCCCGCGCCCACCGCGGATGAGCGAGGCCGTCCAGCGCGCGACCTCTTTCATGCCCATCAGCACGACGACAGTCCCGCCGAGCTTGCCGACGTGCTCCCAGTCGATCGCCGCCGAAGGCCTGGTGGAACCAGGCTGCCCTTCGGCAGTCACGGCCGAAGGCCTGGTGGAACCAGGCTGCCCTTCGGCAGTCGCCGCCGAAGGCCTGGTGGATCCAGGCTGCCCTTCGGTGGAGCCGTCGGGCACGCGCGCGACGTCGCCGTCTTCGCGCTCGTGGCCGGTGAGCACCGTGAAGGCGCTGGCGTGGTCACGGTGGGTGATCGGGATCCCGGCGAGGGCGGGCGCGGCGAAGGCCGAGCTGACGCCAGGGATGATCTCGAAGGCGATGCCGGCCGCGTAGAGGGCCAAGGCTTCTTCGGCGCCGCGCCCGAAGACGAAGGGATCGCCGCCCTTCAAGCGCACCACGCGCTGCCCCTGGGAGGCGCGACGGACGAGCAGCGCGTTGATGGCATCCTGGCTCGAGAAGCCGACGCCAGCCGCCTTGCCGACGTGGATCCGCTCTTGCCCCGGGACGTCGACCGCCGAGAGCAGGGCCGGACTCGCGAGGTGATCGTAGAGGACGACGTCGGCGTCCTGGATGGCCTTCCGGCCGCGCACGGTGAGGAGCCCGGGGTCGCCGGGGCCGGCGCCGACGAGGCTGACGAAGCCGCGCTCGGTGCAGGTGGTCACGATCCGCGGGCCGCCATGAGGTCTTTGCCGCCGTTGTCGAGGAGGGCCTCGGCCGCGGCGAGGCCGAGCGCTGCAGCCTGGGCGCGCGGGCCACGGCGGTGGTCGGTCACGAGCGTCTTGCCCGACGGGTCGGCGAGCAGCGCGTCGAGGGTGAGGGTGTCTCCGTCCAGGGTCGCGTGCGCGGCGATCGGCACCTGGCAATTGCCTTCCAAGCGCGCGAGGAAGGCGCGCTCAGCGGTGGTCGTGGCGCGTGTGTCTGGGTCGTCCATGCGGTCGACGACGGAGCGCACGCGCGGGTCGTCCTGGCGCGTCTGGATCGCAAGGGCCCCCTGCCCGACCGCGGGTCGCATGAGCTCTTCGGGGATGGCGGCCGAGATGCGATGGCCGAGGCCGAGGCGCGAGAGGCCGGCGCAGGCGAGGATGATGGCGCTGACGCCGCCTTCGCCGGCGTCGAGCTTGCGGAGGCGGGTGTCGACGTTGCCGCGGAGGGGGATGATCGTGAGGTCGGGGCGCAGCACGAGGAGCTGGGCCGCGCGGCGGAGGCTCGAGGTGCCGATGGTCGCCGCGTGCGGGAGAGCGAGGATCGTCGCGCGATCGAGGAGGGGAAGCGAGGCCACGGGGTCGGCGACGGAGTCGGCGGGCTGGGGCAGGACCCAGGCGTCACGCGGATCGGCGCGGACCGGGACGGCGGCGAGGGTGAGGCCTGCGGGCAGTTCCGAAGGCATGTCCTTCATGGAGTGGACGGCCAGGTCCACGCGCCCGTCGAGGAGGGCTTCCTCGAGCTCCTTCACGAAGAGCCCCTTGCCGCCGACCTCGGAGAGGGCGACGTCCTGGATGCGATCGCCCTGGGTCTTGATGATCTCGAGGGTGACCTCGGCGACGCCGAGCTCGAGCAGGCGGTCTCTCACCCAGTGCGCCTGCCAGAGCGCCAGCTTCGATCCGCGCGTGCCAATCCTCAGGAGGCTTGGCGGAGCCAGGTCGTCGGAGTCGGTGGCGAGCTTCATGCGCTGACCTTGGTCGGAGGGGGCATCGCGGGGGCGGCTGGCGGGATGTCTTCGTCTGGGGGCACGCTGGCGCTCTCGGGGGCGGTGGTCACATCCAGCCCGTAGAGGAGGCGCGCCGCCGTCGAGAGGTCGAAGCGTCCGCCGTCGTGGCCCTGGGGGGCGTGCTCGCGCAAGGCCGTCATGGCGGGGTGGAGGAGCTTGTTCAAGGCGGCCTGCAGCGCGGAGGAGACGGCGTCGCGGTCGTGGGCCGAGAGGTGCTGGAGGCGCTTCTGGAAGGCGCGGTCGAGCTCGCCGCGGACGACCTTGTCGCAGCGATCGCGGAGCGCTTTGAGGACCGGGACGACCTCGGAGGTGACGTGGCGATCGCGGATCTGGGCGACGGTGGCCTCGACGATCGTCTCGGCTTTCTGGGCCTCGCCCTGGCGATTCTTGAGGTGCTCTTTCGAGACGGACTCGAGGTCGTCGATGTCGTAGAGGTAGACCTGCTCGAGCTCGGAGACGCTCGTGTCGATGTCGCGCGGGACGGCGATGTCGACGAGGAAGAGCGGCCGATACTTCCGGCGCTTGACGATGGGACGGAGGCGGCGCGCGTCGAGGATCGGGCGGTCGGCGCCGGTGCAGCTGATGACGACGTCGGCCTTCACGAGGAGGTCGTCGAGATCTGCGTAGGGGCGCGCGATCCAGCCGAGCTCGGCGGCGAGCTTCTCGGCGCGGGCCGGCGAGCGGTTGGTGACGATGACCTCGGCGACGCCGTGGCGCGCCAGGGCGCGGGCAGTCACGCGGCCCATCTTGCCGGCGCCGACGACCAGGACCTGGCACTTGTCGAGCGCGGGGAAGATGCGCTTGGCGAGCTCGACGGCGACCGAGCCGATGGAGACCGTCTCTGAGGCGATGGAGGTGTCGGTGCGGACGGCCTTGGCACCGCGGAAGGCGGCCTGGACGATCTGCTCGAGCATGGGGCCGACGCTGCCGGCCTCGCGCGCGGTCGCGAAGGCCTCACGGACCTGGGCCAGGATCTGGGCCTCGCCGACGACGAGCGAGTCGAGGCTCGAGCAGACGCGGACCAGGTGGCGGACCGCTTCGACCGAGGAGTGGACGTAGCCGTGGCGGAGCAGCTCGTTCCGGTCGAGGCCGCGCTCGTCGGCGAGCACGCGGAAGAGCGCGTCGCGGGTCGCGGCGATGGAGGCCTCGTCGTCGCGCTCGGGGACGGCGTAGAGCTCGACACGGTTGCAGGTCGAGACGGCCATCGCTTCGGCGATGTCGGGCTCGAGGACGATGCGGCGATCGAGCCCGGGGACGGCCTCGGACGGGAGCGCGAACGCCTCGCGCGTCGCGACGGGCGCGGTCTTGTGGTTCATGCCGAGGACGACCAAGCGCAAGACGAGCGACCCTTAGCGGAGCACGTAGAGGAGAACCGCACCGGAGGTCACGACGAAGCCCGCGAGCAGTGCGATGGCTGCGCGCGCACCGCGCCACCCCGAGGTGTAGCGACGCACCAGCGATACGGCGTAGATGAGCCAGGAGATCGCCGCGACGATGTGCTGCGGGCGAATCGCTTGATGGACGGTCTCGGTCGAGAGCCAGCCGCCGACGATGCCGAGCGTGTAGAGGACGAAGCCCACGCTCAAGAGGCGCCAGGCGGTGAGCTCGAGCGTGACGATCGGCGGGAGGCGCATCGACGAAGGTTGCTTCGTACGGAGACGCCAGCTCTGCCCGAGATAGAGGTTGCCGAGCACGAAGGCCGGCACGAAGAGGAGGTAGCCGATGAGCGTGGCCGAGATGTGCAGGATGGTCACGACGCGCACCGGCCCAGACGGAGCCGGAGCCGGGAAGACCGCGTGCAGCGCCATCACGAGCGCCACGACGCCGACCAGCGCCGACGTCACCGGACCGAGCAGTGGGAAGTCCGCCCAGCGCAGCATGACGAGCGCGATGCCGCTGGCGGCGCATCCGATGAACAGGATGGCGAGGCCCGAAGAAGACTGGGCACCCGCGACCGGGTCGAAGCCGGCGACCGCTGCGGCGAGCAAGAGCGCCGTCCCGATCACCATCGCCCCTTCGCCGCGCGTGCGGCGAGTGACCTCACCGCGGACGAGACGGGTCAGGAAGAGCGCGGTCGCGAAGAAGTACGCGAGGGCCGCGGCTATGAGGAGGCCCACCACCATTCGCCCTCACTAACGTGGGGCTGGGACGGCGTAAAGAGGCGAATGGGGCTACTGCGCGGCCTGGCCGGCTCCCTTGATGATGGGAGGCGCTCGACGCCCCCGAGCTGCGCTCGAGGCGCCGAGCTTGCGGGCGATGACGTCGGGCTCGGGGCACAAGGTCAGGCCGCGCGGTCACCGGTCGGGTCGGCGCCTCCTCCTCCCGGCAGGCATGTCGAAGCCCCGAGCGGAGCTCGAGGCTTCGAGCCTTGCAGGTCGTCGGAGGCATCCGACTCCGGACGCTCCCTGCGGGGTCGGCTCGCGGCGCGAGCGGACTCCGCGCGTGATCGATGCGGAAGTGCTGGTGGAGCCAGGCTACCCAACTACGCGGTCAGCAGCCGCGCGTGCCCCACCAACACGAGCGCGAGCAAGCGACGCCGCAGACGCCCGTCGGAGCAGCGCGTGCCCCACCAACACGAGCGCGAGCGAGACGGGACGGCTGCAAGGAGGTCCGCGAAGCGCGCGACGAGGCGACCTCGAGGTCGCCGCAGGAGCAAGCGAGCGGCCGACGCCGCAGACGCCCGTCGCAGCCGCGCGTGCTTCAGGCGATGTGGGGGGAGACGGCGTTCACGAACGCCTGCTTCGGCCTCGCCCCGATGATGCGGTCGACGACCTGCCCGTTCTTGAAGACGAAGACGGCGGGGATCGAGCTGATGCCGAGCTTGGAGGCGTAGCCGCTGTTCTTGTCGGTGTCGACCTTGCCGACCTTGAGCTTGCCCTTGTAGGTGACGGCGAGCTCGTCGATGATCGGCGCGATGGTCCGGCACGGTCCGCACCAGGTGGCCCAGAAGTCGACGAGCACGGGGACGTCGCTCTTGAGGACCTCGGCTTCGAAGTTGAGGTCGGTGAGCTCGATGACTTCCTTGGCGGCCATAGCGGGGACTCCTCACGGGATCGGCGGCCGGGGCACGCCGGATGGCGAGCACGTGGGCCTGAAAAACGTGCGCTGAGAAGTAACGCCACGGCCCGGGATGTCAACCGGCCGGCGCTCGGGCGGTAACGCAGAGACCACCGCGAACGCGCGGAACGAGGCGTCGGCGATGAGGATGTGGGCGCGGCGGAATCAGGTCCGTGCGCGGTCCGTTCGCGCCGGTCCCCCGACGAAGGAAAGTCCCATGCGTGCATTCGTTGGCGTGCTGTGTCTGCGGAGTTCGCGGTTCGTGATGCGCGTCGGGCTCGCGCTGTCGCTCTTTGGTGGGGTCCTCGGAGCCGGGACCCCGGCCGCGCACGCCCTGCCTCCGGGTGGCGAGGCGCGCGGGTTCGTCGAGGGCGCCAACCACCACCTCGGGGACGCGAGCTTCGTCGCGGCGTTCGGACGCGCGCCCGACGCGCGGGACGGCGAAGCCCTGCGGATGCACACGCACCTCACCTTCGTGAGGGCCTGGCTCGCCGGGCGCCCCGCGACGCGCCCCGAGCTCGAGGCGCGGCGGGCCGAGCTCCTCGGGGTCCTGGACCGGTACATCGCCAAGGGCGTGACCCCGCTGAACCTGGATGCGCCCTGGCGCGGGCCGGTCTTCGTCGACGCCCTGGGTCACGTATGCGCGGTGGGCTACCTCATCGAGCAGACCGCCGGTCGCGCTCTCGTCGAACGGATCGCGGGTCAGGCGCGCTTCGAGCTCCTGGAGGACATCGCCGCCGCGCTGCCCGAGGTGCGTGCCTGGGTGGACGGCTCGGGCTTCACGCTGGACGAGCTCGCCTCGATCCAGCCGGGCTACATGCGGCCTGCCCTCGAAGAGTGGCAACGCTGGGACCTCGGCGCGAAGCGGCCTGCCGACGGCCCGTGGGTCGCCAGCGTGGGCGAGGTGACGACGCGCGGGAGCTGGCGGCGTGGCCAGATGGAGGGCGAGTGGACGCGCAGCGACGCGGCCGGGCGGGTCATCGGGCGCGGGACGATGAAGGGCGGCGCGGGAACCTGGACGAGCCTGGATGCGGGTGGACGCGAGATCGCCGAAGGCCCGTTCGTGGCAAGCCGACCCGAGGGCATGTGGCGTCTCTTCCATCCGAGCGGCCGGGTCGCGGCCGAGGGTCGCATGCGGCGCGGCGTCCGCAGCGGGACCTGGACCTTCTTCCATGACGTCGATGGGGCCGTGCCGGTCGCGCGTGGCCGCTTCGGGCGTGACGGTGGCGTGATCGGGACGTGGCGGCACTTCGATCGGCGTGGGGCGGCCATCGCCGAGACCTGGTCGCGGAGAGCGCGCTTCGAGCTGGTCCTGGCGATGCGCGAGGTCGGGCGCACGGACGGGGTCGCCCACGAGCTGGTCGAGGGGACCTTCGGGGGTGACTTCGCGAGGGTCGACCTCGTCACGGTGGACGGCGAGCACTTCTATGTGGAGGCGGACTGGGAAGGCCGTCGCGTCTATGACGTGAGGGGACGGGAGCTGGTGCGCGGCGAGGGCGCCGACCAGGTCGTGGCGCGCGGCCCCGGGTGGGGCGAGCGCGTGGCACGTGCGGCGCGGCGTGGCGACGTCGAGGCCGTGCGACGCGCGCTGCGGCCCGGCGATGGAGATCCGCAGGTCGCGCAGAGCGTGCAGGGCGACGGGGCGCAGGGCGTGACGACGGAGGCCGTCTCGGCGCGGACGATGGTGCACTTGGATCGGGCCCTGGCCGCGCTGGATGCCGTGCGGACCCCGACGCCCGACGACATCAAGGTGCTCGCGAGCGCGGCCTATCCGGGGAGCGATGACGGAGAGCCCGGTGCCGAGGACGACACTGCGCTGCCGAAGCCGCCCAGGAGCCTCGAGGAGATCATCGCGGGCGGGATGACCTGGTATGTCGAGTGGCCGCATATCGACCAGCGCTTCGAGCACCTCTATGCGACCCTCCCGGGTCACTATGCGCCTGGCACCGCGCCTCTCGACGAGGGGGACACGGCGACGGTGGCTGGGATCCCCGTGCGCTGAGGGCGCCGGCCCAGGCTCTCATGACAGCGGTACGCGCGCGGTTGTCCGGGCTCGCAGAGCGGGCGATGATGCCGCATGGACCGACGATACTCTCTGTTGGCTGGCGTCGCGGTGGCGGTGTCGTGGGGTTGGGCGCTCGGCTGCGGCACGAACGGGCGCGCCGAGCTCGAGGGCGACGCGAGCGACGCCGACGCGATCGCGGACGGAACCGACGGTGATGCGACCGCTGGCGGCGACGTGAGCGATAGCGATACCCCCGCGGACACGGCGGACATTGGGCCGGACACGACCAGCCCGGGCTCGTTCCGCTGGGATCTCGGCGCCGTCGGGCCGCGGGACTTCTATGCCTATCCCTGGCCGTCGGCACTGCGCGTGAACGCGCGTGGGGCACCGGACCTCGGCGCCTTCCCGATCGACCTGGCGCTGGTAGATCTGCTCGAGCAGGCCATCGGCGCGGTCGAGGCGGGGCCGACCGGGTTCTCGCCGCTGGCGTCGGCCTACTTCGGGATGACGGTCGACCTGGATCCGAGCTCGCTGGAAGGGAACGTGTTGCTGGTCGATCTCGACCGCGGCGAGCGGCTGCGCGCGAGCGTCGTGTGGAACGCGACGGGCGGGGGATACTGGCCGGCACGCACCTTGGCCCTCCACCCCGACTACCAGGTGCCACCGCGGGCCGGCGCACGCCTCGCCGCCGTCCTCTTGAACGGGCTCCGGACGGCCCAGGGCGAGGCCCTCGCAGCCCCGGGGATCATCGCCAACCTGGACGCTGCGAGCGGGCCCGAGGCCGAGTCCCTGCGCGCGCTCCTGCCGGAGCTCGATAGGTTGGGCCTATCACGGAGCGAGGTCCTGGCCTGGACGGTGTGGCGCGCGAGCGACCCGATGGCCGACCTGCGCGGGCTCGCCGGATGGGTGGCAGCCCGACCCGCAGCGGAGGTCTCCGAGCTGCGTCACGTCGCGCGCAAGACCGCCTACGACCAATACGAAGGCAAGCTCGCCGTGGTCGAGGCTCTCTCCGGAACCCCGCCCTACAGCGCCTTCGGAGCCGGCCTCATCGAGGTCCTGCCGGACGGCGCGCCCAAGACGCCGACCACGCACGTCGTGCCGTTCACGCTCACCGTGCCGCGCACCGCCGCGCCGAGCGGAGGCTTCCCGCTTGTGCTCTACGGGCACGGTCTGGGCGAGGACCACGAGGGCTTTCTCCGCACCGCAGCGGCCCCGCTCGGCGAGCTCGGGGTCGCGGTCATCGGCCTCGACCCGCCGCTGCAGGGCGCGCGCAACACGACCGGGCAGAGCGACCGCGACCTGGTCATCACGCTGTCGGTGACCAACATCGTCGGCGGTCGCGAGATCCTGCGCCAGGGGGTCTTCGACTACCTCCAGCTCGCGCGCGCGGTCTCCGCCGCGGGCTTCGTCATCGACGGCGCGCTGGCCCCCGACGGCGCGAAGATCGCCTTCGATGCGACCCGGGTGGGCTACTTCGGGCACAGCGAGGGCGCGCAGATCGGCGCCTTGCTGCTGCCGCTGGCGCCGGTCATCGGGCCGGCGGTGTTCTCGGAGGGAGGGGGCGGCGCGGCCATCACGATGCTGGTCCTGAAGCTGCCCGAGGTCGACGTCGGTGAGGCGGTCTCGAACCTGCTCGGCGTCGATCGCTCGGTCGAGGACTGGGCCTTGGGACACCCGCTCGTGACCGCGGTGATCCAGCCGCTGCTCGACCAGGCCGACCCGCTGCACGTCGCGCGACACCTCTTTCGCGAACCGCTCGGGCGCGCGCACGACGTGGTCATGCTCGAGGGCTTCCTGGATCTGCTGACCCCGCCCGCGTCGATCGAGGCGCTGGCCTCGGCCGCGGGCCTGCCCATCGCCGAGCCGGTCGGACGCGCCATCGCGGGGCTCGACGCCCAGGGCATCGCGGCCGCGGCGCTGCCGGCGACGAACAACCTCGCGGTGGATCCGGCGGGCACGGCGACCGGGGCGCTCCTCCAGTTCCCCGCGTCCGACCACTACATCATCGATTTCGATGCAGCGGTGCGCGGACGCCTCATGCGCTTCCTCGCGAGCTCGCTCGACGGGGCGGCCGAGGTGCCGGCCCCTTGAGGGCACGGGCAGAGGTCAGTCGGGGAGCCCAAATACGACACCGTTGTCGCATGTTCCGCGCGGCAAGCGCTCGGGGGTCCAGAGGCTGTTGCGGATCTCGCAGTCGAGCTGGCCGTCGAGGCCGGTGAGGATGACCGCGACGAAGCCGCCCGGTGTGCTCGGGTTGGTGATGCGCGCGAAGACGTCGCCGTCGGGGCTGGGCAGCGTGTAGTCGAAGACCGGCAGCGTGCCCTCGTTGGCGAAGCCGGCGCGGAACTCGTACTTCAGGGTGCGACCGTTCTGGACGAGGTCGATCTTGCGGACGCTGGCGCCGTCGGTGTCGTCGGTCTCGGTGATCTTCTCGGTGCCGGACACCGAGACGTCGCCCACGATGACGTCGACGTAAGTGAGGTCGAAGCGGAAGACGGGCACCGGGTTCGTGGCGAGCTGCTCTTGCGTGACGATGAGGGTGCCGGAGGCGGGCGAGACCCGGCCGCCGAAGATGCAGCCGACGTCGGCCTCGACGGTGAAGGCGACACCGTCGTCGCTGGAAGCGAGGACGCACGCGTCGGGGGCGATGTCGGCGAAGGGCACCGCGTCGCGCAGCGCGAGGTAGCTCCGGAAGCGCAGCATGAGCTCGCCCATCATCGACTCGAGCTGGCCCTCGTCGAGGTCGCGCACCTCGTCGCTGATGTCGCCGAAGGGGTCGCCGAGGAAGCTGGCGAGGTCGGAGATCGCGCAGGCCCCGAGGCCGATGGAGGCCAGCGCGATCGAGGTCGTGAGCGTGCGGCGCGGGGCCGGGCGTCGGCGGTGGCTCACATCCGACCCCGCTTGCGCGCGATGTTGAGGACGAGGCCAAGGCACATGAGCAGCGTCATGAACGCGCTGCCCCCGTACGACAGGAACGGCAGCGGCACGCCGACCACGGGGAGGAAGCCTGAGACCATGCCGATGTTCACGAAGACCTGCCAACCGAAGAGAGCCGCCACGCCGGTGCAGACGAGCCTACAGAAGCGGTCGCGCGAATCCAAGGCCGCTCTGAGCCCCCACATGACGAGGAGCCAGAAGAGGAGGAGCAGCATCGTCAGCCCGACGAAGCCATATTCCTCGGCCATCATTGCCGAGATGAAGTCGGTGTGGACCTCCGGGAAGACCTTCATGCGCTGCGAGTTGGCGTTCTTCCGCCCCTGGCCGGCGAGCCCGCCCGAGCCGATGGCCCACATCGCTTGCTCGGCCTGGGTGCGGCGCGTCTCGTGGATGACGCCCGACTCCTTGTCGACCTTCTCCCAGCGGTCGTCGACGAGCTTGTAGACGCGGTCCTTCTGGTACTCCTGGATGAGGCCCGACTTCCACGCGACCGGCACGAGGATGAGCGCGAAGAGGATGAGCACGATGGCCGCGCGGCGCTGGATGCCCTCCATCGCGAGCATGGTCGCGGCGACGAAGATCACCATGAGGGTCGTGCCGAGGTCGGGCTGGAGCAGGATGAGCGGCAGCGGCACCATGAGTAGCGCGGCCGGCGCAATCAGGGTCTTGAGGTCGTAGGAGCCGACCTGACTGGCGTCGGTCTCGCCGGGCTTCCGCTCGCGGCGGCCGTGGAGGAAGCGCGCGAGGGCGAGGATCATCC
>JAEUKJ010000400.1 GCA_016792665.1 Deltaproteobacteria bacterium | reverse complement strand
GGGGCTGTGCTCGGGGTCATCGGGGTCATCATCGTCGCGGTGATGGGGCCTGCTCCCGAGCTCGAGGCCGCGACACGCGGAGAGGGGCCCGGGATCGGCTCGGGTCCCAGCGCGTCCAAGCAGCTCTCGGTCGAGGAGCGGCTGTCCAAGCTCGACCAGCTGCGTGCGTCGGGGGCGATCGACGAGGCCGAGTACAAGGCCGAGCGTCAGCGCGTTCTGTCGGCGGTCTGACGATGAACCCCGATCGGATCGAGCAGCTCTCGAAGCTGGCGGACCTTCGAGATCGGCGGGTCATCACTGAAGAGGAGTTCACGCGCGAGAAGCGGCGGATCCTTGACGCCCCCGAGGTGCCTTCGGCCCCGCGTCCCGCTTCGGGTACGTTGGGCGGAACGCCGGTGGAGCTACCGCCCGACTCGGGGCTCGTGTGGGCGATCCTGACGACCTTGTTCTGCTTCCTCCCGTTCGGGGTCGTGGCGATCGTGAAGGCGACCAGCGCGGACTCGAACTGGCGGGCCGGGCTTCGGGACCAAGCCCACGAGGCGGCCCAGAGCGCGAAGAACTGGTCGATCGCATCTGCCGTCACCGGACTTGTCATCCTCCTACTCTACGTCGCCCTCGTCGGTGTCCGCTGAGCGTGCGCCACTCACGAGCCCATGCGGCGCCGCGTATCGGCGTGCCGGGGCGCTACCTCGCCGGGGCGGTGGTCGCGGCGGGGATGGTCGGGATCTGGTACCTCGGCGTGCACGATCCCAACGAGGCCGGTGCCTTTCCGCCGTGCCCGGTGTTCGCAATGACGGGGTGGCGCTGCCCGGGGTGTGGCACCCTGCGAGCGCTGCACGGGCTCTTGCATGGGGACCTCGCGCGGGCGTGGGAGGCAAACCCGCTCGCGGTGCTCGGGACGCCACTCATGGTGTGGGTCGGGGTCTCGCTCGGTGTGATGGCGCTGCGAGGTCGGCACTGGGGCGCGGCGCGGTGGCCTGCCGGTGCGCCGTGGATCGTGCTCGTCGCGCTGCTCGGATTCATGGTGGCGCGAAACGTGTGATGCCGCGCCGCAGTGAACTGGCTCAGAGGCGGTCGAGGAGGCGCTTGGCGAAGAGGTAGGCATCGCCGGGCCAGCGGGCCGAGACGTAGGGGCCGTCTTCGACCACGAAGGCGCCGCGGTCGTCGTCGAGGGTGCCGCGGCGGGTGAGGGTGCGTGGACCGCGGACGAACTGGCTTGGGTCGGCGAGGGCGGCGCGGACCTCGTCTTCGACGTAGGCGGGGTAGGTCCGGTAGTAGCGGCCGAGGCGCCATGCGGTGAGGAAGTAGGCCGTGCGCTCCATGTACTTCGGGAGGCAGGTCGTTCGCGTGTGGGCGAGGACGCTCTGGCCGGTGGCCGGGTCGAGGCTGCGTGCGAGGACCAGCACGCCGTGGCAGATGGCCGCGACGGGGCGGCGCAAGGACCAGAAGGCGGCGACCTTCGCCTGGAGGAGCGGGCTGCCGAGGTACTGGCGCATGCCTTGGGCGTGGCCGCCGGGGAGGACGAGGGCGTCGAAGTCGCTCAGTGTGACTGTGTCCCAGCGGAGCGGCGAGGTGAAGGCCGGGGTGGCGGCGAGCTCGGCGTAGAAGCGCTTGGCCTCGGGCGCGGCGCCGAGCTGCCCGAAGAGCACGCCGGTCAAGAGGCGTGGGTCGCAGGCGGGGGTGGCGCCGGTCTCGGTCGCGAAGACGACCTCGTGGCCCGCGTGGGTCAGGAGGCGCCAGGGGACCGCGACCTCGGTGGTGTCGAAGTCGCGGTCGGGGAGGGGGATCAAGACGCGCTTGGGCATGACGCGACGATCGGGGGCGCGAGGCGCGACGTCAATCGGGACGAGGCGCGGTCAGTAGTCGGGCGGGCCCTCGGGGTAGTAGTACCAGGTGTCCTCGTGCGGGTCGTAGTACTCCCAGCGGCCCTGGTACTCGTAGACGGGGCGGTTCTCGACGACCACGTAGTGATGGCCGCAGTGATAGCTGTGATAGTGGGCGTCGTGCGCGGCCAGGACCATCGCGGTCACGGCGACGTAGGCCGCGACCTCGACCGCGCCGCGAAAGATCTCCCACCCGTAGCGATTGCAGCCTTGGGTGGTGAGGGTCAGCGGCAAGACCGCAAGGACGAGTCCGAGGGTGAGCGAGCGGGAGCGGGACGTGAGCGCGGCCATGGTGACCTCCAAACGGTCAGCTACGGCGGAGCCCAGAGCGATATTCACGTCGCTCTCTCCACGGCGGATGCTTGTCGGCGTGCGCGGCCGTGGCCGCGCTCGTCACGCGTCGCTCGGCATCGAAGTCCGGCCCGCGCTCAGGGGTTCGGGGTCCAGATCACCGGGCGATAGACGTACGGAATGACCGCGGTGCTGTAGCAGTGGCCGACGATGCGGCCGGAGTCGTTGATGCTCTCGGCCGAGCAGTGGTTGGTGCCGGGCGCGGTCGGGAGCGCCAGGGCCGACGACAGGCCAAGCCAGGTCGTGGCGACCAGGGTACCGTTCTTCAGCGAGGTCCAGCCGACCATGCGGCCGCTCGTGTTGATGCCCGAAGCAATGGAGCCGTCGGCGTTGGTCAGCTTGGCAAGCTTCTTCGGCACGCCATCGGTCCAGAGGGTCGCGGTGAACTTGCCCGAGATCATCGAGTAGCCGACGATGCGGCCCGAGTCGTCGAGATCGTTCGCGTTGGTCGCGGTGGCGCTCGCGAGCAGCCCGAGCACGATCGGCGTCTGACCGATCCAGAGCGTCGCGCGCGCGCCGTTGGGGAGGTTGCAGTAGCCGACCATGTCGCCGGCGTCGTTGATGGCCTCACCCGAGCACGTCGACGCGTTGGCGGGGCGGGGCAGCATGGTCGGCCCGGTCGTCGTCCAGCGCGTCGCGTAGTAGCCGTAGCCGCCATTCTCGGCGTAGCCCGCGATCTCGCCGGCCGCGTTGATGTCGCGCAGCGCACCCTGCGTGCCGCCCGGGGGGTACGGCAACACGGAGGGAACGCCCGCGGTCCACAGCGTCGGGAAGAACCAGTTGTTCCCATTGCCGACGATGAGGCCGCTGTCGTTGATCGCCGTGGGGCTCCACGTCGTCGCCCCGGTCGGGCCGGGCAGGGCGACAGGGGCGGAGGTGGCCGTGGGCCAGAGGGCCGCCTGAGCGCCTCCGACGATGGCGCCGAGGTTGTTGACGTCGGTCGCGCCGCCGCCGCCCGTGGCGGTGAGCAGGGTGACGGTCCAGGTCTGGGCAGACGCAGGTGACACCGCACCAAGGGTGAGGATCGTCGTGAAGGCGAGAGCGAGCTTGAGCATGGAGTTCTCCGTGGAGCGCGGTGAAGGGAGCGCCTCGCGGGCTTGTGCCACGGCATCGCTGGGTGGACCTGTCAGCTCTTTCTTCGGCGGGTCGAATTGTTTTTTGGCGTCGTTGCCACGTGCGCTGCTCGCTCAACTGTCCGGTGCCGCGGTCTTGCGCGGGCGGCCTCGACCTCGGCGCGTGCGATGGGCGGCGCCCGGCCACAGCCCCACCTCGACGCGCAGCAGCGACAGCCCTCGCGGCGGCGCGACCTGTCCGTCGTCCAGGGCGAGTGGCAGGCCGTGGGTCGCGAGCGCGCTCAGCGCGGCGTGGAGGCGTTGACTCCGCGAGCGCTCGGTCATCTTTTCGTCGGGCCAGAGCTGATCGGCGAGCGCGCTGCGCGTCAGTGGGGTGAGCCCCTCAACGCCGGGGTCGCAACGACCTCCAGCAGGCGGCGCAGGAGCGGCGTGGTGCTGAGCTCGTTCCAGGTCGCACCGAGTCGGTAGCCGCTGAAGTCGCGCGCAATCCCCAGGACGTCCGGGGCGTGCGTCGCGAGCCCGAAGGCGGCGCGCGCGACGCGCTGGGCCTGTCGCACGCGGAACGACGCGGGCGCGGCCGGCGACATCAAGCGATCTGCCAAGGCGGACATGTCCGCGAGCCCGAGGCCGACGCGCCGCAGCTCCGGGAGCAGGGCCCAGAGGCGCAACGCCTCGTCCTCGACCGTGTCGGTGGTGGGCAGCGCCGCGGCCGTCTCGAGCCCGAGGACCGGCCCGACCAGCGCCGCCGCGGCCCGGGCGAGCGCCTCCGAGTAAGCACGCGCGAACGAGGTCCGGGGGCGGACGCGCGCGAGGTTGCTCAGGGCTTGGTCGATCTCACCTGCCTCGAGTGCCGTCGCGGCCCGATCGAGCAAGGTCTCGGCGACCTGCGTAGAGGCCCCTTCGTCAAAGCGAGCCAGGGCATGGTCGAAGTGCGCGAGTGCCACGGCGCGCCGCCCGAGCTCCATCTCGGCTCGCGCTTCCTCGCGCGCGACGTAGGGCTCGTAGCGGGCCACGGGCTCGACCGCGTCGATGGCGCGCGCCGACCTGAGCTGAGCGAGCGCGAGCTCGGGGCGCCCGGCGTGCGTCGCCAGGAAGGCGCGGTTGACGCGGCAACGTATGGCGTGATCGAAGAGCCGCGCCTCATCGAGTGCGTCGATGGCGCCGGCGAGCTGCGCGTCGTCGTCGGGTGCCGCGCGGCCGAGCGCGCGTGCGGCGAGGAGCTGGTACTCCAGTGCGAGCGCGTGCAGCCCGGGCTCGTTGGCGACGGCGGGCTCTGACGCGATCGTCCCGATCTGTGCCGCGAGCGCGCGATAGTCCCAGCGGTAGTGCAGCACGACGGAGCGCGCCGTGATCACCGCGGCACGGCGCAGCGGGTCTTGCCCGGCCAGGACCTCGAGCCGGGCCCCCAGCCGATCGACCGCGTCCGAGTCATCGCTGTTGGCGAGCACCGACAGCACGAAGAGGCCGACCGCGAGCTGGACCTCGACGGGCGTCTCGGTGCTGGTGGGCAGATCGAAGAGCTCGCGCACGAGGACCACCAGCGGCAGCTCGAAGCCCGTGCGGCGGAACATGGCGAGCAGGATCCTGGCCGCGCGCAGCGCCCGCGCGACGGCGGCCGCGTCGGTCGGCGTGGCCAGGCCGGCATGCAGCAACTGGAGGAGGCGGTCGCGCTCACTCGCCGCGCGCCTGAGGGTATCCGTGTCCAGGTGGCCAAAGGGCGTCAGGTGCTCGGCGAAGCGATCGAACACGGTCTCGGCCATGGTCGTCAGGGCTGCCTCGCGCTGGGCCGGCGTCAGGCGCTCGGTCGCGAACTCGCGCACGCTCTGCAGGATCCGGTAGCGCGGCGCCGCGTCGCCGATCCGGTCGAGGTCGACGTAGGCGCTGGTGGCGACCTCCGGCGTGACGCGCGAGTAGCGTGCGAGCTGTTCGAGTGTGGCGAATGCATCGGCCCGATTTGCGGGCACGAGTGCCAGCGCCAGCTCGAGATCGAAGGTTCCGGCGATCACCGCGAGACGCCCGAGGGCCGCTTGTTCGGCGGTCGTCAGGTGGGCCCACGCCCAGGCGATGGCCCCGTCTCGGGAGGCCTGACGTGGGTCGTGCCGCGGCTGGGCGAGTGAGAAGCGGTCGTCGAGGAGCCCCTCGAGCTCGGCGGGCGTGATGAGCTGGGCTCGAGCGGCCGCGAGCTCCAGCGCCAACGGCACGCCGTCGAGGCGGCGCGCGAGGCGAGTCAGCGCCGCCCGATCGTCTCGCCAGGCGGGGTGGATACGGGGGCCGCGCGCGCGGTCGAGCAGCAGCGCGACAGCTGGCGACTCAGGCCCGTCACACGCGAGAGGCGGCACGGGGTAGACCCTCTCGGCGGGGTGCTCGAGCGCGACCCGCGAGGTGGCCAGCAACGTGAGCGATGGCAGTGCCGTGAGCAGCTCCAGAGCCAGCTCGGCAAGTGCGCTGCCAGAGGTTCCCGAGTCGAGGAGGTGCTCGAGATCGTCGAGCACGATGACGATGGGGCCACCGCCAAGGCCCACGAGTCGCTCGACGACGTCCCTCGCCAGGGCGCTGCCCGCCGGTGCGGCCTGGCCACGGGTGACCGAGGCGACGCGCTCGCCGAGCGCCATGAGCAGCTCGCCGATGCTCGCTGCGGCAGCCCCCGAGCAGACGATGACGCGCCCGATCCGGGACGCGGAGTCCGCGACGAATCGCTCTGCCACTTTGCGCGCGAGGCGCGACTTGCCGACCCCGCCGAGGCCGACGAGCGTGAGCCAGCGCGCCCCCTGCGCGAGCTCGTCCGCGAGCTCCGCGAGCTCGTGGTCGCGCCCGAGCAGGGCGGTGAGCGCGTGTGTAGCGATGCGAGGGGCCGTGGACACCCACCGAACATACGGTACCTGCGACCGTTTTGCATGCGCGGGTGGCCGAGGTGCCAGCAGGTCAGGGTGCGGCGATGATGGGGAGGCGGTAGCGCGCGCAGGAGAGGGTGAGGTCGTCGACGCGGCTGCCGGACCAGGCGTTGACGCGGTTGACGAGGGTGCCGTCGTCGCCCTGGCCGCCGTACTCGGCGATGAGGCTGTCGTAGTCTTCGAAGAGGACGGGGTAGACGTTCTCGGTGCGGCCCGCCCTCATGCGGTGCGTCCTCGCCCCAGTCAAGGCCCGGCTCGAGGTCCTCGACGCGGCCTTGGTGGG
>JAEUKJ010000375.1 GCA_016792665.1 Deltaproteobacteria bacterium | reverse complement strand
CGCGTTGCCGCGCCACGTGGTCCGAGAGGCGCTCGGCCAGAGGGCGGCGCTCGAGCTGCTCCTGCAGGGTCCCGCCGCCGTCGGTCAAGATGACGCGCGCCACGGTCTGGAAGAGGACCTTGTCTTCTTCGGTGATCTGCTCGCTGCGCCGCACGAAGACGCCGCCCGGCTTGTCGACCCAGCCGACGTCCGACACGCGCCCGATGACCGACATGATCTCGTCCAGCAACATCTGTCGATAACCCGAGGGGTCCTCGATCCAGATGACCAGGTCGGCGCTGAGTCCCTTCAGCCGCCAGAACGCGTGCGCCTTGACGAGCTGACTCACCAGCGCCAGGCCGCTGGTGCCGGCGACGCGCACCAGCACGATCGGCAGGTCTCCCGACACGGCGTAGGCCCAGAGCCCGCGCTGCCCCGAGCGGTTCCGCGCGATGAGGCTCTTGGGGGCGCGCAAGGCGGCGTTGCTGAAGAGCACGTGGCTCGCCAGGCGCTCGAAGGTCTGGATGTCGAGGTTGGTCGCCTCGAGGCGGCGCTGCACCACCTGACTCTGGGTCCACGAGAGCTCGAGGACGCGGTCGGCCGCGTGACGATCGCGGTACTTCTCGACCAGGTTCATCGCCTGTTGGCGCGTCTCGGTGACGCCGGTGATGAAGTGGATCTGCGCGGTCTCGTGCGGGGCCAGGACCACGACCTGGCGGATGGCGACAATGGGATCGAGGACCGCGCCCTCGCTGTCGCCGAGCGTCGGGTGGTGCATGGCGATCGGGTCGATGGCCGATCGATCCCGCCCCAGGAAGGCACGCCGCGAGGTCTCGTACGAGGTCCCGCCGAGCGCGGTCCCGTGCACGGTCATGTGGTGGATCATCCACGGCGGAACCTCGTCGCCCGAGCGCGGTCGCCGCGTGACGAAGATGGCCTGCTGGTCGCGCTCGATGGCGGTGTGCACGAAGAGGCTGCTGAAGGCAGGGTGCGCGATATCGGCGTCGGCGCGCGCCAACACGACCTCGGCATAGCTCGTCACTTCGAGCGTGCGCGCGGTGCGGCCGCGATTGGTGAGGCACACGCGGCGGAGCTCGATGTCGTCCTCGGGCGAGACGCTGATCTCGACGTGGGTGTAGATCTCGTCGTCGAGGCGCCTGAACTCGGCGCGCCCCTGCGAGAAGATCGCCTCGTAGGTGGTCGCGTCCGCGAGCGTCGGCTGGTGCGCGAAGGACCAGAAGGCGCCGCTGTCGATGTCACGCAAGTACCCGAAAGCACCCCAACAATCGCGCGTCGGGTCCTCGCGCCAGCGCGTCACCGCGAGCTCGCGCCAACGGCTGTAGCCACCGCCCGCGTTGGTGACCGCGACGTGGTAGCTGCCGTTGGAAAAGAGGTGCACCTCGGGGGCGGAGGTGGCCGGCGAGGAAAAGACCCTCAAGAGGTGCTCGGCGGCGTCGGGCGTGCGACGGCGCGACGTACGACATCGATGTCGTAGATTCCCTTGCCGATGAACGAGCCCTCGTCGAACATGAGTGCGAGTGCGGTCGCGTAGGGGGCCACCACGCGGTCATCGCCGAGGCCGCGCTGGAAGCTGAGGCCGGGCACCCCGAAGGCGCGGTACTGATAGCTCTGCGAGGCGTCGGTCTTGGCGTAGCCCGACTCGGAGATCCCCCAGGGCAGGCCGAGCTCGCGGCCGTAGGCGATCTGGCGCGCGACCGCGGCGCGGCACGTCCCATCGAGGAGCGTGCGCGCGTAGCTCGGCATCACGAGCATCGGCATGAGGTACTCGAACATCGAGCCGCTCCACGACAAGAGCGTCGGCTCTCCGCCCGAGCGCGTGAGCTGACGGCCGAGCGAGAACCAGTGCTCCTGCGGCACGAGGCCCTGCGCGACCAGGATGAAGCTCGCGAGCCGCGCCTCCGACGCGAGGAGGTCATAGCTGCACGGGTCGAGGCGATGGTCGTCGACGTGATAGCCGACGGCGAGGAGGTGGCTCTTGGGGTCGTAGAGGTGGGTCACGTCGAGCACGGCGAGGGCCCGACAGCGCGCGGCGAGACGACGGGCCTCGTGCAGGTGCGCGGCCGCGCGGCGGCCTCCGCGGGCGACGACCTGGTCCAGGCTGAGGATGGCGTCACCCGGGACCTCGTCCATCACCGAGAGCTGGACGAGGGCTTCGCGACAGGCGCTCTCGAAGGCGACCGCCCAGGTGAAGGCGGTCGGTGCGGGGCTCGCGCCCGACGGGGTGAT
>JAEUKJ010000366.1 GCA_016792665.1 Deltaproteobacteria bacterium | reverse complement strand
CAGAGGCCGCCGTTGCTCGGCGGGCTCAGGGTGAGCGACGCGCGAAAAGGCACGGTCTCGGGCGGGTCGCTCGGGTCGAAGCCGAGGATGCCGGCGAGTGTGGTGGTGGCGCCGACCCGCTCGAAGCCCGCGAGCTCGACCAGGGCCGACACGAGGTCGCTCACCGAGAGCGCGCCGCTCAGCGTGAGCACCCCGCCGCTCGCGGCCAACGCGCTCAGGTCGCGGCTCGTCCCCGACAGCACCGCGTCGCTCACGCGCACGCGCACCGAGACCAGACCGGTCGAGGGGTCGGGGATCGGCAGCGCGAAGGCCACCGGCTGCGAGGCGAAGCCCGAGTTCTCCTCGGTGAGCTCGGCGACCGTGACCTCGGAGAACGGCGCCTCGCCGATGAAGCCCGAGGGCTCGGGCAAGAGCGCGACACGCGAACCCTCGAGGGCGATCTGGAGCGGCGGCAAGAGCGACTTCAAGACCGTGCGCGCGAGCTCGGCCTCGGGCTCGACCAGCTCGAAGGCACCGCTCGCGACCTTGGCGCGGGCCCTCGTGCGCACCAGGGCTCCGCTGTAGTCGATGGGCTCGCCGGCCGCCTGCAGCGTGCCTCCGACACGATAGATCCCCGGGCTCGCGTAGCTGAACTGCGGCGTGTCGACGCTCAGCGTCGCGCCGTCGCCGCGGTCGAGGCTGCCGCTGAGCCCGTCGAAGCCCGGCCAGGTCACGGCCACCGGCGCGCTCGGGTCGGCGAAGACCGGGCTCAAGAGGAGGGCGTCGGTGCGAGGGGTCTTGCCGGCGACGAGGTCCTCGACCTGCTCCTGCCGGTGGGTCCAGTAGCTCAGGAGGTGGGTCTTGGTGTGCACGCGAAACGGGTAGGTCGTGCCGTTGGGGACCGCGGTCTCGGCGGTGAGGCCGCCGCCGTACATCTGCGCGGCCGGGTACCGGTAGCTCGCCTCGCGCCGCGCGATGACGACGCGCGCGGCGGCAAGGGCCTCACGCGCGGCGACCAACGGGGCCGCGACCTCGGGGCTCTCGGGCGCGTGATCGCTCAGCGCCAGCGCGACGCGATAGAGGGCCGCGGTGTGCTGGGCGCGCAGCGCGTCGATCTCCAGGCCGTCCAACACCTCGTCCAGGAAGCGCAGCGCGTCGGCGGGCACGTTGCCCCGCACGCGCGCAAGGCGGTCGTGCTGCGCTTGGAAGTCCAGCGCGAGTTGGTCGAGCCACGCGAGGTCCCGCCCCTCGAAGGCCTGGCGCTCGGACTCGAACATGCCGGCGAGGTCGCGGAACGGGATGCGCACGGGCCGGAACTCGAGCCCCGAGCGCGCGCCGATCTCGTCGGCCGGGTCCTCGCCCGCGAAGTAGACATAGAGCCCACCGGGCCGCCCACGGAAGTCGACGGCCTCCAGGAAGGCCTGGCGCTGTCGCTCCATCACGTCCTTCAGCACCGCGATGTAGGTCGTGCGCGCGTCGCAGCCTCGAAACTCGGACGCGCGGCAGAGGGGATCGGCCAGCTCGCCGAGCACGTCGTCCATCGTCAGGTCGGACTTCCAGTGCCACAGCCCGACCGCGTAGTCGGCCTGCCAATAGCCCCACTCCTGGCCGCTGTTGAAGAGGCGGTGGTCGCGCAGCGTGCCGCCGTTCTTGGCGAGCAGCGGCTGGATGAGCTGCATGTCGCGCCCACGTGCCCACAAATAAAGTGGCAAATAGACGGGAATGGCATTGTCCCAGGACAGCCAATAGGCACTCTCGGGGAAATACACGAGCGGTCGCTTCGCCGCCGACGCCTTCTGCATGAGGCACAGCTTGTGGGCGAAGCTCTTCTGGCCGTAGACGTTCGCCGGACCCTCGAGGGGATAGAACATGACCGTGTGCACGCGGACGCCCATGCGGGGATCGGTGTGGAAGGCGAGGTCATAGTAGTCGGCCACGCCGCGGTCGTTCGTGCCCGGCGGGCAGCCCAGGTCGTCGTAGTGATCGACCGGCTGGGAGCCGCTCGTGTGGTCGTTGACCTCGACGGGCAGGCCGCGGTCGAGGGCGGCCTTGCCTGCCTTGTCGAGCCAGTCGATGGTCTCGCGGTCGGGCGTCGTCGTGAGCTCGGTCGGGCCGAAGTGGATCCCGAAGGCGTAGGCATCGGGCACCCCGGTGACCGCCCGCGCGACCGCGGCGATGATCTGGTCGGCGATCGGCACGGCGGAGGTCGGGTCGATATCGGCCGAGGCCCCCTGCTGCTGGTTGTGCAGCGTGATGCCCGCCGACTTGCGCAGCCCGCGGCGGATGCGCAGGGCCTCGAGCTCGGCCTGGCGCTGGGTCGCGGCCTCGTCGGGCGCGACACCGCGACCGGCCCCGCGCGAGAGGTCGCCGCGGTTGGCGATGATCCAGTCGTTGACGCGGACGGCCTCGTCGATCGGATGGCGCGCGTCCGAGAAGGCCTCGAGGTGCTCGAGCGGATGAGCACCATGGAAGGTCCACGAGCGGTGCCCGAAGTCGGGGGCGTAGACCGGCCCGGGCCCGAGCACGGTCGGTTGGGTCACACGTGCGAGGACCTCGGTCGCAGGCACCACCGGGAGGAAGCTGTCCTCGGGGTGGAAATAGCGCGCACCGAGACGTCGCAAGACCTCGTAGACACTATAGAATCGACCAAGGCGGGTGCGCGCGAAGAGGTCCACGCGGCAGATCGCGGGCGCGCCGTCGAGGGCGTTCGCCGCGCCGTCGGTCTTGGTGGCGATGAGCGCAAACCGATCGTCGAAGCGCGGATCGGGCAAGACCGACGCGTCGCTCGCGATGGGGTCGACGGCACCGAGCTGGTCGGCGTCGATGACGAGGACCAGGCCCGGTCGCAGTTCTGCGACGGCGTCGATCTCGCCCTGGGACGCGGCGGTGATGACCTTCGGTGGGTGCCCCATCGCCGTGAGATCGCGCACCAGCACGGCGACGGCATCGTCGCGCGCCTCGACCTCGGACGCGCTGGTCCCGGTCGCGACCTGGGGCACGATCACGACGATCGGGGCCGGCACCTTCACGTCGGACGCAGTGTCTGCGTCGTCGCACGCCGACCACGAACCCGCGCCACCGCCGAGGCCGACCACGAGCGCCAGCCCCAGCGCGAACTTCATCCAACGGACTTCACGTAACGCCATGCGCGCAGTGATAGCGCTCGCGCGAGGCGGTAGCAAACCCGTAGCGGGAACGCGTCGCCGCCTCAGGGTTCCGCGGCCGGCTTCACCACCCTCGCCAGCAGCGTGTCGCACGCGTCCTTGGCCGGCCCCTTGCCCGCGCACACGATCAAGACGCAGCGGTCCTCGATGCGCAGGAAAACCTCGATCGCCGTCACCGCCGGTGCCCCGTTCGCGGCGGGCGGCATCGTGATGCGCGCCTTCTCGGCCGGATGCGTCGCGACCGTCGTGACCTCGCGCAGCACCTCGGCCCCGTGCTCGGGGCCATGCGAGGCCCCGCTGATCCCTTGTGCCGCGAGCTGCGTCTCGAACAGCTCGGCCAGCGTCTTCGACTTCGCGCAGGTCTGCACGCGCCAGGTCGCGACCGCCCCCGTCGCCGCATGAGCCAGCGCCAGGTCGGCCTTGTCACCCGCGTCGATCGCCCGCCACTCGGCCCCCATCGGCAGCTCGAGCTGTTGCCCCACGCGCGCCACGCCGCCCCGCGCCGCGACCGCCCACGCATCGTCCCCACGCACGCGCGTCACCACCCCGCGCGGGCCGAAGAACGCGAAGTAGCCGCCCACCAGGACCAGCATCACGCCGGCCCCGAGGATGATGCGACCCCACTTCTTCCTCCACGCGATGGCCGCCTCGTCGCCCGACTTGGCACGCCGCAGCGGCCCCCTCAACCACAAGAGCAGGAAGACCCCGCTCGCGATGATGAAGAGGCCATCGGTCACGCGGGCCCTCTCAGGGCAGCGGGTGGCGCGGCGCGGGTGCGACGTTCGGGAAGCCCGGGGCGGACTCGGGGGCCGGGTCCTCCATCTTTCGCACGAGGTGCACGAGCGCGTGATGGAGGTCGGGGCGCTCGTCGAGGTCGATGCTCGGCGGCATGGTGCCGGCCTTGCCGAGCGCGGGGCCGCCTTCCAGGAGGACCTTCTTCAGCTCGTCGTCGGAGATCTGGGCCTGCCAGTTGCGGTCGTGGAGATCGGTGGGACGCGGCAGCATACCCTTGGCCGCGGGCCCGTCGCCGCGCCCGGTCTCGCCGTGACAGGTCGAACAGCGCGCGGCGTAGAAGGCCTGGGCC
>JAEUKJ010000373.1 GCA_016792665.1 Deltaproteobacteria bacterium | reverse complement strand
CGCAACCGACCGCTCGCACATGCGCACGCGCCACGGCTGGCGCAAGCCGCCACCGCCCTGGACCCACCGGGCCCTGTCGACGGTGTCTCGATGAACCTCGACCTCTTCCGCGACGCCGACCCGACCCGCGGTCCCGGCACGGTCCTCGATCGCCGCGCCTTCACACGCCACCTCGGACTCTGACCCGTCGCCCGCGCGCCGTCCCGAGCTCCCGCGCCCGCTCAGGTCTTGTCGAGCTCCTCGTCGCCCACGGGTGCGAAGTCGCAGTTCTCGACGCGCCCCAGCGCGCGCCGCCATGCGTCCGGCAGGAGGCTCTTTCGCCCCTCGACGTAGTCGTAGGCCACGATCACCGCCGTGCCCGTCGCCGCGACCTTGTGCATCGCGACCGAGACGACCTTGTACTCCATCTTGAACGAGTGCTGGCCGACCCCCAGGACCCGCGCCCCGACCTGGATGTCGTCCGGGTAGGTGATCGGTGCCCTGAACCGCGCCGCGGTGTGCGCCAGAATCGGGCCGATGCCGCTCGTGCCCGACAGATCGGTCACCCCGGTACGCTCGAAGTAGGCGATGCGCGCGTCCTCGAAGTACCTGAAAAACCGGGTGTTGTTGACGTGCTGGAAGGCGTCCATGTCCCCCCAGGCGACCGGCACCGTCACCACGACCGGAAACCCCTGCAAGAGCTCGTCGAGCGCCATCTGACCTCCGCGCGCAATCTCGACCAATGCGCACCCGAGGTCAACCACGCGCCGCCGCGCCCCATTGACCCCGCCCCGGGAAGCGGCCACCGTCGCTCCATGGGTATCCAGATCCCGCGCCCCTTCGTGGCCTACCAATGCGAGCGCAGCCTCGTCTGTTGCAAGGACCCCATCCGCGCCCCCTGCGACCCCGACGAGGAAGCCCGCATCGCGGCCCTGCTCGCCCGCACCGAGCTCGGCCGTGCACGCCTGCCGATCCTGCACGCCGGCTTCGACGAGGTCCAGGGCGTCCGCGCCTTCAAGCAGGTCGACCACGACTGCGTCCACCTCGCGCGCTCAGGCGAGCTCGGCCCCGAGCCCGCCTGCCACCTGCATCACGAAGCCGGCATCGAGGCCCTCGCCCCCGCCTGCCGCAACTACCCGCGCTGGGTCGCCCGCGTCCTCGACGACCCCTCCGCAGCCCCTGTCGCATCGGCCTCGCCCGACGCGCCGTCCGCTCACGAGTCGTCGCCCGCTCACCCCGAGGACACCATCGAGGCGGTCTTCCTCCTCGCGTGCCCCACCGCCGCCAAGCTGCTCGTGCGCGATCCGGCCCCCTTCGCCTTCGTCGAGGTCACCGCGCGCGCCTTCCCCTTCGCGCCCGTCCGCGACGAGCGCGCTCCCTTCGCACTCTCACCCGAGCCCGCGGCGCCCACTGCGGACCTCGCCGCGATCCGCCAGCTCAGGCACGCGTGGTGGTCCTACCTCGCCGTCCGCCGCGACGACCCCGCCCACCTCCTCCACGCCCTCGCCGCCTGGTACGTTCACCCCCTCGAGGCCCTCGCTCCCTCCGATCCCGCACCCGCCGAGATCCTCCCGAGCCTCCTCGACGGGCTCAGCACGGTCGAGGCGCGCTTCGTCATCGACGCCCTCGAGAACCTGCCCGATCGCGGCCCGAACTACGGCCTCGCGCGCTGGGACATCTGGCGCGACCTGACGCGCCCCATCTCCGCCCGCGATCTCATCGCCGCCTGCGACATCGCCCCGCAGCTCGTCGCCGCCTTCCTCGATCAGCTCGTCGCCTTCCTCGGACTGCACGACGGCCGTCCCGTCGCGACCTACCTCCGCGCCATGGTCCGCCGCGCCCTGGCTCTCATCCGCGGGGCCGACGCCCTCATCGCGCGCGTGCCCTTTGCGATCGACACGCTGTTCGCCGATCTCTTCGTCGCCGCGACCCACCTCGAACCGACCCCATGACCATCCGGCGCCCACTCATGTGGCCCTCCGCCAATGACCGGATGGGGGCTTGACACCGCTCTTGCGAGAGGGCAGGAACCGCGCCTCAGCGTGGTGCGTAACGATCGCGTGACGCCCCTCGCAACCCTTGCGCGATTGCCTCACGCGCTTCAAGATACGAGCGAACTTCCCACGGCGAGGGCTCCACCGAGCGACCTTCGCGCAATCGAGAGAGAAGGCCATGCTGCTCATCGAAACCTCCCCGGAACTTCTCGACGTGTACCTCTTCGGCCGCGACGACGACGACGTCGAAGAGGAGGAGGACGAGGACGACCTCGACGACGAAGACGAGGATGAGGACGAGGACGAGGACGACCTCGACGACGAAGACGACCTCGATGACGAGGACGAGCTCGACGACGAAGAGGACGAGTTCGAGGACGACGAAGAGTTCGAGGACGACGACGACGACCTCGACGACGAGGACGACCTCGATGACGACGACGACGACGACGTCGAAGAGGAAGAGTTCGAGGAAGACCCGGGTGCCGACGAGGACTGATCGTCGCGGGCCGCCCTCTACGTGAAGGCCGCCCCTGCGACCCACGTCGCTCGCCCTTCAGGCCGCCGCAAGGCGGCCTTTTTCATGCGCACCCACGGCGTCGATCAGTCCGTCGGGCAGCTTGGCTGCACCCGGCCTTCGCGTCGATCAGGCAACCGATCGTCCCCGAATGCGCTCGCTCAGGGCGCGCCGCACGCGAGCCACTGACCCAGCTTCGTCCGCTCCTCGAGCGTCGGCTTCGGGTCGTCCTCGGGCATCTCGTCGTTGGTCGCGTTCGGTCCCGCCGCGGCGTGCTCGTCGATGTGGGTGGCGTGGAGGCGGATCCCCGCGATCGTGTCGAAGTCGATCCCGACCGGCGCATCACGCCGCGCGCTGCCCGTCGCCGTCGAGCTGTGGCAGTCGACGCAGTAATCGGCCATGAAGGTCTGCCCGAAGTTGGCGTAACTCAGCGTGTTTTCGCTCGGGCAGAGCGCGCCCGTCGCCTCACCTTCGTGCTCGTGCTCGTGGTCGTCACACGCCCCGACTCCGATCGCCAGGACCCCGACCGCCCATCCCACCACACCGAAAACGCTTCGCATCACGCCCTCCCGTGCGCGCGGCCAGCGACTCACCCGAGCGCGCGACCCACGCTGAGATGGGTTGAATCTCATGATGCGCGCCCGCGCGCCAGTCGTCGCGCGCTTCGGTCGCTCAGCGCGTGACCTTGGTCGGAGTCGCGAGCCGGTTCTTCGTGAGCTGCGCACCCCAGTATGCCGGGAACGGCGCGCGCTCGATGTGCTTGCCGCGCCCGCGCTCGGCCGTGATCTGCCCCTTGTCCCAGACCACCTCGCCGCGCGACAGCGTCGTCACCGGCAGCCCCGTGACCTCCATCCCCTCGAAGATGTTGAAGTCGATGTTCTGGTGATGGGTCTCCGCCCGGATGACCTTGGTCGCGCCGGGGTCCCACACGACGAGATCGGCATCGGCGCCGACCGCGATGGCGCCCTTCCTCGGGTAGATGTTGAAGATCTGGGCCGCATTGGTCGACGTCACGCGCACGAACTCGCTCGGCGTGAGGCGCCCCTTGCCGACCCCGTGGGTCCAGAGGACGGCCATCCGATCTTCCACGCCGGCCGTGCCGTTCGGGATCTTCCGGAAGTCGTCCTTGCCCATCGCCTTCTGCGCCGTCTTGAAGCAGCAGTGGTCGGTCGCGGTCGTCTGCAGCATCCCCGCCTGCAGCCCGCGCCACAGCGCGTCCTGATGCTCCTTCGAGCGGAACGGCGGGCTCATCACGTGGTGCGCCGCGAAGCGCCAGTCCTGGTTCCGATAGACCGAGTCATCCACCAGCAGGTGGCCAGCCAGGACCTCGCCGAAGACCCGCTGCCCCTCGAGGCGCGCCCGCGTGATCGCCTCCAGCGCATCCACACACGACGTGTGCACGACATACAGCGGCACCCCCAGCACCTCGGCGATGCGGATGGCGCGATTGGCCGCCTCACCCTCGACCTCGGGCGGACGCGACAGCGGGTGCCCCTCCGGCCCGGCGATCCCCGCCCCGAACGTGTCCGCCTGGAGCTGGAAGACCAGCTCGCCGTTCTCCGCGTGGACCGTGCACAGAGCACCCAGCTCGCGACAGCGGCGGAAGCTCCGCACCAGCGTCTCGTCGTCGCACATGATGGCGTTCTTGTAGGCCATGAAGTGCTTGAAGCTGTTGACCCCATGGCGCTCGACCAGGGTCCCCATGTCGCGCTGCACCGTCTCGTCCCACCACGTGATCGCGACGTGGAACGAGTAGTCGCCGGCCGCCTTCTCGGCCCAGCCGCGCCACTTGATATAGGCGTCGAGGATGCGCTCTTTCGGGTCGGGGATGACGAAGTCGATGATCGTCGTCGTGCCCCCGGCCATCGCCGCGCAGGTGCCGGTGTAGAAGTCCTCGCTCGCCGTCGTGCCCATGAAGGGCAGCTCCATGTGGGTGTGCGGGTCGATGCCGCCCGGCATCACGTAGCACCCACCGGCGTCCACGATCTGCGCCCCCGGCGCGTCGATGTCGCTGGCCACCGCGAGGATCGTCTCGCCCTCGCAGAGCACGTCGGCCCGCGTCTCACCGTCCGCCGTCACCACCGTCCCGCCGCGCACGAGCACCGCCATCGCACCCTCCTCACCAGCCCGAGAGGCCTTCACCAGATGAACCGGCGAGGAAGATAACGCGAGAGATCCAGCCCGTCACCTCGCGGCGCGCCGGAAGCAGCCCGTGCGCCCAGGTCAGGCCGCGTGCCGGTCCTTGTGCCGCTTCCGCGCGTTGCGATTGCTGCACTGGCGGCTGCAGTACTTCGACCCGTCGCGCGCGATGTTGCTGCACTCGGGGTAGGCGCACCGCTCGCCGCTCGAGATCGAGACGATCGCGATCGGCGCCGGCTCGACGTACTCCGGTCGGAGGGCTTCGTCCGGTCGCTTCGAACAGCCCGCCATCCAGCATCGGTGTGAGCTCGCCGGCAGCGTGATCGGCGGCACGTGCCCGAGGCAGCTCCAGTGGTCGTGGTCCTTCCAGCAGCTTTGACCCTTCACGGTGGTCTCCTTGCGCCCCGCGCATCGTACCCGGGCCGAAACTCACGCTTCGAGGCCGCCATTCCTCGCCGTCCTCGGTCCTGTAAAACCACCTTACATCCGCGCACCTGACGCAACCCTTCCTTACTGTGCACTGGCTGCCGTCCTCACCCGCGCACACCCGCCCACCATGCGGTCCCGCGTCACCTGCGCCCGCCTCCGCGCCCGCCTCGCCGCCCCCATCGCGCTGGCCCGTCCCTTGCTCCAGCCCCACGCCTGGCGCAGGCTCTCCGCCACCGCCCGGCCTTTCCCAGGATTCACCATGCGCAAGATCAGCTCGCAACTCCGGACGCTTACCGTGCTCGGCGGGCTCGCACTCGCCGCCGCGCCGGCCGCCTGCGGGTTCGAAACTCCGGACCCGGCGCCCGCCGCGCCGCTCGTCCTGCCCGCGCCGCTCGACGCCTGGTGCGCCCCGGTGCCCACCGGTGGCGTCGCTCCCGCCAGCGACGAGGCCCTCCCGACCTTCCTCGAGCGCGTCGTCGGCCCGCACCACCTCACCGCCACCTGGACCTATGCCGCGGCCGAGGTCCGGGTCGAGCGCGCCCT
>JAEUKJ010000346.1 GCA_016792665.1 Deltaproteobacteria bacterium | reverse complement strand
CGCGGGGTCGGCTTGTGACGATCGGGCTCGGGGTCGCATACTGAGGTCGCTCCGCGTCGTTCAGCTCACTCCCTCCGGAGGCAACGTGGTCGCCCAGCTCGTCGAGACCTCGTATCGCGTGCAGAAGACCGCCCACGCCGTCGTGGCCGGCGTCTTCATGCGCATCTTCCACCAGCTCGTGAGCCCCGGGCCGCTGCCCTCGCCGGCCGCCCGCGAGGCCCTCCAGCGCCGCTTCAAGGCCCTCATCGACCAGGACCTCGCCAACGTCAGAGCCGGCCTCTACCCCGAGCGTCTCCTCTGGCGCACCGGCCTCCGCGACACGCTGAAGGTCCTGCCCGGCGGCTTCCTCGAGGTCCCGCGCGTCATCCTCCGCGCCCGCCGCCAGGGCTACGACGACCTCCCGCCCGCGTCCCAGGACCCGCACTTCCCGGGCTACTACCGACGCACCTTCCACTGGCAGTCCGACGGCTGGTTCTCCGAGCGCTCGGCCCGCATGTACGACCCCGGCGTCGAGCTCCTCTTCGGCGGCACCGCCGACGTCATGCGCCGCATGATCCTCCCCGACCTCGCCACCGCCCTCCGCCCCCTCGCCGCCCCCCGCCTCCTCGACGTCGCGTGCGGCACCGGCCGCTTCCTCGACCAGCTCCACACCACCCTGCCCCACGCCCGCCTCACCGGCCTCGACCTCTCGGCCCCCTACCTCAAGTTCGCCCGCGACCGCCTCGCCCACGTGCCCGACCTGTCGCTGGTCGCCGCCAACGCCGAGGCCATGCCCCTTGCCGACGCCTCTTTCGACGCCGTGACCTCGGTCTTCCTCTTCCACGAGCTGCCCTCGGACGCGCGACGCAACGTACTCGCCGAGTGCCTGCGCGTGCTCCGCCCCGGCGGCCTCCTGGCGATCCTCGACTCGACCCAGCTCGACGACTCCCCCGAGCTCGCCTTCTTCCTCGGCAACTTCCCGCGCCTCTACCACGAGCCCTACTACAAGGGGTACAGCCAGCTCCCCCTGCCCGAGCTCGTGCGCGACGCGGGCTTCGAGCTCGTCAGCGACCGCACCCACTTCCTCGCGCGCGCCGTCATCGCCCGCCGCCCGAGCCCCGCACCCACCGAGACCTCCAACCCATGAGCGCTCTCGACGTCGACACCGTCATCGTCGGCGCAGGCCCCTCCGGCCTCGCCGTCGCCGGCTGCCTCACCCAGGCCGGCCTCTCCTTCACCCTCCTCGAGCGCGAGGCGTCGGTCGGGGCGAGCTGGCGCAAGCACTACGACCGCCTCCACCTCCACACCGCCCGCGCGCTGTCGTCCCTGCCGCATCTCCCGATGCCGCCCGACTACCCGACCTACCCGTCGCGCGACGAGGTCGTCGCCTACCTCGACAACTACCAGCGCGCCCTCGGCATCGAGCCGCGCCTCGGGGTCGAGGTCACCCGCGCCACCCGCGCCCCGGATGGTCGCTGGCACGTCACCGCCGCCGGCGAGGCCTGGAACGCCCGCAACCTCGTCGTCGCGAGCGGCTACAACGCCGCCCCCACGCGCCCCACCTGGCCGGGGCTCGACACCTTCCCAGGCCGCATCATCCATTCATCCGAATACAAGAATGGACGTGATCTGGCGGGCCTGCGCGTGCTCGTCGTCGGCGCCGGCAACTCGGGCGCCGAGATCGCCGTCGACCTCTGGGAGTCGAAGGCCGAGGTCGCCATCGCCATCCGCGGCCCCCTCCACGTCGCCCCGCGCGACGCCTTCGGACTCCCCGCCCAGCACTTCACCCTCGCCCTCTCGCACCTGCCCGTGCGCCTCGCCGACAAGCTCTCCGAGCCGCTCCGCGACCTCGTCATCGGCGACCTCTCGCCCTGGGGCATCGTGCGCCCACCGGTCGGCCCCCTCGAGCTCCTCGAGACCACCGGCCGCGTCCCGCTCGTCGACATCGGCACTGTCGCCCTCATCAAGCAGGGCGCCATCACTGTCGTCCCCGGCCTCGCCGAGCTCGACGGCGCGACCGTGACCTTCGTCGACGGCCGCCAGCGCACCTTCGACGCCCTCATCCTGGCCACCGGCTACCGCGCCGGCCTCGGCTGGCTGGACGCCGACTGCCTCGACGAACGCGGTCTGCCCCGCGCCCACGGACGCGAAGCCGCCCCCGGCCTCTACTTCCTCGGCTACCGCAACCCGACGACCGGCAACCTCCGCGAGATCGCCCTCGAAGCCCAGCGCATCGCCGACGCCCTCGCCAAGCAGCGCCCCGCAGCGTCCGCCGACCCACGCGCCCTCAAGCCCGGCCTCGCGCGAAAGGCGCTCTCGGCGCTGAGGCTCGTGCGATGACCCCGCCCTTCGAGCTCGGCCACTGGCACCCGATCCTCCTCGACCGAGACCTCGGCTCACGCCCCAAGCGCGTGACCCTGCATGGTCAGGACCTCGTCGTCTTCCGCACCTCGACCGGCCTCGGCGCCCTCGACGACACCTGCCCCCACCGCCGCGCGCGCCTCTCGGATGGGCGGGTCGTCGCCGATCGCCTGGTCTGCCCCTACCACGGCTTCCGCTTCGACAAGGCCGGCCTCGGGGAGAGCCCCGGCACCCCGACCGTCCGCGCCGCCTGTCGCTCTTGGCAGGTCGCCCTCGCCTGGGACGCCATCTGGGTGCGCCTCGACCTCGGCGCCCAGGCACTACACGACCTCACGCCCGACGCCAGCCCCACACACAAAGCCCCGCCGCTACCGACCCTCGGCCGCCCCGGCTTCCGCCACATCGGCACCCTCGTCCACGACGTCGCCGCCCCGCTCGAGCCGCTCGTCGACAACTTCTGCGAGGTCGAGCACACGCCGACGACGCACGCCCTGTTCGGCTATCGCGAAGACGCGCTCGCGACGCTGGACGTGCGCTGGTCCGCCGACGACACCACCGTGCGCGTCCAGAACCGCGGCCCCCAGAAGCCCATCCCCGCCCTCGTCTCACGTCTCTTCGGCGTGCGCGGCGGCGACACCTTCATCGACGACTGGGTCGTCCACTTCTCGCCGGTCCACATCGTCTACGACCAGGGCTGGGAACACCCCGAGACCGGCGCGCCCATCGCCGACGCCGTCCACCTCGGGGTGTTCTTCGTGCCCATCGATCGCGACGAGACCCGGCTCGTGACCGTCCTCTTCTCGAACCGCGCGCCGTCTCGCCTCCCGGGCGTCGACGCCCTCGTGCAGCAGATCCTGCGCGGCATCGTCGACCGCGAGGTCCGCCTCGATCAGCGCCAGGTCGAACGCCTCGCCGACCCGAGCCCCGACCTCCGCGGCACACGGCTCGGCCGCTTCGACGCCCCGCTGCGCGAACACCGCAAGCGCATCGACCGCCTCTACCGCGGCCGCCCAGCCTGACACCAAAGCGCGCTCGAGGCCGGGCGCCCCACGAGGTCATCAGTCGCGACGCCCGCCGCCCGCGATCATCAGCACGAAGCGCAGGATGTAGACGAACAGCATGACGAAATCGAGGAACAGCGTCATCGCGCCCGCGACGTGCTCGCCGTCGGGATAGGTGCGCAGGACCTGCTGGGTGTCATAGAGGACATAGCCCGAGAAGAGCAGCACGCCGGCCGCCGAGATGGCGATCTGCAGTGCCGTCGACTCGACGAAGATCCCGATGAGCAGCGCCCCGAGGAGGACCAACGTCCCCACGAAGAGGAAGCCGCGGAGGAAGCTGAAGTCGCGCTTGGTGAAGAACGCGTAGGTCGAGATACCGCCGAACGCCAGGAGCGTGAGGCCCCCGGCCTGGAGGAGGTAGCTGCCCGCGTGCTCGCCATTGGCCTTGGCGATCATCATCGCCACGAGGATGAGGGTCGAGATGACGACGCCGGTGAAGGCCCCGTACAGCGCGAAGGCGACCACGTTCCAGGTCGGCGTGTGGCGCACCTTCTCGACCGCGTAGGCCCCGCCGATCCAGGCGACCAGCAACAGAATCCGCGGCAGCCACCCCATCGTGAGCATGCCCTCGGCCCAGCCGGCCTTCACCGCGATGCCGGCCCCGAAGACCGTCGCGACGATGCCCGCGAACATCCAGCCGTAGACGCGGCGCAGGAAGGCGAGGCGGCTGTTGGCGCTCTCGACCGCGATCGGCTCGGCCGGCACCGGGCCGGTGTAGGTCGAGGTGCGACCAAAGAAGGTGCGGTTCTCTTGCTGGCGCATCGGGCAACTCCAAATGAAAAGGGCGCCGACACCTTGTGCGCGT
>JAEUKJ010000333.1 GCA_016792665.1 Deltaproteobacteria bacterium | reverse complement strand
CATCCGCGGGGCGGGCGTGCACGGGCGTCCCGTCGCTCGGCGGAACCTGGACGTTCGACACGATTATCCTCGGGGGGCGCGCGGGCAAAGAGGAGGGAATCGGTGTCCGTGGACACTACCTCCTCCAGCTCTCGGAGCATGACCCCTGTTCGCTCGGCGGGCCGCTGGTCAAGCGCGCCTACTCGATGAAAGGGAAGGAGTACGGGCCGGTCCTGAGCGACCTGGTCGTGGGCACGGCCTCGCCTCGCGGCGCGTCGCTATCCTTCCTCGCGCGGCTCCGCAAAGCGCCCGAGGCGACGATCACGGCCGACATCGCGATGCGCTTGACGCGTCACGGCGATCACGTCCTCGGGCTGTGGCGCCACGAGGGGGCGGATCGGGAGCGCGCCGGCTATTGGGGGGCGCTCGTGGGCGGACGTGACGAGCCCCATACCGAGCTTGCCGGGGAGGCCTGCTTCGCGTCGTGCATCGCGGACTGCCACCCGGATGCCGACCCCCTCGAGGCCGATGCCGAGGCATGTCTCCTTCGCTGCGCGCCGAGAGTCGACGACTGCCGGCAGTGACCGAGACTCTCGATGGCAAGATTTCGCCGCGTGGCAACTTTTCGCCGCAGGCGTGAGCCACGTGGAGGCTCGCGGTGCAGCCGTGCTCTGCGCGTTGGTCCGGTGAGGGGCTTGGCACTGCTCGTGCTTGCGGAGGCGCACCGGGTGCCCCGTCGCGGGGCGATGCTCATCCGGCTTGCCGCGCGACACGCGTGAGGGACTTGCGTTATGAATGAGGAATCTACCAATGCCGGCTCGCCGAGCCGTCCACGCGCCGCGAACGCCGGCGCGCTGGGTCCGCAAGGGGCCACGCGAGCGGGAGCCACCGAGATGCGCAAGGCGTCCTCCGACATCCTGGTCACCTGGGTCAGCATCGGACACGCCGCCGAGCCACTCTTGACGGTGCTCGCGAACCCGAAGAGCGACCTCTACGGCAAGATCACCGACCTCTATTTGTGTCATCGCTGGCCGGGCGAGGAGGACGAGCAGCGCGCGCTCGAAAAGACACGCGAGCGCTTGAGTCGTTTGCCCGACGAGCTCCGCCCCGAGGTCCACCTCTGCCCGTGGAAGTTCAAGGGTCCGCCGACCGAGCACGGCAAGATCCTGGAGTTCGCCAAGCGCGTCCTGCGCGAGGTCCACGACGCGCACCCCAACGCCCGGCTGAACATCCACCTCTCGCCCGGCACCAAGGCGATGCACGCCGTGTGGTTCATGCTCGGCGCGGGCGCCTTCGTGCCGCGGATCCGCCTCCTGCAAACCAGCGAAGAGCGCTTCCGCAAGGACGACGAGAAGCCCTACACGGTCGTCAACGCCAAGGACCAGACCTGGAGCCGCCTCATCCACGAGGCCCCGCGTCCCGACCCGAGCGAAGAGGACGACGAGGTCCTCTGGGATCCATCGCGCGTCGAGAGTCCGAGCGCCAAGCGGGTCCTGGCCCAGGTCGAGCGCTGGGCGCCGTTGCCCGTGCCGCTGCTCCTGCTGGGCGAGCGCGGCACCGGCAAGACCACGCTGGCCCACGTCATCCGCGCTCTGAGCCCGTACAAGCGGGGCGACTCCAAGGTGTGGCCGGTCGTCGTCTGCGGCCAGTTCCGCGCGAACCCCGACCTCGCGCGATCCGAGCTCTTCGGCCACTCGAGAGGCGCCTTCACCGGGGCCGACAAGGACCGGGCCGGGCTCCTCGAGCAGTCCAACGGCGACACCCTGTTCCTCGACGAGATCGCCGACCTCGACCGCCAGACGCAGCGACTCTTGATGGCGGCGGTCGAGGGGCGCGGCTTCCAGCGCCTCGGCGACAGCGAGACGCGGCAGGCGCGCTTTCGGTTGCTGGCGGCGACCAATCGACGCCTCGAGGACATTCGCGACCGCGACCTCGACGCGGACTTCCTCGATCGTGTGGCGACCCTTGTCCTGCGCCTGCCGCCACTGCGCGAGCGCCGCCCCGACCTGCCCGCCCTATGGGGGGCGTCCCTGCGGCGCATCGGTCGCCAGATCCAGACCCTGGTCGAGGGCGACGAGCCGACGGCCTTCGCGGACGGACTCTCGGCCCTCGCCAACGACCGCAAGGTCCTGGATGTGCTTGGCGAGCATCGCTTGCCTGGCAACCTCCGCGACCTCCACCGCGCCGCGTGGCGAGCGGCCGCGGCCCTGCACGCGGGCGACGAGCGATCGGCCGTGGCGCGCGAAGCGATCGCCGGCCTGGATGGCGACGACGAAGTGCAGACCTCGGTGGCCCTGGCCTCGATGTTGCCCATCGATCTCGACGCGCACCTCGCCCACGAGGAGCGCCGCCTCTTGGAGACGGCGCTGACGCAGGCAGAAGGCAGCAAGGTGCGGGCGGCCGAGCTGGTCGGGCTGCCGAGAAAGACCTTCGAGTATCGCCTCGCCCGCTCGAGCCAGCGGGGCACGAATTCGCCTTGACTCTCCAGCGGGGGGAGACTCCGCGCACGCGTCAGTTGCCCGACGGTCGCTGACGGAGCGAGGGTGTGCGGCGAAAAGTCGCCGCGTGGCAGTTTTTCGCCACCGATACCCGAGCGATGCCCGAACCTACCGCGGCTCGCGGATAGGCAGCCGAGGCACTCGGCGCGCTGCGAGACCGTGGCACGGAAGCTGCGTGGGCGGGCCCGCGCGGGGCACGTCAGCTCTCGCGCAGGAGCCTCACCATGCACCGACCTTTCCTCGCGTCCGCGTTGGCGGCCGCCCTCTTCGCTTGTGACAATTCCGGGTCCGATGGCGGGCCACCGATCGATACCGCTCTACCGGACACGACCGTCGAGGATACCGGGATTCCGGACACGGCCCCAGCCGATACGAACCTCGCGGCCGACCCATGTCGCGGCCTACCCCCGGGCGGGCGTTGCCAGAACGGGCTCCGCGAGCTGTGCGTGGCGCCGACCGGCGACGGTGAGCCGCGGGTCGAGACCTTCCCTTGCGTGGCGGGGACGCGGTGTGTCGATTCGGTCGCGGGCGCGATCTGCCAGGCGGTCGATCAGTGTGTCGATGGTCAGGTCGAGTGCCACGGCACCCGCGCGGCCGAGTGCGTCGGCGGGCGCTGGGTCGAGGAGCCGTGTGCCCGCGGCTGCGTGCAGAACGCGCTCGACGCGAGCTGCAGGCCCAATCTCGCGACCGTGCGATACTCGAACAATCTTCAGTACCAGATGCTTTTCGCGCGGCCGAATCTCAGCGACTGGGACCCGACCCCTCAGCCCGAACCGGCGCGCGGATTCGTCGTCGCCTCCTTCGCGAACGGACGCGTCCTCGACGTCGTCACCACGGCCATGGCGAATCCCGCCACGTTCAACATCGAGATCGTGGACCCAGCCGTGGCCGACGATGACGACTTCCTTCTCGCCGCGCCGGTCAGGCTGACCGCCGATGGGGACCTCATCTATGGCGTCTTCGATCCCGGCCTCAGTGTTGGCTCGCATGCGATCGATGTGCCTTCGGAGGACGCACGCCTCTGGTTCTGGTCCTGGACGGCCACGCGCATCCCGTCCGAGGCCGGGGTCGTGATTCAGCTCGATGGAGGTGGCGGCGCCGCGTTCGCGTTCGACTATCTCAGGTACGTCTACGACTTTGCGGAGGGGTTCTACGGCCGGAAGGCTGGGACCTCGTTGGCCTTCTGGCTCGGTATGGGCGTCAGCTGGAACTGCGGCGCGTGTTTTGCGCAGGTTCCGTGGTCGGGCTTTTCGTCTAACGCAGACGTCCTGAACCACGTCTGGCTCCCGGGTGGGGCCGATCAAGGCTACTGGAGTGGCGCAGTCCTGGCTCACGAGCTCGGCCACTGGGTCATGAAGAACTACGGCGCATCCCCCAACGAGGGGGGCACGCACGTGATGGGTATCCCATCGCATCCCGGGCTTGCGTGGTCCGAGGGCTTCGCCACCTGGTTCAGCTCCCTCGTGCGCAACGAGGGGCTCTACTACGACAAGCAAGGGGGCTCGTTCCTCTGGGTCGATCTCGACGACCGACGCTTCAGCTCAGGGGTGCCGTGGAACCGTCCCTGGCCGGGCGGCGGGCTCGAGCAGATGATCGACGAGAACGAGGTAGCCTCGATGCTCTGGCGCCTCTCGACCGATGAGAACGTCGATGGACTCCTGGCGGCGCTCTCGAGTCCTCGCATGACGACCTCGCCGTTTCTCCGCGGCTACACGACGCGCACGTGGGAGGGGCTGAACGCCGAAGGCTACGCGCTGCCGTACACCTCGACGACCGCGAGCGCTCCGCACCTCGCCGACTTCCTCGATGCCGTCGTGTGCGGTGGAGTGGTATCCGCGAATGCCGTCGACGCGGTGACCGAGCCCGCGAGCCACTACCCCTATCCGAGCTGGGCACCGCTCTGCCGCGCCGGACAGATCCCCTTCGAGACGCGCTGGGATCCGGGCGCGACACCGTCGGTGACCGCGGCCTGGCTCGTGCCGCTCGAAGGAGAGCTGCGGCTGACGCTGGTCGATCTCCGGACCGATCCCCCGACCGAGGGGCCGAGCCTCGTCATCCCCGGGGGCACGCCCTCGGGCGAGGCGCGACTGGCCTGGCATGATGCCGATCCGGGCGTCGAGGCCGGGCTGCGCGCCGAGACCCGGGGCATCGGATGGGGGCTGGCAGGAATTCGCCCGCGCACCCCGAAGGCCGTCCCGGCGCCGTCACGCACCGGGCCCGAGGTCGTCTTGAAGGGCCGGCGCTGGGGGCGCGCCCTGCCGGTCGTCAGGGCGGATCGCGAACCGGCTACACCCGGCCCGGGCCCCGCGCCGATCGGATCGGGCCTCCGCGCCACGCTGAAGCGGCGCTGAGAGCCGAAGGCCTGCCGGATCCTGGCTGCCCGACGAGCGATCGTCGGGCAGGACGCGTACCCGCGCGATCTCGCGCGAGACCGTTCGCATCGGCGGATGAATATCTCGCGCTCGACTTTTCCACCCTCGTGCCGACCACGCCGGATCTCGACAGCGCCCGCCTCCTGGCGCGCCGCAGAGCCGTGCGCGGCCGGCCGCATCACACACTCGGGGGTGGCTCGTGGTCCTTCGTCATCGGTTCGGTCTCCTCGGTCGTCTCGCGCTCGGTGTCTCGGTGTTCTCGCTCGGCTGTGACGCCGTCCCCCTCGACTCCGTCGAGCCGGAGCTCGCGCGCGTCGATCCCGCGCCGCTCTCGTCGACCTTCGTCATGCCCACGGCCGAGGAGGTCGCCGACCTCCGCTCCTGGCGCGACGAAGAGACGCCCGTGCCGGCCACCGAGCTCATCGATGGCGATCTGCGCCCGTGGCTCACGAGCTCGCGCATCGCCCTGACCATCGACGAAGCGCGGGTCGCCGTGCCCGACGCCGAGACCGATCGCGTGGTCGTCTTCGATGCCGACACCCTCGAGCGACTCGGCGACGTGAAGATCCAAGGTCAGCCCGAGGAGCTCCTGACGCTGCCCGATGGACAGATCGCGGTGGCGTGTCGCGGCGGGTCCCAGGTCGCCATCGTCGACCCGGTGAGCTTGCGCGTGACGCACTGGATCCCGACCGGCGCCGCGCCGCGCGGCATGGCGCTCACGCCCGATGGCAAGACCCTCTTCGTGGCGAGCTTCGCCGAGGCGCGCGTGGATGCCTTCAACCTGGAGGACGGCGAGCCCCTCTGGTCGACCCGGGTCGAGGCGTCGCCGCTCGCGGTCGCCGTGGACTCGGCAGGGAAGGGCATCTTCGTCACCCATCTCCGCGGTCGCGAGCTGACCGAGCTCTCGCCGGCCACCGGGAAGATCGTCCGACAGCGCCCGCTGCGCGGGGAGAAGGACCGCACGCCGTCCATGGCCCGGGCTCTGGTACCGCTGTCGAACGGGCGCATGATGGTGCCCTACGCGCTCGCCAGCACCGGGTCGCGGGATCCGAAGCGCATCGTGACGAGCGGGACGTACGGCGGCAGCTCGGTCGACTTCGAGGTCGATACGACCCCGCTGGTCACGACCGGGGTCCTCATGATCGACGCGCGCTGCGGCCGCGACTGCGACAGCGCGGCGACGATCAAGCGTCCCGGCTACCGCGTCGTGGCGGGCACGAGCCTCGACTCGCCGGCCTCGGTCGTGGCCGCCGCACGCCACAAGGACGGCGCCGTGGTGCTGGTGGACCAGGCCGCCGGCCAGCTCGCGTTGGTCGATGGCGTGGCGTTCGGCGAGGACTCCCTGCACGTCGATGTCCTCCCGACCGATGCCGGACCGGGGGCCGCCGTCTTCACCCGCAAC
The DNA here is from genome assembly GCA_016792665.1 of Deltaproteobacteria bacterium. Taxonomy (GTDB): domain Bacteria; phylum Myxococcota_A; class UBA9042; order PHBI01; family PHBI01; genus WYBB01. The sequence goes on along the minus strand of JAEUKJ010000333.1, from coordinate 2,129 downwards.
GGCGAGTCGCTCTTCGTGGTGAGCTGGGTGAATCGCGGCCTCACGCGCCTCGACACGCACGACATGCGCAACGATGCCCTGCGCCAGGCGAGCGCGCAGCGCGCCTCCTATGCCGAAGAGGCGCGTGGCAAGATCTTGCCACCGCCTGTCGAAGGGGCCGGCGTCCTCGTCGAGCCGCCTCCGACTGCCACCCCGGCGATCGATACGTCGAACGACCTCGAGGTCGGGCGTCGTCTGTTCCATACGCTGGACGCGTCGACCTCGACGCTCGGCGTGACCTGCGCCTCGTGTCACCCGGATGGGCTCGATGACGGCCGCACCTGGGTCCAGGGCGTCGGGCCGCGGCAGACCCCGTCGCTCGCGGGGCGCGTCGGCGGCACCGGGCCGTTCAACTGGCTCGGCAGCGAGACCACCCTCGAGGCCAATCTTGCCAAGACGATCCATCGCCTGAACGGGCAGGGGCTCACCGAGGACCAGACCCGCGCGCTCGCGACCTATATCCAGGAGGGTCTGCCCAAGGACGGGGTCGTGCTCGCGACGCGCGAGCTCGACGCGAAGTCGCGGCGAGGCAAGGACCTCTTCATGAGCGAAGAGGTCGGCTGCGCCACCTGCCACGACCCGGCCCAGGGCTTCACCGACGGCCTGCGCCACGACATCGGATCGACCAGCGCGCTCGAGAAAGAGCTCTTCGCGGCCCAGCGCCAGGCCCGGGTGCCCGAGGGCTTCGACCGCGTGCCGTCCACGCGCATCGCGTTCGACACGCCGTCGCTCGGTGGGGTCGGCCAGACCGCGCCCTACTTCCACGATGGCCGCGCGCGCACCCTGCGCGAGGTGCTGACCACCTACAACGAGGGCGACACCATGGGGAAGACGAGCCACCTCTCACCCGAGGACCTCGATGCCCTGGTGGCCTACCTCGAGACCCTGTGACCTGGACTGCGGCCCCTGTCTCCGGGCGGAGACAGGGCGCCGGGCGCCGGGTGTATCGCGCCGTTTACAAACAGCTTTTTTGAAAGTTTGGGCTCGACGCGCTGAATAGCGAGGTCCAGGATGCGGTCCTCGGGGGCGGCAACGGCATGAGCGGCAGGGGCCGCGTCACCGCACCCGCAACCCAGACGCATCGAGGTTCGAGATGAAGCGAGTCATCGTGTACGGCATGGTCCTCTTCGGCACTTCCACCGCGGCCATGGCGGCCCCGCCCACCCCGAGGGAGAGGGTCGAGAATCGCCGTGACCTCCGCGAGGATCGTCGCGAGACCGTCAATGATCGCTGGGACGCGGCGCGCCTCGAGGCGATCCTGGTCGAGTACCGGGCAGCGGCCAAGGCCAAGCGGAAGAACGTCATCAAGGCGCTCGACGCGCGCTTTGGCGCCGAGCTCGCACTCGAGCTCCGCGAGAGCCGGGTCGAGGTCGCCGAGAAGGTCGAGGAGAGGAACGACTCGCGCCGCGAGCGCAACGAGGAGCGTCGCGAGGTCGTGGTCGACGTGGTCAAGGGGCACCCGGTCAAGACGCTTCGTGACGCCAAGGATCTTGCCGATGACCAGCGCGACCTGCGCGACGACCGCCGCGATACCGCGGCCGAGGTCGCTGCCCTGGCCGCCAAGCGCGATCTGCGCGACCGCTTCGCGCCGCTCTCCGGCAAGGTCGACGCAGGGTCCATCGATCGCAAGATCGGCATCATCGAACAGGCCGTCGTGCTCGCGAAGAAAGAGGTCGCGGGCGACGTTCGGGAGCGCCACGAGGACCGCAGGGAGATCCGCGAGGACCGCAAGGACACGCGTCGCCCGGACTGAGTGCCGTTGATCGACGCCGAAGGCCCGCAGCGTCGAGCCGTCGCAAGGCGCGATCGGCTGTCCGCGCCGCGGCGACATCTGCTATGCCTCTTCCATGTCGCGGCGCGCCAGCACCCAGAAGCTCGTCGACGAGCTGAACCCCGAGCAGAGAGCGGCGGTCCTCCATCGTGGGGGACCGGTGCTCGTGCTCGCGGGGGCCGGGACCGGGAAGACCCGCGTCATCACCGTGCGCATCGCGCACCTCGTCGCGCATGACGGCATCCGACCCGAGCACGTCCTGGCGCTGACGTTCACCAACAAGGCCGCGGGTGAGATGGCCGAGCGGGTGGGGCACTTC
>JAEUKJ010000364.1 GCA_016792665.1 Deltaproteobacteria bacterium | reverse complement strand
GCCCGGGTCGGCGCACGCGACCAGCGCCAGCGCAAGCAGGGCGTGCCTGTCGAGAGGGCGGCGGAGGGCGGAGAGGGACCGAGACAGGGACACGCGCACACCAGGAGACCAGGGGAAGCCGAGGTCCGAGCTGCGGCGGGGGCCGGAGAGGGCTCAGCGACGCTCGTCGACGAGCGCGAAGGCCATGGTACGCCCATCGTCGCTACGCAGTCGACAGGTCAGGCCCTCGGGGCCGATGAGGAGCCCGGCGACAGGGGTCGGGCGTTCGGGCGCGCCTCCACAGGTGACCTGGAGGACGGTGTCGCGCGGGGCTCCGACCGTGGCCAGGACGCGGCCGCCCTGGCGCGTGAGGCGGACGGTGGCCTTCATCGGGCGGGCACCACCCGTCAGGCGGAGGACGACGACCTCGTCGGGCCCGAAGGTCGGGGTGGCGCGGGGGGCGAGGCCGGCGTCGGCGGGGCCGGCGACGTGGACCGGGCCGTCGACGGCGCGGACGAGGACCTTGCCGGCGAGCTCGGAGGGGGCCGGGGCGCGCGCGTCCGATGTGCGAGCGTCCGGCGCCTGGGTGGCGGCGTCCTGGAGGTCGAGCGGCGAGGAGCCGGTGTCGCGCGAGGTAGGCGGCAGGGAGCGCGTGTCGGGGTCGGGCGTGGGAGGGCGCGTGTCGGGGTCCGGCGAGGGAGGACGCGTGTCGGGGTCCGGCGCGCTTGCGTCGGGCGTGGGAGGTTGTGCGGCCGAGGCGGTGTCGCTCGGGGAGAGCGCAGGCGAGCGCGTGTCCACATCGGAGTCGCGCGCGTCGAGCGCTGCGGGGCGCACGTCCGAGGCGCGTGTGTCGGGCGCGGGACCGAGCGCCTCCGGGCGAAGTGTGGGGCCGGCGTCGGGACTGAGCCGTCGTTCAGTTTCGGGGTCGCGGGTGGGGCTCGGGTCGGCCACGCCCAGTCCCCACGCGATAGCGCCGACGCCGAGCGCAAGGCCGAGCCCGGCGGCGAGTCGCCAAGGGCGCGAGGGACGTGGCGTGGTTGCGGGTGCGGGTGCGGCTGGAGCGGGTGCGACTGGGGTGGATGCGACGGTCGTGGTTGGGGCGGGTGCGTGGGTCGTGGGTGCGACTGGGGTGGATGCGACTGGGGCGGGTGCGGGGGAGGTGGATGCGGGGGAGGTGGATGCAGCGGGGGCGCGGCCGAGGGTGGGTGCGGCGCGAACGGCGCTGCCGCTGTCGGCGGCGGTGGCGACGAGCGCCGCGAGTGCGGTGGGGTCGGGAGTGAGCGTGGAGCGGAGGGTGTCGAGCCAGGCGCTCGGGCTGGGGCGGGCGCTCGGGTCGACCGCGAGGGCAGCGAGCAGCGCGGCTTCGAGCGGGCCTGCGAGCTCGGCGCGGTGCTGCGACGGGGCGGTGGGCAGGGACGCGCGCGCGGCGAGGAGCTCGCCGAGGCCGACCCCGCTGCCGGTGGGGCGGGCCGGGACACCGGTGAGGGTCTCGTATGCGACCAGCGCGGCGGCGTAGAGATCGGAGGCCGGGGACACGAGGCCTGCGCGGAGCTGCTCGGGCGCCATGAAGGCGAGGGTGCCCTTGAGGTCGGCGTCGGTCGCGGCGCGCGCGGAGAACGTCGCGACCCCGAGATCGGCGAGCTTCACCGCGCCGTCGCGCCCGAGCAGCACGTTGCCCGGGTGGATATCGCGGTGCACCAGGCCGAGCGGGTGGCCATCGTTGCCGCGGGCGGCCCCGAGCTCGACGAGGGCCTCGGCCAGCGCGAGGACCACGGCGTGCGCGGCCCCCAACGGCAACGGGCGGCCACGGCGGCGGCGGTGTTCGAGCAGGGTCAGGAGGTCGACGCCGTCCACCCACTCCAGGAGGAGCCAGTCCGGGCGCGAGGGCTCGGGGCCGGCGCCCAGGAGACGCACGACACGCTGGCTGCCGGCGCGCGCAAGGGCGGCGAGGGCCTCGGCCTCGCGGGCGAAGAGCTCACGCTCGAGGTCGCCAGCCCGCGGCAAGAGCTCCTTGATGACGCACGGCTCGGGGCCGCTGGGGGTCGCGCGCTGCCCGAGGAAGAGCTCGCCCATGCCGCCGACGGCGAGGCGTCTCCCGCGCGATACACCGGGGATCTCGTGTGTCTCCACCATGCGACAAGAGCCCCTCGCACCGTCGATCGCAGCGATGATAGGATGGCGCGGTGCGAGGCGCCAGACGCTTGGCACGGATGGTGCGAGTTCTCCGAGGGCCGGGCACCCGGTACGACTGGGACCGCGCTGCACGCGAGATGCCGCGCGAGGAGGAACGACGTGAGCAAGCCGACCCGCAGCGACCGACGCGAAGCCGGAACCCGGCTCGGGCTCGGCGTGCTCGGGCTGCTGCTCGTCATGTCGGGCTGCGACGCGGCAGATGCAGGCAAGGACGACCTGGCGAGCGCCCTCCCGACGGCCGAGCTCTTCGACGTGAGCCTGCCTGGCGAAGACGACGACGGCGACCTCGGCGTGGTCGACGCGCCGCTGCTCGGGACGCCCTCGGGCGTGCGCGATCTGGCGCGCGGGGTGCGGAAGTTCCTGCGCCTGAACCTGCTCAACGTGCTGGAGAGCATCGACCGCGTCCTGGCGAGCAATCCCCTCGTCGACCGCGCGGACCACGCCGTGTGGCGTCTGCCGAGCGGCGATGGACTGGCGCAGCACGCGGTGGTCATGCGGCGCGAGGACGACGGCCCCATCGTCGTGCACGTCTGGATCCGCTCCGCCCGCGCGAACGCACCCGCGAACTTCAGCGACTGGCGCTTCCTCATGACCGGCCGCATCGTGCGTGACACTGCGCTCGGCGCGACCCGCGGGGTCCTCTGGATCGACCTCGACAACGACCTCAAGCCGCGCAGCCGCGGCAAGGTCATGGCCCTCTGGTCGCTCGTCGGCGGGCGCCGCACCCTCGAGGTCGTGACCTATGACGGCACCCCCGACGACGGCGAGGTCGCGCGGCAGACGCGCTCGTTCCGCTACGAGGCCGGGCCCGGGGGCGGCCTCCTCGCCTTCGACGCCGGCAAGATCGACGTGCACATCGACCCGCGCAAGCCCGCCGAAGAACGGGTGCGCGTGTTCGTGCGCTGGAACGACGCGACCCAGCTCCGCGGCGACTACTCGGCCACCGGCGAAGAGGTGAAGGCCGACGGGTTCCGCGTCCTCCTGGGGAGCGAGTGCTGGGTCCCGCCGTCAGCCGAAGTCGCCTACGAGTCACGCCTCGGGCTGCCGCTGCGCGGGGGCGAGCCGGTCACGCTGTACGATCGCGGCGACCGCACGGCGTGCCCCTTTCCCGAGCAGGAGGCCCCGATCGTGCCTCCGCCCGGGGACGCCCCGGTGGAGCCAGCGCGCCCGAGCGATCTCGACGCCCTCTGATGGGGCCGCTCCCGCCCGATCGGGGCGGGGACGGCCAGCAAGCCGCGCGGTGGCGGCCAGGTCGAGACGGGATCAGCAGGGGCAGTCGTAGTCGGGCGGGGCGACGCTGATCGTCGCGCGCCACGTGGCGCCGACCGGCTGGATGAGGGTCTCGCCGTCGGTGAACTCGGGGCGGCCGTCGCCGTCGAGGTCGGCCGCCGCGGTCGGGGCCTGGATGTCGCCCGGCGAGGTGCCGTCGGTGAGCAGCGTCCAGGTCTCGCCGGTGACGCGCCAGAGGCCCCAGGTGCTGCCACCGAAGCTGCCGCAGCCCGCGCCGGCCGTGACCGAGAAGCTGACGTAGGTCGTGCCGTCGGCCGCCTTCCAGGCGTGCGTGAGCGGGGTCGACTCGTGCGTGTCCCACGGCTTCTTGAGGGCACTGGTCGTCTCGTCGCTGTCGAAGTCCTTCTGGATGGCCTTCCACGCGGCGAGCTTGCGGAGCTCCTTCAAGGCGCGCTCGGCCAGCGGCGCGGCGTCGATGGACGGCAGCACCGGCGAGGCCCCCTCGCCCTTCATGCGCGCCCAGAGCGCCCCCTTGCATGCGTCGGCGTCGACCTTCCAGACCTCGTAGGTGCCGCCGTGGTTGCCGCCGAGGAGGGCGGCCGCAACGCCCGCGTCGTCGAGGCGCGGCTCGTCGTTCTCGCCGTTCCAGGTCTGGATCTGGCCGAAGTGGTGGATGACGTCGACGAAGAGGCCACGCTCGCGCGCGGGGGCGTCGCACACCTTGCCGTTCTCGCCGAAGAGCTCGAACGTCGGCTTGTCGTCGGGCTGACCGTCGAGCGTGGCATAGGCCGCGCGGCCGCGCTGGAGCGACACGGGCGCCTTGTGGGGCAGCGTCGCGGTGTCGGCGACGGGGGCGCTGACGACGCCGATGAAGCCCTCGGACACGACGATGGGCTGGAACTGGCCGGCGGTCAGCGCCGCGGCCTGGTCGGTGGCGCCCTCGACCTGTGACGCGAGCATCTCTTCCTTGGCGATGCGCAGGCCGTCAGCGGTCTTCACGAACACGATCTGCTTCGGGCCGACATCTTTGTAGGTGCCGGACTCCCAGGCCTGCGTGAAGCGCACGACCGCGCCGACCTGCGACGGCTCGACCTCGATCTGCGACGCCTCGACCTTCATCGCCTTGCCGAACATGCGCTGCCGATCGACCAGCCAGCGCGCGCGATCGAAGCGCGTGGTGCGGTCGCCCGCGCGTTTCACGCCGGTGAAGCGCGGCGCGTAGAGCGCGCTGTACGAAGCGAAGTCGCCGGCATTCTGCGCGGCCAGCCACACCTTGAGGGTGTTGGTGATAGCGGCTTCCTCGACGTTCGCGGGCAGCGGGCGCGCGACGTCCTCGACCTTGGCGACATCGGCCTCGGCCTTGGCGGCGTCGGCCTCGACCTTCGCGCCCGCGTCCGGCTCGGCCTTGGCGGCGTCGGCTTCGACCTTCGCGCCGGCATCGGGCTCGGCCTTGGCAGCGTCGGCCTCGACCTTCGCGCCGGCGTCGGCCTTGGCGGTCTCGGTCGGGGTGGCGTCGGTCGGGCCGGGGTGGTCGGCCTTCTTGCCGCAGGCCGCGAGCGGCGCGGCCATGAGAGAGAGGGCGGAGAGGACGGGCAGGGACAGGTTTCGCATGGTCTCTCGGGTCCGGCGGATCGGGGTCGATCGGGTGGGTCAGGGGGAGTGGCGGAGCGTGGCGTCGAAGGCCTCGAAGATGGGACCCCACTGCGAGGTCCAGAACTTCCAGTCGTGCGCCGCGCCCGGGACGATGACATAGTCGACGATGAGGTGCCTGGCCTTTTCGTAGCGCGCAAGCGCGGTCCGCAAGGCATCGACTTGATTTGGGTTCACCGACTTGTCCTTGTCGCCGTGAGCGATGTAGAGGCGCAGGTCGGCGAGCTTCGAGAGGCGGTCTTTGGCGATGATGTTGTCGAGGGTCCAGCGCGACTCGAAGGTGTCGCGGTCGCCGAAGATGACCTGGTGGATCTTGTACTCGCCTTCCTTGGGGCCGAGGATCCCGAGGTCGTAGGTGCCCGAGAGGGACCCGACGAAGCCGAACTCGGCGGGGTAGGCCTCGGCCAGGAGCACCGCGCCGCGCCCCCCCGTCGAGTAGCCGATGACGGCCGTGTGCGCGCGGTCGGTGCGAACGGCGTAGCTCTTTCGGGCCCAGGGCAGGACGACCTCGCCGACCCAGCGCGTGCCGGGGATCTTGCCCCACACGTACTTCGGCTTCGACTCTTTGTAGAAGGCCGTCTCGTAGACCGACTTGCCGAGCTCGGGGATGACGACGACGGTGCCGAAGGTGTCGGCCCAGCGCTCGAGGCCGCCCTCTTTCATGAAGAGCGCGGTCGTGTGGTTCCACCCGTGCAAGGCCAGGACGAGCGGGGCCTTCTTGTCGGTCGCGTAGCCTTTGGGGGTGTAGACCACGACGTCGGCCGTGTGGGTCACGCCGTCGACCGTGCCCGTCACCGCGATGGGGGCCGACCAGGCGCCCGCGATCGGGGCCTTGGAGGTCGGCGCGGGCGCGGCGAGCTCGACGGCGGTGAGCTCGAGCGCGAGGAGGGCGATGAAGGACAGCATGGCGGGCTCCGCGGAGTGGCGATCGTCGGGCGAGGTGAGCCTCGCCCCTACGGCGTCGAAGGGCGGGTCGAGAAGGCCGCCGTGGCGGTCTCACTCGTCCTTGGAGAGGGCGTGGAACTCGCTCACGGCGAGGTCGTTCCAGCGCGTGCCCTTGTAGATCGACTTCACCGTGACCTTCACCCAATCGGTGCGCTTGGGCTCGGGCAGGGTGAAGGTCTTTTCGCCGGCCACATCCTCGAACGAGATGGGCAGCGAGGTGCCGTCCGAGAACTCGAGCAGCGCGTCCTTGATGCGGTTGTTCATGACGTAGAGGTCGCCGAGCTCGTCCAGGCGGCGGAAGCCGTTCGAGAACTCGAAGCCGGTGAGCGTCTGCGGCGTGTTGAACTGCATCTTGATCCACTCGCCGACGCCGCCGGCGGGCTTGCGATTGGGCTGCCACGAGGTCCAGAGGTTGTCGTCGATGAGGTTCTCGCCGCCAAAGGTGTAGTGCTTCCAGTCGTCGAGCTTCGAGCTGGCGGTGAGCGTCGCGCGCTCGTTCGGGACGCGGAAGCCGACCGCGGGCGGGAGGTTCGCGAGCTCGGTCGCCTTCTTCTTGGCCCAGCTCGCCTCGGCCGTGCGCCCGAGCTTCTCGAAGGTGGTGGCCAGGTTCTCGTAGCCCAGGCCGAAGTTCCTGTGCACCTCGACGGCGCGCTGGAAGAGGTCCAGCGCGGGCTCGAAGCGGCCGGCGGCGAGCTCGACCTCACCGCGGCGGTTGTACTCGGTGGCGCGCACGACGTTGGCCTGCGAGGTGCGCTGCGGCAGACCCATATCGGCGCGGCGCGCGAGCTGTCCGAGGTAGGGCCCGACGGCCTCGCTCTCGGCGATGTCGACGACGTTGTCGAGGTCGCGGATGGCGCCGTCGCCGTCGATGCTGAAGACCACCCAGAGCTCGCCGACCTGGGCCTTCGGGATGTAGTAGCTGCGCAAGAGGGTCTGGCCGACGTAGACGAAGACCTTCGCGTCCGAGCGGCTCAGATCGCGGGTGAGGTGCTGCCCGCCGGCCGAGTAGTTGTGCACGGCGAAGATGTACTTTTCGCCGTCGTGGCGCTTCTTGATGGTGATCGTCTCCGGGCCGAGGCCATCGGTGTCGTCGACGTCCAGGAAGCCGTCGCTGCCGGCCTTGCTCGAGAACAAGATGTGGCTCTCGCCGTAGCGCGCGTGCAGGTCGAGGTCGAGCGGGGCCGCGCCCCAATTGAGGACGACGCGGAACGAGTCGAGCTGGAGGTTGGTCTCGCTGATGGCGTAGGTGAGCCCGTCGCAGGGGCAGTTCACGACCAGCGACGAGAAGCCGTCCTTCTTGACGATGAGCTTCACGTTGTCGTCGTCGGCGCCGAACGCGTGCGGCACCGAGACGCGGCCCTGGTCGTCGGTCGTGCCCTGGACGGACGCCATGCCGTCCTTCTGCAGGATGACCTGGGCGCCGGCCACGACCTTGTCCTTGGTGGTGGCCGACAAGAGCTGGACCTTGGTCGCGCCGGTCGGAGGCACCGGGGCCGGCGCGGTGTCGGCCGCAGCGACGCTGTCGGAGGCGGCGCTGGCGTCGGCGGGGGCGCTGGCGTCGGCGGGGCTCGCGTCGGCCGGGCTCGCGTCGGAAGGGGCGCTGGCGTCGGACGAGGCCGCGGTCGGGTTGGACGCGCTCGTGTCGGCCGGGCCGGTGTCGGGTGCGGCCGGGCTCGTGTCGGGTGCGGCCGGGCTCGTGTCAGAGGCGGCGGCGGGCTCGGCGGGCTTGCCGCAAGCGAGCAGCGGGGATGCCGTGAGCGTGGCCCAGATCAACGAGCGAGCGAGCAGCGTGCGAGAGGACATGCGGGTGTCTCCTTGGCGGTGGCGGTGCCGTCTCGATATCACGGCGTAAGCGTTCGAGAAAGCGAGGCCCCAACGCGTGACAGGCCGAGTTCTATCCGCCGCTGCGCGCGAGGCGCGAGGGTCCGCGTCCGTCGACAACAGGGTTGACGCACCCGGCCGGCGCTCGTATGCGACGGCATGCGCTCACCCCCGCCCCTCTTCATGGCATTCGCCCTCGCGCTCGGCGCGTGCGGCGACTCCGACACCACGCCCGACACCCCGCTGGCCGACACCTCGCCCGTCGACACGGCGAATGCGAACGAGGTCCTCGACGACGCGAGCGCGGGCGAAGCGCACGACGTGGGCGCCGATGATGCGGCCGACACGAGCGCGGGTGACGCGAGCGACGTGGGCGCGGGTGACGCGAGCGACGTGGGCGCGGAGACCGACGCCGACACGAGCGACCCTGCGGCCACCGCCCGCGCGCTGACCGCCGAGGGTGAGGCCCTCTTCTTTCGGGCCATGGCGGGCGAGCTGACGCTGCGCAAGACGGCCATCGACAAGCTCGCGGCGGGCCTCGCGCTGGACCCCGAGCAGGCGCGCGGCCAGCTCGTCTACGGCATGGCGCTCTTGTCGGCGGTCGCCGAGGACGGCGATCTCTTCTCGGCGCTCAAAGCCGGCCCGGCCCTCGAGAAGGCCATGCAGCTCGCGCCCGAGGACCGCCGCATCCCGGGTTGGCTCGGCACGATCAAGGTCGGGACGGCGCGCGCGCTGAACCAGCCCGAGGCCCTCGACGAGGCCATCGCCTTCATGATCGCGGCGACCGACGCCTACCCCGAGTTCAACAGCGTGAGCCTCGCCATCGCGCTCTCGCACCTGCCGCTCGACACGATCTATCCGCAGATGGCGATCGACCGCCTGATGGCCACCGCCGACTGCGCCGCGAACCTCGACGTGTGCAAGAACACGGCGAAGGTCCCGCACAATAACGAAGGCGCGCTGATGCTCTTCGGCGATGTCTACGCGCGCATCGGCGACGCCGAGAACGCCCGCCACTTCTACACGCTGGCACTGACCAGCCCGGACGCCGCGACCTGGAAGTACGCCACCCACGCGCAGGCCGTGCTGGACGACCTCGACCACCGCATCGACCTGTATCTGGACGCCGACCCGAGCAACGACCCGCTGTTCTTCGCCGAAGGACGGGTCGCGTGCGTGGCGTGCCACGCCCCCTGAACGACCAAGCTCGAGAGCCGATCCGGCGACGTCGATGCGGGAGGATGCGCCATGTACATTCTGGTCGTCACGCTTCTGATGTTGGTCATGCCACTCGCGTCAGTGGCCATCGAGAGCGGCAGTAGCGCGGGCCTCGTGGCCCTGCTCTTGAAGTGGTTCGTGTTCTGGGGTGTCGGGGTGCGACTCGCCGTCGCGGGCCTGCGCCAGACGGTGAAGCCCGCGCTCACGGCGGAGCTCCTCGGCATCAAGTCGAGCGACGCCAACTTCGTGATTCGGGAGCTGGGCTTCGCCAACCTCGCCATCGGCTCGCTCGGAATTGCGTCCTTGTCCGCACCGGCCTGGCTGCACGGGGCGGCGCTCGCGGGCGCGATCTTCTACGCGCTCGTTGGCATCCAGCATGTGCTCGCGCCGCATCGTACGCGGGACGAGAACGTCGCGATGGTCTCGGACCTTGCGACTGCAATCGTGCTCGCCGCGCTTCTGGTGATGGACAGGTAGGGCCGAGCAGACCGTGCGTCGCGGAGGCACATCGCGAACCGGCGGTCGCTGCGCCGCTCACGGCCCCCGAGGTTGACCCTCTGCGCCATCGACACGCCGCGTGACGACGCTTCCCTTCCCCTCTCGCACCATCCCTCGGGGTCCGGGCGTTCGAAGCTACCAGGCGGTCCCCTGTGCAAGGAGTTCGACGGCCCGATCAAATGTGTCGGCAATTCGATAAACCTCGTCCATCAGGAGCACGACCGTGCCGTCGTCGTAGATGCACACGTAGCAACGCCCTTCATCGGCTTCGCCCAGCGGGCAGAGTCCGCCGCTCACGGAACTTCGGAAGGCCTCCAAGCGGTCTCGCTCGCCAACAGCGAGAGTGGGGACCAGATTGAAGTCCAGGTTCTTCTTCGAACGCGAGCGCAAGTGCAGCCCACCAAATTCGAGGAGAACCCTGCGTCCGGCCGGCGAGATTTCGGTCCCGTCCCAGGCTCTGAGCGCGTCGGCCCATCGCTCGACCTGCTCGGCGATCGTCCGATCTGGAAACCAGCCGGCCGATGTGAGCATTGTCGTAACCTTCTCCGAGAATCTATCGCTGCTCATGGCACACCGTCCCATCAATCTGTGAGGTGGGCCCGCGGTATATCCAAGAGATGTGGAGTTTGTGCGACACCCAGCGGGCCCGCACTTCGAGTGCGATTTCTTTCAATCCGGCCATCGTTTGCGTCATGAGCTCTTCTCACGTTGGAAAATGCGCGGCGTCTGGATCTGGCAATCCATTTCGAGACCTGTTCAACAAGTCGTCGGTGATGACGTGGTGGTCGTCGAAGCGGAAGCCAAGTCGAATCTCTGCGACGAGCCTGCCAACTCCCTCGGGGAGTGCGCCCAGACGGACTGGAGTGACCGGAGCGGCGACGCAATGATACGGACCACCGTTCGGGTCGGAATCGAAGGCGTAGAGGCCTCGCTCAGCCACGAGAAGCCACGTGTTGACAAGGTCGGAAGGGAGGGTCGGGGCGAATTTCGCAGCACTGGATGCTGGCAGGGCGAGTATTTCGTCAATGGCGGCGTCATGCGCTTCGGTGTCACGAAGGAACTCATTCGGTGCGTATCCCGCACCTGCAGTCGTGAAGAGCCCGATACAGCCGGCCTCATCGGTGGCAAGCCAATCGAATTCCAAGCCTCGGATGTCCTCGGCAGTCTTGGCTCTCCCTGAGTTAATCACTTGCCTCCCCCAGCCAGCATCGAAGAGGATGCCGGGCCACAACGCATCAACCACTGCCCGTCGTCTGTCCGTACGGCGCCAGCAATGAGGCGCCAATCTGACCACGGAAATGTCTCGCTCGTGACGTGTGGCTCCTGCGCATTGGGAAGCACGAACACCCGGATTTGCCGCTCTCGCACGACGACTCGTAGCGCGGCGCAGACCGCATCGCGTTGGCCGCCAAAGCTCAGGACTCGATAGGTCATGACGCACCACCAAGCTCAGGGAGTCCTTCGACCGCGCCCCAGGTCATGCGCTGGGAACGACGCGGCGAGTCACTCCGCGCCCGCGGCTCATGCATCATCGGTCGCGAACTTGATGACTCAGCCTCAGTGTACAATGACGTGATGCGCCATGCATAGACGCCACTGCCCGACACCGACTTTGGGGCTACGCTGCGGGCGGCGAGGTGCTCGAAGGGAGAGGACTCGAGTCCGGCGGCTGGCGGCGGGCAGACCCCGCTCCTTGGCTCGGTCCGGCACGTGTGCTATCGGCTCGGGGCAATCGGAATTGGCGCCATCGGGATGCCGTGACGTCGCACTTCATGGAGCGGGAGGGTCTTGTGCTCGAATCTGGAAAAAGCCCTCGGGGGGTGTTGGTGGTTGCCGCGTGGGTGCTGCTTGGACTGACGTCCGCGGCCTGCGGGGGCAATAACGGCAACGAAGGAACGACGACGTTGTCCACCGAGCAGCAGTCGCTGGCGGGCACGGTCGTCCTGCCTCAGGGCGTCACGGCCGTCACGGTCATCAACGGCCTCGAGGCGGTGCCGGTGACCGACGGCGCCTTCACGCTGGCGGTGTTTGCGGGCACGGGCGAAGGCAGGGGTCGGCAGCTCGCGGTGGCGGTGTCGGACACGGGCGCGCCGCTTTTGATGGGATGGTTCGGGCCTGGCGCGACCGAGCTCTCGCCGCGGACCACGGCGGAGGTGTTGGCCTGGTTTGCGACCGGGGCGTTCACGGCGCCGCTCGAGTCGGCGCACGCGCTCATCGATCTCTTCGCTGCGGCCCCCCAGCTCGACGCGGTGGGCGCGGCGATCGGCGACGAGCTCGCCAAGAACCCGGACGCCTTCGCGACGGCCAACCCGACCGTGACGGCCGCGTTGCAGACGGCGGCCGAGGCGCTCCTCAAGGGGACCGGACCCGTGCGGCGGTCGCTGCTCGTCAACCCCGCCGAAGAGAAGAGCGGTATCCGCGTGGATCAGGTCTCGGGGGTCAATCAGATCACCCTCACGAATCGCTACCGTCGGCCGGCCTTCGCGCTCGTCGACCGGGTCTCGACCTTCGACGCGGACGGCAAGGAGACCGCGTCGCCCCAGAAGGTCGCCCGGGTCGACATCTCGGCGGTGACGGGGCTGGATGGCGGGATCGGGACCATCAACCAGATCATCACCGGCCTCGCGCAGACCGGTGGCACTTTCGAAGGCGCCGATCTCGCCTACACCGAAAAGTCGGGCGACCCGATCTCGCTGCCCAATGTCGCCGGCGCGAAAAAGACCCGATATCAGGTCGCGGTGGTCGGCCCCGGCGCGTTCGCGGGTGACTACGAGGGGCTGAACGACGAGGCGAAGCTGAAGCAGACCGAGGTCGTTCAGACCTTTGTGATCCAGCAGTTGATCCTCCCGCTGATGATCCAGCTCCTCGTGCCGAGCGGCGACCTCGACAAGGTCTCGGGCCTCAATGGCTTCAAAGATCTGGTGCAGGACTTCATCGCGATCATCGGCGTCCAGGCTCCGGCGATTTTCGATCTCGCGGGCAAGGGCGACTTCAAGGGCGCGGTGACGCTGGCGGGCCAGACGATTGTCGGGAGTGGCACTTTCCGGAACGCGATCTTCGCGGCGATCTTCGAGCGACTCTACGACTTCCGCACCGCGGAAGGTGCCGCGGCCTACGACCGCGCGTCCGCGGTGGCGTCCGGGTTCGCCAACGTCACGGGCGCGCTCGACACGTTCCTCACGGCCTTCGACCTGACGGCCGTCGCAGGCAGCTTCGCCGAGTCCAACGAAGGCGACCTCTGGACGGTCGACGCCATCGGCACCCAGGTCCGGCTGAGCCCGCCCACGAGCACCATCAAGCCGGGCGAGAACGTGCGCCTCACCGCGACGACCCCCGATGTCGGCGACGATGTGCCCAAGGCCTATCGCTACACCCTCAACCCGGGGAACCTCGGCACCCTGCGCAACGACCGGGGAAGCGGCAAGTCGATCGATAGCTCCGAGAACTTCATCTTCTTCGACGCCGGCGACGGGGAGGGCACCGCGACGATCAAGGTCGAGGTCTTCCAGATCGACCTGTCCAACCGAATTCCGCTGGGCGAAGCGACGGCGACGGTCACCATCGAGGAAGGCTGCAAGTACGGCGAAGACGACAAGCAGACGGTCACTCTCCAGAAGTTCGTCGGCATCGAGGAGGGCGGCGGGTTCGGCGGCGACGACGCGGCGGTCGCCTACTGGTATTTCGTCTGGACCCTCGAGCCGGGGATCAGTGCCTACGACCTGACCTTCCGGGCCGGCCCCGCGGGCGACCTCTTCGGCAACTCGACGATCCACCAGGACGGCCGGACCATCACGGTGCGGCCGGTGCAGCCGCTGGGTCAGTACGACCTGCGCTACTCGACGGCCGAGAGTCTGCCGCGCCGTGAGGCCGACGTGTTCGCGGCAGCCGTCGCGCTGAGTGACACCCAGGCGATCTATATCCTGAACGATCACAGCCAGCCGCTGAACGCCGCGCATGACCAGCTCGAGGCGTTCAACGAGACGGTCGACCGGATCAACGGGACGCATGAAGGCACGCGCGCCGAGATCGTGCCGTCCTGCGACTGACGGCCCGTCTATTTGATCGCTTCGACGTTGAGGCTCATCGGCTGCCCGTGGTCCTTGTCCATGTGCGGCAGGTAGCACTGCGAGTCGTCGTCGTATTGGGCGTGCTCCGTCTCGCGCCATTCCCACGCACGGATTCTGTGAGCCTCGAACCCGGCCCCGACCAGAGCCTGGGACAGGCTCTTTGAGTCGAAGATGACGAAGTGGTTGTTCTTGGGGTGGTTCTGCGCCCCGTAGAGCAGGCCCATCAGCTCGGCCAGCTCGCCCGTCGCGACGTAGCGCTTGGCGACGGCCTCGAAGTTCGGCACCGCCAGGCGCAGGATTCCACCGGGAGAGAGCAGGTCTCGCCAATGGGACAGGGTGGCGATGACCGTGTTTCGCTGGACATGCTCCGGTACGTGGCTGGCGTAGATGACGTCGAACGATCCCCGGTCGAATGGAAGCGCAGTGATGTCCGCATAGACGTCGGCCTTCACGGTCGAGAAGAGGTCGACGTTGGTCCAGCCGGGGAGGTAGTTCTTGCCGCAGCCGATATGGAGTTTGCGTGTCATGGTCTTGGATTTCGTTTTGTGTTTCTGCGCCTTCGCCGCGCGGCGGGTGTGTAGGTAAGAGCAAAAGGGGTCGGGCTGTAAAGGGCTGGCGCCGACGGGTGGTCGTGGCTTCAGCCGACCTGCGGCCCCGCCTCGGACGCTTGCGGAGCGGGCGGAGGTGCTCCGATGGGCGGCGTGTCTTTGCGGTAGAGCCAGGCGTAGATGGTCGGAAGCGCGAACAAGGTGAGGAAGGTCGCACTCACGAGGCCGCCGATGACGACGGTGGCCAGCGGCTTCTGCACCTCGGCCCCGGCGCCCGACGACAGTGCCATCGGGATGAAGCCCAGAGCCGCGACCGTGGCGGTCATGAAGACCGCGCGCAGGCGGCGCTCGGCCCCGTGCAGGGCGGCGTCGAAGGCGGACTGGCCCTCGTCGCGGAGGCGCTTCACGGTGGACAAGAGCACGACGCCGTTCAAGACCGCGATGCCGAAGAGCGCGATGAAGCCGACACCCGCGCTGATCGAAAATGGCATATTGCGAACGCCGAGTGCCACCACGCCACCCACCGCCGCAAATGGCACATTCAGGACGATGAGGAGGGACGCCTTCATCTCGCCGAATGCGAGATAGAGGAGCAGCAGGATCAGGGCGAGGGCCACCGGCACCGCGACCATCAGGCGCGACGAAGCCGCAGCCAGGTTCTCGAACTGGCCACCCCACTCGAGGACCGTGCCGGCCGGCAGGGGCAGCGCGCGCTCGACCTCGGCCTGCGCCTCTGCGACGAAGCTCGCGAGGTCGCGGCCGCGCACGTTGACTTCGACGGTGGTGCGGCGGCGGATCGACTCGCGGCTGATGCTGGCCGGAGAGTCGACGAGCTCGAGCGAGGCGATCTGTCCGAGTGACACGAGCACGCCGTTCCTCCCCGCGACCGGCAGGCGACGGAGCGGTTCGAGGTCTTCGCGGTGGCTCCGCGGGACGCGCACCTGCAGCGTGAAGCGGCGCTGGCCTTCGAAGATCTCGCCGACCGGGCGGCCGCCGATCGCGTCGATGGCGTCGAGGGCCTCGCGCACCCGCACGCCGTAGCGGCTCGCGGCCATGCGGTCGATGTCGATCGACAAGGTGGTGAGGCCGGCGAGCTGCTCGCCGCGCACGTCGCTGGCGCCCGGGACCTTGGCGATGACGGCTTGCAGTGACTTCGAGAGGCGTTCCAAGCCGGCCAGGTCGTCGCCGTAGATCGTCACCGCCACGTCCGAGCGCGAGCCGCTGATGAGCTCGGCCATGCGCAGCTCGATGGGCTGCGAGAACGAGAAGCCGAGCCCCGGGAGCTGCTGCTCCAGGCGCTCGCTCATGGCGGCGATGAGCCCCTCGCGCGTGTCGGCGGTGGTCCAGGTCTCGTGTGGCGTGAGGATGATGATGCAGTCGGAGAGCTCGACGCCCATCGGATCGGTCGCGATCTCGGCGCGGCCGGTCTTCGAGATGACCGTCTTCACCTCGGGGAAGGTCTTCATGACCTTCTCGAAGCGCGTCGAGCCAGCGATGGACTCTTCGAGGGACACGCTCGGCAGGCGCAAGATCTGAACGGCCAGGGCGCCCTCGTCGAGGCGCGGGATGAACTCGCCACCGAAGGTCCGCCCCCAGAGCGTGGTGCCGACCAGCGTCGCCACCATGAGCGCGGCGAGCACCGCGGGCTGGCGCATGATGGGCTTCAGGAGGCGCGGGTAGACGCGGTGCAGGAGGCGGACGAGGAAGGGCTCTTTGTCCTCGGTGTGCTTGCGCAGGAAGGTCGCGACGAGCACCGGCACGACCGTCAGGGACGCGATGAACGCGCCGCCGAGCGCGAAGAGCACGGTGATGACCATGGGCTTGAACATCTTGCCCTCGATGCCGGCCAGCGTGAGGAGCGGCACGTACACGATGACGATGATGAGCGAGCCGAAGGTCGCGGCCTTCTGCACATCCAGGGTCGAGCCGAGCACGGTCTGGGCGGCCTCGCTGTAGGTCATCGGGCGTGAGAGGCCGCGGGCGCGCGCAGCGAGCATGACGACCGCGTTCTCGACGACGATGATCGAGCCGTCGACGACGATGCCGAAGTCGATGGCGCCGAGGCTCATGAGGTTGCCGGAGAGACCGAGCGCCTTCATCCCAATGAACGCGACCAGCATCGCAAATGGGATCGACAGGGCCACGATGAGGCCGCCGCGCAAGGACCCGAGCAGGATGAAGAGCACGCCGACCACGAACAGGGCGCCCTCGGCGAGGTTGGTCGCGACCGTCTCGATGGTGCGATTCACGAGGTCGGAGCGGTCGTAGAAGATGTCGACCGAAATGCCCTCGGGCAGGGACTTCGCGACCGAGGCGAGCCGCTCTTTGACGGCGGTGACGACCTCGCGCCCGTTGGCGCCGACCAGCATCATGACGATGCCGGTGACGACCTCGCCGCGGCCGTCACGCGTGACCGCGCCCTGGCGCAACATGGGCGCGAAGTGGACGCGCGCGAGGTCGCGGATGCGCAGCGGCACGCCGTCGTCGCTGGTGGAGACGAGGACCTCGCCGACCTCGTCGAGCGACTCGATCTGCCCCTGCCCGCGCACGAGGATCTGCTCGCCAGCGCGCACGATCGAGCCGCCGCCCGCCGAGCCGTTGTTTTCTTCCAGGGCCGTGAAGACCTCGGCCATCGACACGCCGAAGGCGCGCATGCGGTCGGGCAGGACCTCGACCTCGTAGGTCTTCAGCTCGCCGCCGAAGGAGTTGACCTCGACGACGCCGGGGACCTTGCGCAGCTCGTTGCCGAGGAACCAGTCGAGCTCGCTGCGGAGCTCCATCTCGGTGTGGCAGGCGGGTGTGTCGACCTGGGTGCCATCTTCGGCGCGGGCGCAGGGGCGGTCGCTCCGGACCTCGAACTGCAAGATCTCGCCGAGCCCCGAGCTGATGGGGCCCATCTCGGGCGAGCCGTCGCGGATCGACTCGCGCGCCTCGGCGATGCGCTCGCCGACGAGCTGGCGGGTGCGCATGAGGTCGGTCCCTTCTTCGAAGACGACGGTGACGGCGGAGAGACCAAAGCGCGAGACGCTGCGGATCTCGACGACGTCGGGCAGCCCGCTCATCGACGCCTCGACCGGGGCGGTGATGCGGCGCTCGATGTCGAGCGGGCCAAGCGCCGGGGCGTTGGTGAGGACCTGGACCTGGACGTTGGTGATGTCGGGGACGGCGTCGATCGGGAGTTGGAGCGCGCTCTTGATTCCGAAGGCCGCGATGAGCCCGACGAACGCGAAGACGAGGAGGCGCCAGCGCAGGCACCACGAGACGAGGGTGGCCATGGCGTGTGCTCCTAGTGCTCGTGACCGGCCGAGATCGAAGCCGTCGACAGCGCGCTCTTGAGCACGAAGCCGCCGCGCACGACGACGGCCGCGCCCTCTTCGAGCCCGGCCGCGACCTCGACGAAAGCGCCCGCGCGGCGCCCGAGCTTGACGGGCTTCGGCACGAACGAGCGCGGCTCGTCGCCGGGCACGAAGACGACGTCCTGACCGTCCAGGACCGCAACGCCGGCGGCCGGCACGACCAGGGCGCGGCCTCCGTCGGCGGCGAGCTCGACGGTGGCGAACATGTGGCCGCGGAGGCGTGGATCGGTGGTGGTGAGTGCCACGCGCACCGCGAGGGAGCGCGTGGTCTTGTCGAGGCTCGGGGCGACAGACGTCACGGTGCCGGCGAGTGCCATGTCGGGAAAGGCATGGGTGCGGACGATGGCGGCGGCCCCGATCTGGACCTTCCCGAT
>JAEUKJ010000249.1 GCA_016792665.1 Deltaproteobacteria bacterium | reverse complement strand
GCGGGCGAGCTCAGCGACGGCGGAGCGCTCATCGGCGTGACGACGCTCGGGGGCGCCCCGGTCTGGCTGCAGGGCTATCGCGGTGGCTCGCGCCCGGTGTTCCGCGACCTCGAGCCCCTCCCCGACGGCGGGCTCATCGCGGCCGGCTGGGTCGATCTGCCCGCGCCCGCCGGTCGTGAGGTCCTGGTCGCGCGCCTCGACGCGAGTGGTGCAATCGTCTGGGCCCAGACCTATGGCACGACTGGCAATGACGCGGCCTATGGCCTCGACGTCCGCGGACAGCGGGCGGTCCTCGCGGGCGAGGTCGGCCAGGCGATGCTGTTCCTCGAGCTCGACCTCGACGGCGCGCTGGTCGACGCGAAGACCCTGAAGGTCGGCACCTCGATCGAGCACGCACGCGACGTGACCTTCGGCGTCGACGGTCGCGTGGTCGTCTTCGGCGAGTCGTACGACAACACCGGACGCGCGCCAGTGCTCGTCGATCCCGAGACCCGCGCGGCCAGCTTGGTCGCGTCGCACGACGCCATCAGCGGCCGGATCCGCCCGACCCGCGATGGCGGCTTCCTCCTCTCGGGGCTCGTCTACGGCTACGAGGGCGACACCGGCGTTGCGTATACTGCAAAGCTCGACAAGGACTTCGCGCGTGTCTTCTTCGTCACGCAGAACGAGTCGTACGCCATGCTCTACGACACGGTCGAGCTGACCGGTGGCAGCCTCCTCGGCGGTGGCTCGAACGCGTGGGCAATGGTCGTCGCCTACGATGCCAACGGCACCGCGCGCGGAGGCTCGGTGTATCGCCCGCTGACCTTCGGTCGCAACGAGGCACGCGGTCTCACCGCTCTGCCCGACGGAGGCTTCGCGGCGGTGGTGACCGACGGCAGCAGCGGGACCTGGATCGTGCGCGGCCCGCCGAGCGGCGGCGCCGGCACCTGCACGCGCGTCGATGCCTGGTGGGCGACGACCACCTCGACCCGCACCGTCACCGCCAAGACCGCCACCACGAACGCGCTGGCGCTCACCGCGGCCTCCATCCTGCTCACGCCAGAGCCCATCTCGGTGACCCGATCCGAGATCTGCACGGCCCCGAGCTACTGACCGCGCGGCCCGGCAGGCGCCCCGCGCCTCGAAACCGTTGCGGCGATGTTGGTTGACTCTGCCCGACCGGATTGAGCATCTTCCCACACCGTTGGGCGGCCGCGAGCGCGCCCCGTGAGGAGCTACGGGATGCGCAGCATCGTCATCGAGTCGACGAGAGTTCGGGCCTCAGGCATCGCGTGTGCCGTCCTCATGGTCATCGGCCTCGCCGCGTGCTCGGACTCGGGCGCGACCGGGCGCTGTACCACCGACGACGACTGCACGCGGCGCGAGCTGTGCATCGACCAGACGTGCGTCGCCATCTCCGACCTCGACGTCACCGACACCACCGGCGACACGAGCCCGGACACGAGCGACGTCGACGACACCAACGGCGACACGAGCCTTCCCGACACGACCCTGCCCGACACCGCGGACAGCAACGTCGACAGCGACGACACGGGTGAGCTCGACACGCGCCCAGACGTCCCGATGGATCCGTGCCAGGGGATCTGCGCGCCCGACGAGCTCTGCGGCTGGGGCGGCAAGTGCTACTGCACACCGGGCCTGAAGCGCCTCTGCGGTACGAAGATCGGCAAGTGCGGCCAGGGCTATCGCACCTGCCGCGACGGCGACTGGGGCGAGTGCGAGGCGATCCCGGTGAACGAGCCGGAGATCTGCGATCGCATCGACAATGACTGCGACGGGCTCACCGACGAGGACGCCTGCTTCCCGCCGATCGCCGTGTGCCCGCCCGCGCAGAGCGTGCACATCAACGAAGTGGCGACCTTGAGCGGCGAGGGGCGTGACCCCGATGGCGGCACCGTGACCTTCGACTGGGAGGTCATCAGCGGCCCCGTCGGCGGCTCGACCGGGCCCATCCCCTTCGACGAGGCGGTGTCCTCGCTGGCGCCCGACGACTACGGGGTCTGGGCGCTGTCCATGTGCGTCGACGACGACGAGGGGGTGCGGGCGTGTTGCGAGACCGAGGTGCGCGTCATCGAGCCGTGCGTGCCGCCCGCGGTGCCCGTGATCTCGACCTGCGGCACGAGCTGGGATCGCCGGCCGATCCTGCAGTTCCCGGCCCTGCCCGCGGGCCTCAGCTACGACCTCCGCATGGAGGGCGCGCCGCTCGCGACCATCACCGGCCTCGGCCAGAACTACTATCGTCCGCCCGAGGCGCTGCAGATCGGAGGCCCGCCGCCGCTCGGCGTGTCGGCCGTCTTCGAGATGAACGCGTGCCGCGTCGACGACCCGACCTGCTGCTCGCCCACGTCGAGCATCGAGGTCGCGATGATCGAGGCCTGCACGACGCCCATCCCGCCGACCTCGAGCAACATCATCTTCAGCGAGTACCTCATCAACGGCGACGGCGGCCCGAGCTCGTGCGTCGGCCCCAACTGCCAGGCGGGTGAGGCGCTCGAGATCACCAACCTCTCGAACTGCCCGGTGAGCCTCGACGGCTATCACTTCCGCTACTGCAACAACAACGCCTGCTCGAGCGCCAAGCGCTACAAGAACTTCGGCCCGGCCGACATCATCCCGCCGCGCGGCGTGTACGTGACCATCCGCAATCCGGCGAAGTCGACCTGCGGCTTCGACTTCATGCCGACCGCGGACACCCCCGACATCTTCGGCATCCGACGCTCCACCCTCGAGCTCCTGGTGGACGGCAGCTTCAGCAACGACAGCGGCTGGTTCCTGAATGGTGGCGGTTCGTTCCGCTTCGCGTCGGGGGCCTACAGCGGGCCCTTCGGCGGCACGACGCTCGTCCTGATCGACGACTACATCGCGAACTCGCCCGCCTGCGAGAGCATCGGCTTCGACGCGCTCGGGGCCTGCGGCGACATCCCGAGCAACGTCACCCCGACCCAGCGCCTGCGCAAGAACCAGCTCGGGCGCCTCTGGCACCCGTGTGATGCGCTGATCGCGCCGAACCCGGCTCAGTGCTTCGATCGCTGACGCGGCGCGGGCCAGGCCAGATCCGCGGCCAGATCGACCGCGGCCAGACCGACAGCCGTCAAACCGACAGGGCGCGCAGCGACGCGACCACGCCCGCGACGGACTCCGCGCCGAGGTCGAGCGTGTCGTAGCCCCCGTGGGCCAGGTCGGCGCGTCGGTCGAGCTCGATGTTGACCATCGGGCTCGGCGGCATGTCGAAGATGCGGAGCGTGCCATCGGCGAGTGTGATCGCCTGGTCCAGGCGACCTTGGCCGAAGCGCTCGAGGGCATCCGCGATGGCGCGGACGTCCCCCGGCTGGAAGAAGAGGGTCGACTGATACCCGACACCGTCGTCGTATTTTCGGTCGACCGCTACGGCGACGAAGCCATCGTGGGCGAGCTCGACGGTGATGCTTTCGGTGAAGGTGTCCATGGGGCTCAACCTATCACAGGAGCTTGTCGACGTCGGCCTGCTTCAGGACACCCAGCGACGTGATGACGCTGTTGTCGGCAGTGAGCTTGAAGCCGCTGTCGTTGTTGGTGACCATGACCTCGCGGGCGCCGAGCTGCCCCTTCTCGCTGACCGTGGCCCCCATGCCCGAGAACAACTTGCTCGCCGAGAGGCCGCCGTCGATGGCCTTGCGGAAAATCTCGTACTGCTCCTGGAGCTTGACGTCGGTCGTGTCGGGCTTGGCCCCGACCGGCGTCTTGGCCGCGAGCTCGAACATCTTGGGGAGGTCGGCCTTGGTCAGCGCCCCGGCCGTCGGCCCCACGAACTTCTTCAGCTGCGAGTGGAAGTAGGCGTTCTTGGTCTCGTCCATCGCGGCCGCGGCCAGCGTCTTCCAGTTCATCTCCTGGACGCCTGGGGCCGCGTTCTTGGTCGCGTCGTTCTTGTTCGGGACGGCCTTCTCGGTGTCGAGGACGCAGAGACCGATCTCTTTACCGACCTGGCCGCCGAGCTGGGCCGGGGTCCACCCGACCTTCACCAACGCCTCGGCCGCCCCGAGTCCGACGACGTCGGAGGGCTCGGTCGCGAAGACCTGGTTGGCCGACGCATAGCCGAAGCTGCCGGCGTCGAAGTTGGCCTTGGCCCCGACACGCGCGACCCAGCGCGGCAGGACCCCCGACATGATCGCGCCCAGCATCTCTTTCGTGGACCGCGGCCCGAGCGGCTTGGCCGTGCCGCCGAGGTAGGCCTGCATCTGGGCCAGGGTCATCTTGTTCATCGACTTCACGTCGGCGCCGGCCTTGTCGACATCGCCCTGCTTGACGCCTTCCCCCTTGGCGAAGTCGTCGATCGTGGTCTTGCCGCCGGTCTTGCCGTTGTCCTTCTTCTGGACGCCGGGGGCGCCGCCGCCGCCGCCGCTCTTCTGGTCGAGGAGCCCCTCGGCCGAGTGCCCCTTCACGACCGCGTCGGCGACCTGATCGGCGTGCTGCTCGTAGGCGTCGCCCGCGGCCCCGACGCCCCCCTTGAGCTGCACCCCGCCGCGCTGCTGGACGACGTGGGCCGCCTCGTGCGCGGCCGTGTGCAGGTCGGGGGACTTGCCGAACGCGATGTCGCTGCCGGTCGCGTAGGCCTCGGCGCCCATGCCTTCGCAGGCGCCCTGGGCCTCGGCCCCGGTGTGGGCGTTGACCTTGCTGACGTCGTGTCGCCCGAAAGCCTGTTGGATGCGATCGCCGTGCGGCAATGGTCCGCCGCCGCCCTGGACGCCGCGCTCGGCGTGCGCGTGGACCGCACCGCTGGCGTCGCCCTTGGCTTGGACAGGGGCGAGGGCGGCCTCCTGCGACGCGAAGTCCAGGCCAGCGAGCCCGGCCTTGAGCTGAACCGACTGCTTCGAGCCGGAGGCCTTGGCCTGTACGGGCTTGGCAGTGGGGGTCGGGGTGGCCTTCGGTTGGCGATCGACGGTTGAGCCTTGGGTCACAGGCGTGTGCTCCGCGCAGAGTGGTGACTTTGGACCGACGCGCGACGCTATCACTTTGACCGCTCTCCACGCAACTGCCCGTCATTTTTGACGTGTCGCGCCATCGATTCGATGGCCAGAGCCGCCTCCGGGGGCCTGACCTGCCGAGCTCACAAGAGGCGGGACCGCTCCGGGCCGTAGCGCAGCAGGTAGTCTTTGACCCTCACCTTCTTCGCGGTGTTGTCGGAGCTCATGTAGCGGATGGTCCCAAAGATCTTTCGCTCGGGTCCCCAGGGCCGGTCGAAGCGGCCCAGGGTCCAGAAGATCCCCGAGTAGCTGTTCGGGTTGCGGCCGTCGGTGCTCCAGCGGTTGTTCAGCGCGATGAGGTTCGCGAGCGCCTCCTGGGGCGAGGCTGACCACTCGAGGATCTTCTTGCCCCAGAGCATGCGCAGGTAGTTGTGGATGCGGCCCTCGCGGCGCAGCTGGCGCTGGGCGGCGTTCCACAGCGGGTCGTGGGTCGCCGCCTGCTCGAGCTCGTCGCGCGTGTAGAGGTGCGGGCGCTCGTCGCTCGCGTGCGACTCCATCGTGTGCCGCGCCCAGTCGGGCAGCGACTCCCAGCGGTCGTAGTCGTCGGGGCGGAGGTGCGCGAAGTTGTATCCGATCTCCCGCCACGTGATGAGCTCGTCCAGGAACCCCTCGGCCTGCACGCTCATGTTCCACCAGCCCTCGCGCGCGCCGTTGGGTTTGGGGGCCAGGCGCTCGAGGCTCCAGCCCTCGCGCTCCCACACGCGCTCGACGATGGTGTGCACGCCGATGTGCCCGAAGTGGAGGTAGGGCGAGAGGCCGCTCGGCACGTCCTGCTCGGGCTCGTTCCGCGCCTCGGCGTAGTGCACGAGCTTGCGCGTCAAGAAGGCGTCCAGCGCCGCTTCGGCCGCGCGCTCGCCGCCGCGATAGTCGACCTCGGGCACGTCGTGGTCGATGGGCAACGAGGCGAGGAAGTGCGTGCGCTCGGTCGAGGCCTGCAAGAGTACGTCGGGCACGGCCGGCCAGCGTGCCTCGATGACGTCGGGGATGTGCGCGCGCCCGAGCCCCTGCGCATACGCGAGCGGGTCGGGTACGGGCCGCGCCGCGAGGTGACGCGGCAGCTCCTTCTGCAGGAAGCGCCGGAAGTGCGCCGCGGCGTAAAACGTCTTGTCGGCCGCCGCGAGCGGCAAGAGGCCATTGCCGTCGACGGCCTCCAGGCGCACGCCGAGGTCTTCGAGCTTGCGCCCCGCGGCCGCCACCATGCGCGGCAGGAAGAAGCAGGGGAACGCGTCGGTCACGACCAGCGACGACTCCCCAGCCAGCGCCTCGAGCAGCCCCGCCCCGTGTCCCGCCACCGGTTCGAGGTAGGCGTGATACGCGATCGGTGTGGCCGCGAAGCGAAGCCGCTGGTCGGCCATGCCGTCCATGACGAAGCGATGGAGCCGCGGCGAGGCCCATGGATAGCCGACGCGCAGCGCCTCCAGCACGATGAGCGGCACGCCCAGGGACTCGGCCCGCTGGATGGCATGCTGCAGCGCGAAGCTCGAGCGCGTGCGCCGCGCCGCGATCATCCAATAGAGGACGAAGCGCCCCGGCCGCACCGCCGCGCGATTGACGGCTTGCACGCGCAGGGCCGGCACCGGCCCGAGGGTCGCGCCCGCCGCGCCGGAAGCGGTCGCCACGAGCCGCGACGCGGCCCGAGCCGCCGAAGAGCTATCGCTTGAAAACGTCATGGGCCCTGGCCTCCGGTCGGGACCCTGACACAAAACGTTCAAAACAGCCACGAAGCTGCGGACCTGGGCAGGTGCCTGTCACCGCGCTGCGTCGAAGCCGTTGGCGTAGGCCAACCCTGCCTTGTCAGCCCCTCACTGAGACATGACGTAGCTGTTGCCGGTCGACATCTCGTACTTGATGAGCCCCCACTTCACGACCAGGTAGAGGTGGTCGTTGTCGTCGGGGTCCATGGCGAGCGCGCCGTAGCCCATGTAGTTGCCGTTGTCGATCGCGCCATGCGCCCCGGTCTCCCAGGGCGGAGCACTCTCGATGAGCTGGCCGGGTGCGGTCAGGAAGAGCGCCTGGCGCTTGCCCGTGCCGAGCTGCACGGCGACCGCGAGGTAGGACTGGACGCCGCCCGCGGTGATGAGCAGGTCGCGGCTTGCGTCCCAGAACATCGTGCTCTGCCCCGGGGTCGAGTCCACCGAGCCGGCCGGGTTGGCGATGACCGTGCGCTGGCCGGACATGATATCAATCGATAACAAGAGCTTTCCGATTTGCAGCGTCGCGAAGAGCTGACCGTTTCGGACGAAGAAGCCCTCGAGGTTGCTGTACTGCGGGGTCGCGCCGGCGCCGACCTGGCCCATGGTCCCGTTCCAGCGCGAGACGACGGTACACGTCGCGCCGTCGGGGGCGATGCGGACGATGCCGTTGCCCTCGGCCGTGGCGTTGCGGAAGCCGAGGTAGAAGCTGCCGTCGGGGCCCATCGCGAAGGCGTGGTCCTCGAGCTCGACCGGGATGAAGCCGCCCACGAAGGTCGTCTTGGGGCGCGTCGAGAAGCACTGCCCGAACGCGGGGGCCACGGCCTCGCCCTCGAGGAGTTGCCGCCAGACGAGGGTGCGTGCACCGGTGACCGGGTCGACGCGCGTGATCTCTTTGTTGCCCACGCGGCTGCCCCACACATAGAGCTTGCCGTCGCCGCCGAGCTCGAGGTCCCAGGCCCCCGGCAGCGTCGTCGCCTCGTGCCGCAAGACCCCGACGGCGCGCACCGACTCGTACCCCGAGCCGAACATCGTGTAGCCGCCCGACGGCTCGGGGAAGCGCCCGCTGACGATGCGTCGCGCGCCGGTGCGGATGTCGTAGCCCACGACCAGGCCGGCCCCCTCGTAGCTCGGGTCCGTGAAGTGCTTCACCGCGAAGAGCTCGCCGTGCGTCGCCGAGTAAGCGCCGCCGCCGTTCTGGCTGAAGAGCATGTGCCGGAAGTGCGGGCCGGCGCCCATCGTCCACCCGAGCGCCCAGGAGTCGGCCTGGGGCACGCACGCGAGGTTGCCGCCGTCGTTGTAGACCGCGATGTCGTTCGGGGTCGCTGCATGCCGACGGCAGCGGCAGTCGACGTCGAGGTCGGTCTTGTAGGTGACGAAGTCGATGAAGCTGCAGCCGCGATGGGCCATCGGCGAGCTCGCGTTGCTGAGCGAGGTGGTGCAGACCGGGCCGGCCTCGCTCTCGTGGCAGATCTGACCCAGCGCGCACTCGGTCAGCACCGGGCCGCTCCAGTTGCCGCAGCTGTCGACGCCGCGGACGCCGCTCGGCTCATAGAGGAAGTGCTTGCCGAAGCACCGCGTCTCCTCGGTCGGCACACACGCGCACTGCGCCTCGCCCGGCGTCGCCTCGACGCAGCGCTTGCCGTTGGCGCACTGCGAAAAGACGCCGAGGTCGTCGCCGCACGCGTTCGTCAACAAGACCCGCGTCGGGTCCTCCGGGTCGCACACGCGCAGCTTCTCGTCGGCGCAGGTGCCGATGGTCTTGCACGCCGCGCCTCCAGCGCCCCCGCTCTGGACCTCGCAGGTCGCGACGCCACAGGGATAGGTGCTGCCGGTGAGCACGCCGCAGCCATCGACCCAGTAGACATGCCCGGGGTCGGAGTCGAGGCAGGTCGTCGACGTGTTGCCACCGCAGAGGTCGGTCGACACGCAACGTGGCGTTCCCTCGGCTTCGCTGCACGCGGTGCCCACGCCGCACGGGATCTCACTCGCCAGCACGTTGCCGCACGGCCCCCGCCACTTGATGACGCCTGGCTCGGCCGGGTCGCAGAACATCTCGCCGGGGCCGACACACGGGCTCGGGTCGATACACGTCGCCTCGCCCTCGACCTCGCGGCACTCGCGGCCCGCGCCGCACGGGAGGGTCGCGCCGCTCAGCGCGTCGCACCGATCGCGCCAGTAGAGGTTGCTGAGATCCGCGGGGTTGCACACGAGCGCCACGTTGCCGGCACAGCTCGGCGTGGTCGCGCAGACCGCCTCGCCGCCCGTGTCGTCACAGCTCGCGGCCGCCCCGCACGCGATGCTGTTGCCGTTGCGCTGCCCACAGCGGTCGAGCCAGAAGACCTTGCTCGGGTCGCTCGGGTCGCAGACGCGCGTGGCGTTGCCGGTGCACGTGTCGCTGAGCTTGCACGTCGCCGACGCGCCGCCGTCCACACAGGTCGAGGTCGCACCACACCGCGACGCGACCCGCAGCGGCGCCCCGCAGGCGTCTTCGAACCAGGTCGCGCCCGGGTCTTCGGCGACGCACACGGTGCCGCCGATACCGGCACACGGATCGGGCACCGGCTTGCACGCGACATAGGGCCCGCTGTCGTCGCAGCGCGCGCCGTCACCACACGGGGTGGTCACGTTCGAGACCTGGTCACAGCGGTCGCGCCAGCGGATGACGCCGGGCTGGGCCGGGTCGCAGAACTTGGTCTGGAGCCCCTCGCACGAGGTGTTGGTCACCGCGATGGGCAGGCTCAAGAGGGCGCCGTCGAGGTCGCGCAAGATCGGGTCTTCGGCACCCAGCGTGCCCACCGGCGCGCGGTCGGCGTGACCCACCACCCACAGCGTCTCCTGCGGCGCGACGAAGCGGACCAGGTCGACATTGAAGGCGAGCTTGGGCGCGCTCGTGATGGCGAGCGAGCCGAGCAGCGCCCCGGGTGCGCCGTCGTCGTCTTCGTAGACGGCGACGAAGGCCGGCAGCTCGTCGAAGTCGGCGCGCGCGATCTTCACCTTGTAGCCCCAGCTCACGAGGGTCTGGTCGACGACCTCCAACTTGTTATCAGCTGGAAACAAGACCTTGAAGGTCGCCGCCACCGCGGCCCCGCGCGTGTCCAGGACCGGCTGCGCGAGGTCGGGCTGGGTGCCGTCGGCCGCATAGAGCCCGGCGGTGACCGGGACCTCGTCGCCGCCGCGCGCGATCGCGATCGAGACCGGATAGACCCGCGGCCCGAGCTCCCAGACGCGCTCGCTACCGAGCACGGTGCCGGCCGCGTCGCGCAGGACGATGTAGCGCGGCACCACGTCGACCACGGCCGCGACCTTCACCTTGGGTGGGGTCGTGGTGATGACCTGATCGGCGACTTCGAGCTGGTTCGGCTCGGTGGGTCCAGGCGTCGGCTCTCCCTCGGGAACCGCATCGCAGGCCGACAAGAACGAGAACGCGAGGAAGACGCAGGCGAGGCATGCCTTCATGAGAGGCCTTCGAGGGCGAGGGTGACCGACGTCCGCGAGCTTGCCGAAGGCGCGGCCCCGCTCAAAGCTTCAACCCGCGAGGTGTTAGAGCTTCGTAAGGGTCACGCGTGAGAACGCGCGAGAACGTAGAGGCGAGCGTTGCCTCGCCAGGACTCGGGTGCGCAGGACGGGGACGCGGCGAGCTCGGGTGTATCAGGACGTCGAGCGGAGGCCCGGAGGAGGGTCGCCGCGGCGTCGAAGGGGCGCCAGCTCGCGATGCTCGAGAGCCTGCTGCGGTTCAGGCGCGAGCGCCAACGGGCCTATCAGGCGTTCCGCGCCGGCCTGCGCGACACGCTCTTTCCGGCGGCCCGTCCTCCTCCCCAGCCACCTTCCCTCGGATGGTTGTTGCTGCCCAGGCCGACCTCGCCTGGCGCAGGCCGGGGTAGAGGTCATGGGACCGCGTCTGACCGCATGAACGTGATCATTTCGATATCGTCACGGTCGGTTCGGTACTGAATGTGAAGCGCCCCGTTCAGGAGAGGAAATCGATCCCATGCACCGCGATCACCGATCCCCGGGAGCCGGACTGGCTGGCCGCTTTTGGCCGTCCGTCCGAGTCGCTCCAGTACTTCTTTGCGAGTCAAGTCGAACGGAATGTCGACCAGAGACTCCGCATCGCCGCGGTGAAAGAACAGTGTCCGAATCCGGTCGAACTCGTCGCAGATAACTTCGACACCGTGACCTTCGAACTCGTACCGTATTTCCGGCTTGGGGTCAGTCTCGATCGTTCGAAGCACATACCACCCCGAGAACGGCTCGGTCCCGATTAGATCGCCGACCTTGCGTCCCAAGTACATTGCCATTTTCAAGGCCATTTTCTCCTCTTCATAGCTTCGTCGAACACAGCTCGGTCTCGTTCCGGCGCGGCCTTGAGGTCTGCGGCATCCTCACCGATGCGTTGCGAGGTATTTCGCTGCGAGTGTGCGCCTACTCGCGCCCGACTCCAGTGGACCTCACCCCGACGCGCGCGCGCTCCCGCGTTCACGCAGTCGGAGCGACGAAGCTCCGTAAGGGTCGCGATAGCGCCCTCCTGTGACCTCAGGGCGCGCCGTTGATGAGCACGACGTTGTCGATCCAGGCGCGGTGGTAGGGCGGATAGGGCAGGCCCTGGGCCGTGCCGATCTTGCTCTCGTAGCGCCACTCGAAGGTGTGGGTGCCGGCCGGCAGGTCGTAGGAGTCGGTGTAGCCGTTGTCGAGCTGGAGGCGGCGCCCGTAGAGCTCGATGACCTTCACGCCGTCGATGCGCAGGCTGAGCACGCTGGCGTACGAGCAGTTGGTCTGCACGTCGTAGACGAGGCGGCCGCCGCCGGCGCCGATGGTCGCGGTGAGGAAGACGCTGCTCGTGCCGGCGCTGCTGGAGCCGGTGCCCTGCACGGTGAAGTCGTGGCTGATGAGGGAGAGCGCGCTGTTGGAGATCGGGGTGGTCGCGTCGGTGACCCACGGGTTGGTCGGGCCGGTGCTGAACTCATCCGGCAGGCCGCCCTCGAAGTCGGCCTTGTAGGCGCATACGAAGCCCGCGCAGATGCCGCTCTGGCAGTCCTCGTTGCCGAGGCACGCGTTCTGCGCGGCGCACTTCGTGCCGCACGGGCCGCCGCAGTCGACGTCGGTCTCGCCGTGGTTCGCGCGGCCGTCGGTGCAGGTCGCGAGCACGCAGGAGTCGCGGCAGCCGTCGTCGTCGATGTCGTTGCCGTCGTCGCACTGCTCGCCGCCGAGAGCGTTGACGAAGCCATCGCCGCAGCGGCGCAGCGTGCAGTCCGGGTCGCAGAAGCTCGAGCCGGCCGGGCCGTCGTCGCAGGCCTCTTTGCCGTTCAGGGCGCCGTTGCCGCAGGTGCAGCTCGCGCCGCTGCACGCGTTCTTCAAGATGGTGACGCCGGCGCTGGCGTTGGCGATGTTGGCGATGTCGAGGTCGCCGTCGCCGTCGAGATCACCCACCGCGAAGCCGATCGAGTCGAAGGTGGTCCCGCCGCCGCTGAAGGTGCCCGTGCCGTCGTTGCGGTAGATCGCGAGCTTGCCACTGGTGATGCCGACGATGTCGAGGTCGCCGTCGCCGTCGATGTCGGCCAGGCGCACCTGCCCGCCCAGCGCCCCGTCGACGCCCGAGAGGCTCGGGGCGTTGACCTCGGTGAAGGCCCCGGTGGCCGAGCCGAGATAGATCTTGTCAGCGACGGTGCGGTTGACGACCAGCACATCGGGGAAGCCGTCACCGTTGAGGTCGCCGACCTCGACGCCCGAGGGCTCGCTGGTCGTCGTGCCGTAGGTCGTGCCCGCCGTGAAGGTGCCGGTGCCGCTGTTGGTGTAGACGCGGTCGGCGAGGCCACCGTTGGCCTGGAAGAGGTCGAGGTCGCCGTCGTCGTCGACGTCGATCAGCGCGGCGGCATAGCCGTCGGCCGCGTTCGCCGAGATCGCTCCGAGGCTCGCGAAGGTCCCGGTGTTGGCGTCGTAGGTGAAGCGGACCCCGGCCTGGTCGCCGTTCGCGCCGGGGCGCCGACTGATGACCAGGTCGAGGTCGCCGTCGCCGTCGATGTCACCGATGGCCGGGCTCATCTGGCCGCCGATGGTCGTGAGGTTCGTGCCCGCGGCGAGCGGGCTCTGCGCGGCGCCCCAGAGGACCTTGGTCGCGCCGAAGCCGCCTGCGGCGTTGTTCATGACGACGAGATCGGCGCGGCCGTCGCGGTTGAAGTCGTGCACGGCGAGGCGCTGGAAGTTGGCCTGCTTCGGGTCGCCGATCGTCGCGCCGAGCTCGACGCCGTCGTTCAGGTGGATGCTGCCCTTGATCTGCGTCGTGGCGTTGTAGGCATCGGTGACCATGTCGAGGTCGCCGTCCCCGTCGAAGTCACCGAGGACGACCTGGCCGAGGTAGATGCCGGGGTTGACGGTCTGCCCGGCGATGAACGTGCCGCTGCCGGCCGAGGACGCCGCGACGCGGGCCTTGATGACGCGGTAGGCGCTGGACTTCAGGCTGTCGAAGCTGCGGAAGCCGGCGCCGATCGTGATGTCGACCTCCTCGCCCGCGATGAGTGGCGTGGCGCTGGACCAGTCCAGGCCATTGCCGCCCGCGCGCGCGAGCGTGCCCGCGACGGCGCCGCCCTGGGTGCCGATGACCGCGAAGGCGGGGTCGTCGATCGAGGTCTCCGCGAGGTTGCACGAGAGCGCGAACGAGAAGCGATCCTCGGCCATTGCGGAGGCGATGCGAGCGGTCGGTGGGAAGACGTACTGGAAGGCCCCGGTACACGCGCAGCCGCCCTGGACGCAGGTCTCGGCCGGGCCACAGGCGTTGTCGCAGGCGCCGCAGGTGGTCGCGTCATGCTGCAGATCGGCCTCGCAGCCGTTGGTCGGGACGTCGTCGCAGTCCTCGAAGCCCTCGAGACAGGTGGTCGCGCAACCCGAGGCCGCACAGAGCGGGGCGGTGTTCGGGAAGGTCGGGCACGAGACGCCGCAGTAGCCGCAGCTGTCTTCGTTGCTCGTGAGGTCGGTCTCGCAGCCGTCGAAGGCGAGGTCGTTGCACGCGCCGCGGCCCGGGTTGCAGGCCAGGGTGCACTGCCCACCGCGGCAGGCAGGCGCGCCAAAAGGTCCTGAATCGCAGGACTTTTCGCACGAGCCGCAGTGCTCGGGGTCGCGCGCGAGCTCGGCCTCACAGCCGTCGCCCGGGTCCAGGTTGCAGTCGACGAAGCCGGGCAGACACGCACGGGTGCATTCGCCGCCCGCGCACGAGACCGCCTGGTTGCCCTTGTCGTCACACGGGGTCTCGCAGCTCCCGCAGAAGTCGGTCGACGTGTCGGTGTCGACGCACGTGTCGCCGCAGCGCGTGAGGCTCGGGTCCTCACACGGGAGCTCGCAGAGGACCTCGTAGTCCGGGCAGCAGTTGCCCGACGGCAGACATTCGGCGTCGCACTGGCACGCCTGCAACGGGTCGAACGCGGCGCCACAGCGGCCGACGCAGCTATTCGGGGGCACGATGTCGGGCGTGTCCGTGGTGTCACGCGTGTCGAGCGCGTCGGTCGTGTCCTGCGTGTCCTGCGTGTCGGGCGCGTCCGTCGTGTCCTGCGTGTCGGTCGTGTCCTGCGTGTCGATCGAATCGGGGCTCTCCGACGTGTCCGACACCTCGGCGCTATCGGGGTCGTTCGTGTCCGCGGCCGTGTCCCCCGAGCCCTGGGAGTCCCCGCAAGACGCGAGAACAACGATAGAAAAACACGCGATGGCGTGGCGCTTCAGCATGGGTGACCTCGAGGGCGGTCGACGGATTGTCGAGAAGACAGGTCCTCGTGGGCTAGCACGGCACGCGACGACCGGCAAAACATCGGGACCTCCAGCCGTGCTTGTCACGGCTCGATCGCACCCCCATGCTGGCCGCGTGGCTCCCCCGCCCTTCGAAGATCTGCCGCTCAGCGACTCGGCGCCGCTCGCGCCCCCGAGCGACGGGATCGCCGCAGCCAGTCACCCCTTTGCCACCCCCGAGGCCGATCGCTACTCCGGCGGCATGCTCATCGGGCGCGGCGGCATGGGCCGCGTCAGCGCCGTCCACGACGCGCGGCTCGGACGCGAGGTCGCCAAGAAGGACGTCCCGGCCGGCACCCCGGACGCGGCCATGCTCGAGCGCAGGCTCGCCCGCGAAGCCCGCATCACCGCGCGCCTGGACCACCCCGGCATCGTCGCCGTCCACGACGCGGGGTCCGATGCCGCGGGCCGCCCCTTCTTCACCATGCGCCTCATCCGCGGCCGATCGCTTGCCGCCGCGCTCGACGCCAGCGACCTCGACACCGCCACCCTCCTCCGCCACTTCCTCGCCGTGTGTCACGCCATGGCGCACGCGCACGCACGCCGCATCGTCCACCGCGACCTCAAGCCGACCAACCTCATGCTCGGCCCCTTCGGCGAGACGCAGGTCGTCGACTGGGGGGTCGCGCGCCAGCTCGACGCCGACCCCGACGCCGCCGACCTGGACGAGGCCCCCCTCGCGGCGACACCCGACCTCGCGACCGAGCACACCGTGGCCGGCGCACGCGTCGGCACGACCGCCTGGATGAGCCCCGAGCAGGCCCGCGGCGAGCCGGTCGGCACGGCCTCGGATGTCTTCGCGCTCGGCCTGGTCCTGCGCGCGATCCTCACCCGCGGCGCCGCCGAAGCGGCCTCGAACGCCCCCGAGGCCCACGCCATCCTCGCCCGCGCCCTGGCCGTGGACCCCTCCGATCGCTACCCCGATGCCGGGGCCCTGGCCGCCGACGTTGCGGCCTGGCTCGACGGCCAGCGCGTGAGTGCCATGGCCTACTCGCCGCTCGAGCTCGCGCGCCGCTTCTACCGCGCCTTCCGCGCGCCGCTGCTGGTCGCTGGCGCCGCTGCGATCGTCATCGCCGTCATCGTCTTCGTGAGCTTCACCGAGACCCGACGCGAGCGCGACCGCGCGCTGGAGGCCGAGGGCCGGGCGTCGAGGGCGCTCACCCTGGCGACGCAATCGAGCCAACGCGCGACGCTCGCGCTGGCCGACGCCGACCGCGCCTTCGCCGACCTGCTCGTCCAGCAATCGGTCGAGGCGGTCTTGCGCGGGGCCCGCCCGGAGGCCGAGCTGCTGGCCGTGCATGCCCTCCTGCGCGGGCCGTCGGCGGTCGCGCGCGGGGTGCTGGCGCGCTTCGCGACCTGCGCGTCCCCGACCCTGGTGTCGCTGATGCCGGCGCCCGTGTGCGAGTCGATGCGCCTCTCGCCGGGCGGCGACGCCCTCTTGTGCGTCGATGCGCTGAGCGCGTCCGTCTGGGATCTCGGCGCGACGCCCGTCCTGCGCTGGCAGATCCCGCGCCCCGGCGACGAGCTCGCCTGGCTCACGCGCGACCTCCTCCTGACCGACGGCTCGCCCCGCCTCCTCGACGCCGACACCGCGGCCTCCTTGCCGCTGACCTCGCCCTTCGTTGTCCCGCGGGTGCGTCCGAGCCTCGCCACGAATGCGCTCATCGACAATGGGGACGAGCTCTTCGCGTGGACCAACGACGGCCCGCGCCGCATCCCCGACGCCCCGCGCCGCGAGCCCAGGGCCATCGCCGCAAGAAGTTATCAAGCGATTACATATGACGAGGAGCGCCGGCGGCTCTCTCTCATCGACCTGCGCAGCGGCACGCACGCGGAGCTCGCCCTCGACCTCGCGGCCGATGGCCCGATGAGCGTCGCCCTCCCGCCCGACGGCACCACGGCCGCGGTCGGTACGATCTCGGGCATGCTCCACGTCGTGCGCCTGCCAGATGCGGCGCCGCTCTGGTCGCGCAGCGCGGCCTCGCGCCCGATCTCGCGGCTCGCCTTCTCGCCCGATGGGCGCTGGATCGCCGCGCGCGACGACCGCGGCTTCGTCTCCGTCCACGATGCACAGAGCGCCGATCGCCACGTCCTCCCCCGCCTCCCGGTGAGCGACCTCGCCTGGCGCGAGACCCCGCGCGGCCTCGTACTGGTGACCCTCACCACGGGGCCCGCGGCTGGAGCCACCCTGCGAAGCTACGCCCTGCCACGCGCGCCACGCCCCCACACCTTCCACGCGACCGCGGGGATCTCGGCCCTGGCCTTGTCCGATCCCAAGTCCGAAAGCGCCGACCTCCTGGCCCTGGCCGATGGCCGCGGCGCCCTCACCGTCAGCGACCTCGCCTCGGGCCGACGCGTGGCCTTCCTGCCCGGCGACGGACACGCCGTCGCCAAGGACCTCGCCTTCCTCTTCGACCGACCCGCCCTCGCGGCGATCTGGCCCGGCCAGTTCCGCGCGGCCGTGTGGCGCCTCGCCGATGCGAACCCGACCCCGCTCCCGACCAACCTCAACTACCGCCGCGTCGTGGCCACCCGGGCCGGCCTGGTCCTCTCGAACTACGGCCGCGAGCTGCACGTGCTCGGTGCCGACGTCGGCCTCGACGGCCTGCCCCAGAAGATGCCGCTGGCCGACGGGGGCGAGGCGGTCGACCTCGTGGCCTCCGCCGACGGCAGCACCCTGGCCTACCTGTCGTCGCGCGGGACCGTGGGCATCACGCGCGACGCGTCGCCAGCACCGGTCACCCTCGGCGCCCCCAATGCCCTGGCCCTCGCACTGGGCCCCGCAGGCCGCGAGCTCGCCCTGGTCACCGCCGCGTCCGCGCGCTGCATCGACCTCGCCTCGGGAGAGACCTGGGTCGACGTCGAGGACGCCTCCTCACGGCTCGTGTCGGTCGCGGTGGCGGCGCACTGCACCTGGCTCGCGGCGGGCACCATCGATGGGCGCGTGCTGGTCTGGGACCGCGGCGGCCAGCGCGTCATGGAGGGTCGCGCGCACACCCAGCGCATCTCGGACCTCGCCTTCACGGCCGACGCACTCGTCAGCGCGAGCTGGGACGGAACGGCCATCGTCTGGGCGCTCGACGTGCTCGCGGCCGCCCCTGACGAGCTCCTCCGCGACCTCGAGCGCGGGCTCGGCCTCGGCCTGGACCATGCCCTGTCGGCCGATCTCCGCTGAGCCCGCCGTGGCGCATTCGTTGGCACACCCGCGGCGAATCGATATACCTCGCACATGGAGGCAGTCGCCATCTTCCGCTTGTCCGACGGCACGACCGCGGCGCTGGGCCATGGCGATCTGATCGGCCGCCTCGAGACCGCTGCACTCCACCTCGGCGACCCGCGCATCTCCGAGGCGCACGCCATGGTCAGCCTGCGCGGCCCGAGCCTGAAGCTCCTCGCCCTGCGCGGCCGCTTGTACGTGGCCGGCCAGCCGCTGAGCGACATCGACCTCGTGCCCGGCCTGGTGATCGATCTCGCCGACGGCCTCGCCCTCACCGTGCTCGACGTCATCGCGCCGCACTCGGTCCCGACACTCGGCCTCGGCGAGCACGACGCGCGCTTCGTGACCGGGGTCTGCTCGCTGGTGGACTCGGCTCCGGCGGTCTTGCGCAGCGGGTTCGTGCCCGGGGCTCACGCTTGGTTCTGGCCCGAGGACGACCGCATCCTGGTCCGACGCCCGGGCTTTGCCGACACGGCGCTGGCCCCGGGTGAAGACGTCGAGATCGCCGGTGCGCGCGTGCACGTGCGCCAGGCCGCGGTGCGCGACCGCAGCTACGAGACCACCCTCCGCCCGAGCGCCGAGGCCTCGTCCGAGCCACTCGAGATCGTCGCGCGCTTCACCAGCGCACACGTGTGCCGGAAGGGCGAGCGCACCGTCGTCATCGCGGGTATCCCGGGTCGCATGCTGAGCGAGCTCGCGGCCACCGGCGTGCCGATCGGGTGGGCCGAGCTGGCGCGCGAGATCTGGCCGAACGAGCGCAGCGAGAGAGCGCTTCGCGCGCGCTGGGACGTGAACCTGAACCGCCTCCGGAAGAAGCTCCTCGGGGCGGGGATCCCGGGCGACCTCGTGCGCTCCGACGGGGTCGGCAACGTCGAGCTGTGCCTCGGCCCCCGCGACACCGTGCGCGACGACGGCTGACGTCGAGTCGCGGATTCAGGTATGAGTGCGGCATGAACTCACACCGCGCCTGGCCTCCCCTCGTGGGCATCCTCCTCTCCTTCGCGGCCTGCGGCGACAGCGCCCAGGGCCTATCCGACACGACCGACGCCACCGACGCGACCGACACCGCCGACGCGAGCGACCTCGGCTCGGAGACCTCCGACACGAGCCTGATCGACATCTCGAGCGACGCGACCGATGCCACCCACACCGACGGTACCTCCGAAGAGGTCTCCGACACGTCCGTCAGCGACAGCGCCGACACGAGCGACGTCGCGCCGCTCGACGCGCCCGAGCGCGTCTGGACCTGGTTCGATCAGCCCGGCAGCCTCTGCAATGACGGCACCGAGACGGGCTTCGCGCTGAATCGCGCCGCGTCCGACAAGCTGCTCGTGGTCTTCATGGGGGGCGGCGCCTGCTGGGACTTCACGACTTGTTATCTGTTGAACACCGCGAGCACCGGCCCCATCGGCAAAGCCCAGTTCGACGCGACCGCCGCCTCGATCGGCGTCGGCGTCCTCGACCGCGCCGACCCGAAGAACCCCTTCCGCGACTGGAGCTACCTCTTCGTCCCGTATTGCACCGGCGACCTCCACGGCGGCGAGCACGCCCAGGACTACACCCAGGGCGGCCTCACCCGCACCTGGCAGCACATGGGCGCGCGCAACGTGCGGCTCTTGCTGCCGCGCATCCACGCGACCTTCGGCGACCTCGACGAGCTCGTCGTGTCGGGGCTGTCGGCGGGCGGCTTCGGCGCCAGCCTGCAGTACGCCAACATCCGCAGGGCACTCGACGCGACGACCACGCGCCTCGTCGACGACTCGGGGCCGCTGCTCGTCGGCGAGGGCATCAACGGGACGCTGCGCGCCAAGTGGTTCACGCAGTGGCGCCTCGACCTGGTGGTCGATGAGGTCTGCGGCCAGG
This sequence comes from Deltaproteobacteria bacterium, assembly GCA_016792665.1. GTDB lineage: Bacteria > Myxococcota_A > UBA9042 > PHBI01 > PHBI01 > WYBB01. The sequence goes on along the minus strand of JAEUKJ010000249.1, from coordinate 4,252 downwards.
GCTGCAAGGCCGACCTCTCGCTCTTGTACACCAAGCTCGCGACCCTCTACCCGAACGACCGCATGGCCCTCCTGTCGTCGGTCCAGGACAGCGTCATCGCGGCCTACCTCGGCATGCTCGGCATCGCCTTCGAGATCGAGGTGCGCAAGCTGGCGCTGAACGTGTTGTCGAACCAACCGAACTTCAAGTGGTTCTTCATCGCTGGCGACACGCACACGATGCTCGGCAACCCGAGCGCGGCCTCGGTCGGCGGGACCGATCTCTGGACCTGGCTCACCGCCATGGTCACCGACGACGCGAGCTGGACCGGCCTCGCGCCCTGAGTCGCCTCGGTCGCCCCCACTCCGCGCAACCTTCGCCTGACCTCGGCCTCCCCTACTCGGGGTCGTGCAGCGTCAGCGCGCCGGCATCGCCATCCGCCAGGGTCAAGCCGCCTCCGCTGCCGAGGCGCGCCTTCACCCGCGCCGCCAGTGCGGCCACGCGCCGCGAACGCGAGGCGTGGCGCGAGAGCTCGGCATACACGAAGGCCGCCCCGGTCTGCGCGAGGTACTCGGTCGCCGCGCGCACGACCGGCACCACGTCGATCTCCGCGGCCTCGCTCTCGACGTCGAAGACCGCGAGCAGGAAGCGCTCACGCACCTCGACGCTCGTCGCCGCGAGGAGGCGCGGGTCGCCCTCGATGATGGCGCGGACCGCCTTCGCGACGCGCTCGTCGTCGAGGCCGTCGCGCGTCAAGAGTAGCGTCGAGGCTGCCTGGCTCGCGAGCTCGGGCGGGCCATACCCCATCAGCACCTCGAACGCGTCGGAGCGCGCGGCGCGATGCGGGCCGAGCGCGATGCCGAGGATCGCGCGCCAGTCCTGCGCACGCCGAAAGCCGTGCACACGCAAGCGCTCGTAGCTCGCGTCGAGGTTGGTGTGCAGGAAGTCGTAGGCGTGGCCGAGCTCGCGGCTCGCGGTGTGGTGTTCGAGCAGCGTGTCGAGGGCCGCGGCCCCGACCTTCCAGGCGGGATCCGACAGCGCTGCGAGCAGCCGCTCCGGGGTCTCCGCGCTGGCCTCCACCAGGGCCTCGGCGAGATCCATGCCGGCGTCGAGGAGTCCCAGGAACGCGAAGCGATTCTTGAACCTGCCCGCGGTCGCGGTCATCGTCCCGCGCCCGTAGAGCCAGTCGCAATCGGCCTCGAGCCAGCGCGCCCGCAGCCGGTGCCCCAGCTTGGCGAGCGCGCGCGTGTCGGCAAAGACCGCGAAGCGGCGGTCGAAGACCGGCTCACCCGTGACCTCGCGCGGGGCGTCCGCGTGACCGTGACGCGGCATCACGACGAAGCTCGGACGTGGCTCGGGCACGGTGATGACGAGCTGCCAGACCCCCTCGGCGCCCTCGAAGGCATCGCCCTCGATCGCTCCGCGCGTCATGTGGATCGGGCTGCGATCGGTCGCCTCTTCGCCCGGATACTTCTTTTCGATCCTGCGCTTGCGGGCCTTCGCCGCCTCGCGTCGATCGTGCTCGGCGCGCGCCCGCTCGGGATCTTCGAGCGACATCGCGGTGGTCGCCTCGCCGAACGCCCTCTGGACGGTGTCGTCGATGAGCAGGTCGAGAATGAACTTGAGGCTCATGAGGCTACCTCGCGAGGATGCGCAACTCCGAGATGTTCACGCGGTTCACCGGCCCGGCCGTGCCGCCGCTCGCACCCAGCGCGTTGTAGGTCGCGAAGGCGGCGAAGTCCGACATGTTCGGGACGGTCGCGTCGGCGACGATCGCCACGTCGTAGCGATGACCGGCGACGAGCTCGGCCGCGACGAAGTTCGACAGCGCCCAGCGGTCCCAGCGACCCAGCTGCGGCATGACGAGGACGCCGTCTGCGACGACCGCGCCGCTGTCGCGATCGGTGACGGTGAGCCGCTTGGTGCCGCACGCGATGCCGGTGTTCAGCGGCCCGGCCCCGTTGCCGTAGCTCACCTGGAAGAGGTGCGGTCCCGAGCGCGTGGCCGTCACATCGAGGTCGAGGCGATGCCCCGGGTCACCCCAGCCCTGGAAGTGGAAGCGACCGTACTCGGTGACCCCGGTGCCGCCCACGTTCCGGAACTGTGAGGCATCGACGATCTGGATGTGCGCATCGCCCTCGCCCCACCAGCAGGTCGCGCGCGACCGCTGCGAGTGGGTCCCGGTGTCGAACGTCGCCGCCACGATGTAGCAGGGTGAGGTCGGCGCGCTCGCATCCGAGGCCGGGTCGGTCCAGCTCGTCGCGGTGCCGGGCAGGTTGGCCGCGACGCGGACGCCGTCGCGGTAGACGTCGAACGAGAGGCCCTGGCGGTCGTCCTCGTTGGTCCAGAGGGTGAGCTCGAGCTTGCCCGCGTTCGCCTTGATGGCCGTGATGGCGGGTGTGCGCGGGGAGTAGATGGCGCGCCAGTTCGACGCCGTGATGAGGGTCATGGGGCGCGTCGGGGCGCCTCCGTCGGCGACCAACGTGACCTCGACGAGGCTGTCCGCGCCGAGCTCGGAGGCGCGGATGGGGATCGCCGGAATGTGAGAGACACTATCAATTGTCATCGACGCCACGCGGTAGCGGCCGCCGCTGCCGACGGGCGGCAGGTGCACGACGATTGTCACGGCGCGGCCGTGATAGGGGAATCGGCGCAGGACGAGCGTGTCGGTCGCGGCGAAGAGGCTGTCGCGGAGGTGCCGGGTCAGCCAGGGCCGAACGACGAGACCCTTGGCGGTGACTTCCAGCCCGAAGATCGACTGGTGCACCATCGAGACGAAGCCGGCCACCGACCAGAGCTGGCGCTGCGAGTTGACGACCGGGCCCGACGCGGTGCCGTCGTCGAGCCACGGCGCGCCGGTCCCGGCCTCGAGGTTCTCCATGTTGGACAGGTTCAGCGCGGCGGCGCGGACGAGGCTGTCGACGAGGTGGTCGGCGACCCCGTCACTCGGCGGGCTGGCGTCGTCGTTCGCGCTGGCGGCGAGGTCGGCGAGGCGGGCTGCGCGGAGCCAGAACGCCGTCACGAAGGGCCAGCTCGCGCGGTTGTGATAGATGACCGTCTGCTGTTGCTGGGGCCAGAGGACCGGCACGCCCGGGCCGTAGGCCGGATAGGAGGCGAGCATCTGGGCGGCGCGCGCGGGATCGGCGACCCCGGTGAGGATGGCCAGCGCAGACCCGAGGAGGTCGAAGCGGCGGACCGGGGTCGGGTCGAGCTGGGTCGGCAGGAAGCTCGAGTACTGGTTGTCGTCGGGCAGCCAGAGGTGCCGATTGATGGCCAGCTTCAGGTCGCGCGCCCAGTCCGTGTAGCGTGTCGCGCGCGCGTCGCTCGCTTCGGAGAGCAGCTCGGCGGTGACCTCCAGTGCGCGCAGGTGCATGACGTTGGTCGAGAGGCAGCGCGAGGTCGCGATGTCGATGACGTCGTGCTGGGTCCACGCCGGGTAGCTCTGCTCGCGCCAGTCGAGGAAGCTCTGCTCGCCGAAGTAGAGGCCGCTGGCCGCGTCCCAGATGACCTTGCGGTCCTGCTCGAGGGTGTTGGTCAGGGCCTCGATCGCCAGGTCGCGAAAGGCCAGCCGGTCCTCGCCATCGAGCGCATCGACCACAGCGCGCGCGCCCAGCGCCCACACGACGCGATCGGTCGAGACCGGCCAGCTCCCGCCCGAGCCGGTGTCCTGGACGATCTGCCGGTCATCGCCCGCGCGCCGCTCCGACAGCTTGAAGACCAGCGAGTTCCGCGCGCGGATCGGATCGAGGTCGGCGAGGCCCAGCGCCACCGCATACGACGTGTCGCGCGTCCACACCCAGGGCCACTTGCGACCGGTCTCGAAGCAGCCGCCGGTCGGACACGCCAGCGGCTTACCCTGGTTGAAGCTGCCGTCGGTGATCGCGGCGACCGAGTTCTCGCGCACCTCGTCCAGTGCCAGTGCATAGAGCGCATCGAAGAGATCGTGGCCCGTGCGCAACGTCGGCGCCTCGGCGCGCTCGACGACGACGCGCGGGCTCGCGGGGAGGTCGTCCCTGCGCGTCGCGGTCGAGGCGAGGCGGTAGGTGCGGACGCAAGCCGCGCGGTCATCGATCGTGACCGAGGCCGTTCCGAGCGGATCGCCGAGCGTCGCGGTGCCGCTGTCGTCGCGCCCCTGGGGCCCGAGGCAGCCCGGCGACACGGCGTCGGTGTCTGGGCCGTCAGCGTCCTGGCCGTCGTCGACCTCGAGCGCGACCTCGGCATCGGATCCCGTGTCAGCCGTGTCGGCCTCCGACGAGTCCGCGCACGCACCAAC
>JAEUKJ010000244.1 GCA_016792665.1 Deltaproteobacteria bacterium | reverse complement strand
AGCGTCGACCCTGCCGCGGCCGACGCGATCATCCGCGGGCCGATCGCCGGCGCACTGCTCGGCGTCGTCTTCGGGCACTACTCGACCGATGACTTCAACGGGGACGGCTACAACGACCTGCTCGTCGGCGCGTTCGGCGAGACCTACGTGGGCGCGACCGCCGGCGCGGTCTATCTCTTCTACGGTCCGATCGCAGGCGCCTACACGAGTGCCGACGCGGACGCGGCCTGGTACGGCAGCACGGCCTCGGGCGAGGCGGCCGACGCCGGCACCGCGGGAGACTTCAACGGTGACGGCGTGACCGACATCGTGATCGGCTCCGACGGCTCGAACTTCGGCGGCTCGCGCCGAGGCGCTGCCTATATCTACTACGGCCCGGTCGCGGGGCCCTACCTCCTGGACGACGCCCACCTCATCCTGCACGGCTCGGCCGATGGGGACGAGGTCGGCTTCTGGGTCGCGGGGGTCGGCGACGGCGATGGCGACGGGTTCGACGACCTCGCCCTCACCGCTCCGTGGGACGACGAAGGCGGCACCGACGCAGGCGCCGTCTTCGTGTGCCGCGGCACCGGCCTCTGAGTCGAGGCCGCCTCAGTGCGGGATCGGCGTCGCTTGGCGGATGACCGCCAGGTTGAGCTCGAGCTTCGTGCCCGGTCTCCCCGCACGCGACGGAAGAATCACCATCAGAGTGCCAAAACGAAAAAGGTGGACCGCCTTTCAGCGGCCCACCTCACGTGAGCGCGAGCACCGGAACGTCCAGCCTGGATCAGGGCACCGTGCAGCTCGCGTCGAACGAGTAGCTGCAGACTCCCGCGTCACACGAGTCGGTGCTGCACGGGCCCATGGGGTTGCAATCAGTTCGGCGCGCAGGCGACCGTCATGGTCCAGCCCCCACCATAGTTGTCGATGCCGGCCCCATTCCAACCCGACACGAGCCAGTTGCTGCTGACGCCGGATTCTGGATCGACGCCGGGGTAGAGAACACCCGCATTGAAGCCCAGATTGGCACCGCCCACGAACTGGGCCGTCAGGCCGCTCATCACCTCGAAGTAGGTCGGGATGTGAAAGCTGCCCTGGGAAGCGCACGCGGACTGTGCACTCGCCAGGGTCGTCAGGCCATTGCCAGAGACGAAGGCCCAGGGTTGGGCATTGGTGCATGTTCCGGTGGCGTCACACCATGTTCCGTTGGGGCAGGCGAATCCGGTCTCGTAGGTGCACTCGGCGCACGCCTGGTAGTTCGGAATCCGAGAGTAGATTTCCCCAAGGCTGCAATGGGTTCGTCCATCCTGGTTCGAGGCACAGAAGTTGTCATCCGTGCACTCCACGCAGGTGCTCTCACCTGGGCGTTGGTAGATGCAAGCCGGCGTGGAACCACCGCAGACGGCGGGCGACTGCGTGCACGGGTCGTCCCGAAGGACCACGATATCCGCGACACACGCGGCGAACTGTTCACTTGTGACCGGGAGATGTTGGTAGGTGCCGAGGTTGTTGTCCTGGAAGCGGCACTCCATGTCTTCCCCGCTCGACTCGGCGCGAGCTTCGAAGCCACGTACGTTCGGCGAGTCGACATAGCCATACTCACTGAAATAATTGTCCGGGCCACTGTCGTGACCGAAAGACGCCCAGGAGTCGGGCTGGGCGAGAATCGTCGCCGACCGAGACTCGAGTGTGGCCAGGTCCCAACAGGGGCAAACGCTCTCAGGAGTGGCGCCCACCAGCTTGTGGGCCAGCAGCTTCGGGGCATCGATGTCGGTGTAGTGGGTCGAGACAGCGCCGTCGTCGCCGTTCAACGGGTGCTTCGAGCACTCACGCTGGCCATTCTCCGAGAGCACCACATTCCACTGGATGAACGGATAGCGCGTGTGCTCCGGGGTCTCGAAGGGCGTCCCGCCGAGCTCGGTCTTCGACGCCGTGCCGACGGCCTGCAGCGTGCAGGTCTCGCCCGCGCCCGCGAAGTTCGTCCCGAGGAGCACGTTCCAGTAGCGCGAGCCCTGGAACCCGTCACCGGTGTTCACGGCCGCGCCGAAGAGGATCGGAGCGCCAGCGTCCGACTCGATGTGCCCGATATTGCCAGGGCCCTCCGACGGGTCGACCGTCGCGGTGCGCGTCGTCGTCCCATCCGTGCAGGTGATGACGATGTCGTCGAGGTACATGAACAGATCGCCGGCCCCGCCCACGCACGTGAACGCGAGCACCGCGGTCGGCCCGTCGGCCTGGGTCGACGCGTTGTAGAGGTAGCTCAGCGTCTGGTTGTCCTGGTCTTCGCAGTCGAGCTTCGCCGCACAGAAGATGTCCTGCAGCTTCACCACCGTGTCGAAGAAGCCCAGCGTCGCCTGGCGCATCACCGTCAGGTTGAACTCGATCTTCGTGTCCTGGTTCTGCGTGCAGTCCGCGACCAGCACGCACCCGTTGTCCTCGCCACTCTCCGGCGCCGGACACGGGTTCACGTAGTCCTCGCCGGCCGTCAGCGCCGTCCCCGAGTCGACGTCGCCGTTCTTGTAGATGTCGTTCAGGATGAGGCGAATCGCGTTCTTCCCGTCGTTGCTCGGGTCGACGTCATCGAGCCCCGCCTCTGCGTCGCAGATGCCCGTGAACCGGATCCCGTTGTTCGCGCCGTACTGCGAGGCGCACAGCACCGGCTGGTCCCAGACCTGCGTACCGGAGCCGAGGTTGGCGACGTCATTCCAGACCGTCAGGTGGTAGCACGCGTCGGTCGCCGCGGGCAGATCCAGCGGTGCCACCACCGCGCTGAGCGTCGTCTTCGGGGCCGAGTCGCTGTTCGAGCAGGCCAGGCCGCTGATCCCGAGCGCGCCCGCGGCCAGGGTGAGAGTGCGGATGTATTTCATCGCTATGATTTCCTTTCAAGGGTGACGGTGGACACGGAGCTGGGACCGGAGAGCGCGCCCGTTGGCACACCCATTGGCCGCAGAAGACAAATCATCGAACGCACAAGACAGAGCGGGTGGACCGCCTCACGACGGCCCACCTCGCATCGTCTCGTCCCGCGGCGGCTATTCAGCTCCCCGTGGGACATTCATCCATGGAGAGGTCTGCGATCAGGGCAGGCCCGCGTAGATCTGTCCCATCACGGCGGCGCACTGCAGGAGCTGCGCGCTCGTGGCATCTTGCCACACGCCGTCCGGGCCCCTGCACTGTGACCCCTCGACCGTGAAGTTCACGACCGCGAGAGGAGCCGTGCTCGAGATCGCGAGGTACGTGCCCGCCGAGTAGTCGACCGAGTAGCCGCCGTTGGTGGCGATGGTTGCGATCTGCGCGGCCGAGGTGCCGACGTCCCAGCACGGGCAAGCCACTGGCTCGGCCGGCACCGTGAGGTCGAGTTCGTGCGCGAAAGTCTGCGCGTCGTCGATCTCCGAGTACTCGGTCGAGACGCCATTGTCCCCATTGAGCGGATGACGGGTGCACGCAAGGGCGCCGTTCGCCGACAGCGGGACGCTCCATTGGATGAACGGGTAGCGGGTGTGCTCCGGGGTCTCGAACGGCGTGCCGTCGAGCCCGGTCTCCGACACGGTACCGACCGTGTTGAGCGTGCAGGTCTCACCCGCCACGCTGCCGTTGATGCCGAGCAGCACGTTCCAGTAGCGCGAACCCTGGAAGCCCTCACCGGTGTTGACGGCGGCCCCGAAGAGGAACGGGGTGCCGATCTGCGCGGGGGTCACGTTGCCCGGGCCCGCCGACGGGTCCACCGTCGCCGTGCGCGTGACGCCACTGCCGTTGACGCAGGTGATGACGAGGTCGTCGAGGTACATGTTGATCTCGCCGCCGCTGCCGCCGAGGCACGTGAAGCCGAGCACCGCGGTCTCGCCATCGGCGTCGCTGGTCGGGTTGTGCAGGTAGGTCAGCGGGTTGTCCTCCTGATCCAGGCAGTCGAGCTTGGCCGCGCAGAAGACGTCGCTGATCTTGACGACCGTGTCGAAGAAGCCGAGCGACGCCTGGCGCATCACCGTCAGGTTGAACTCGATCTTCGTGTCCTGGTTCTGCGTGCAGTCCGCGAGCAGGACGCACCCGTTGTCCTCACCGCTCTCGGGCGCCGGGCACGGGTTGATGTAGTCCTCACCCTCCGTCAGCGCCGTCCCCGTCTCGACGTCGCCGTCCTTGTAGATGCCGTTCAGGATGAGGCGGATCGCGTTCTTGCCGTCGTTGCTATTGTCCTCGTCGCCGAACCCAGCTTCCGCGTCACAGATACCCGTGAAGCGAATGCCGTTGTTCGCGCCGTACTGCGAGGCGCACAGCACAGGCTGGTCCCAGACCTCCGTGCTGGAGCCGAGGTTCTCGACGTCATTCCAGACCGTCAGGTGGTAGCACGCGTCGGTCGCCGCCGGCAGATCCAGGGGTGCCACCACCGCGCTGAGGGTCGTCTTCGGCGCGGACTCGTCGCTCGAGCAGGCGGCACCACTGACGCCAAGGGCGCCCGCGGCCAGGGTGAGGGTGCGGATATACTTCATCGGTGATTCCTTGTCGGAGGTGTGACGGCAGGGTCCAGGGCCCTGTCTCGATGGCTCGCGCAATGGCCCAGCGCCCTTCTCTCGCCAGGCGAGAAATGGACGCGAAAGTGCCATGTCACTCTCGAAGTGATTTCGATGGGGGACGGTCGCACCCTGCGCTCCCGCGAGACACACGGTGCGTGCGACGAGTGTCCCCAGGAAACACGGCCGGCCCGGCGCGTTCAACCACTAGGTGAAGGGCGTTCGTCTGGGAACGGATGCGCGACGGCGGCCACAATCAATGCGATCGGTCGCAACGCACAGGTTCAGCCCCTGCGCGCCGCCCGGTCAGTAAGCGCCGTAGGACTTCTCGTAGACCTTCTTCAGCGCCTCGAACTCCGCGACCTCGCCGTTGCGCCAGTAGGTGCCGAGGAGCTGCTGCATCTGCTGCTTGTCCTCGTCCACCGCAGGCTCGGCTCCCTCGCCTGGGATCGGGCCATAGAGCTTCTCGTACTGAGCCTTGAGATCCTCGTACTCGGCCGTCTCACCAGCCCGCCACTCGCGCGCCATCTGATCGAGGATGAGCTGCTTCGGATCACTCTCGTCCACCGGAGCCGCAGCGCTCTTGGCCTTCACGGGCGCCTTGGTCGTGGGCTTCGCGGCCGCCGCTGACCCGCCTTTCGCGGCCGACTTGTTCCCCGCCGACTTGCCCTTCGCGTCGGCGCCGGCCGGGCGCAACATCTGGGTCTGGGCGTCGAGGTCCTTGCCGCGCAGGCCAGCCTTGAGCTTGACCTTGGAGGGCGCCTCGGCGGCGGCCGACGCGTGGTTCTTGGCGGCTCCAGCCGCGGCCTTGGGGGTTGCACGCTGCATGCTCATGGTCGAATACCTTCGTTGTCCAAATGAGGTGGGTCGGGGGGCGAAGACCGCATCGCAAATGCGATTCGAAAAAAGGGGGTGAACCGCCCGGAGACGGCCCACCCTGGTCGGATCGGAGGCATTGCGGTGACCCCGATCACAGACTCGTCCGCGACGCACGCCGCACGATCACCGAGACGAGGACAGCGGGCCGCGATGGATCCGCTCGACGTTCAGTTCGGCTTGGCGTGGCACCGCCTCACCCGCGCGAGGGTCGCTGCTGCGACGAGTGCCCCCATTCAACATCCCGCGTGGCAGCGATTCAACCCCATGGTGAAGCGCGTTCGCCCGGGAACGGATCGCGCGACGACGTCGTCAGGTCTCGGCAGGCGTAGACATGCGCGGCCCGCGACGCGGCCTCAACCCCGCGTGAGCCACGCGCGGACGGCGGGGTCTTCGGTGAGGCCGATGGCGCGTGTGCGGGCCTCCGCGGCAGCGACGCCATCGCCCGCGGCCTCGAGCAGCGCGGCCAGCGTGGCATGATACGGCTGGTAGCGTGCGACCTCGGTCGGGTGCGCGGCCGCGAGCGACGCCAGGAGCGCGATGCCCTCGCGCGGACTCCGCGCACGACCGACCACGGCCGCCTGCGCGACATGGGCCCCCAGCGTCGGAGTGACGCGGACGATCGCCGCGTACAAGGCCGCGAGCCCATCCCAGTCGACGGCCTCGCCGAAGCGTCGGCGCGCGTGCATCGCCTGGACCAGCGCCTCGAGCTGAAAGCGTCCGAGGTGGGCACGGCGCGCGGCCTCGTCGACCTCGGCGAAGGCCTCGTCGATGGCCCCGAAGTCCCAGCGCGCGACCTCCTGGGCATCGAGTGGCACATAGCGACCATCGACCCGGCGGGCGGCGCGGCGCGACTCACAGAACAAGAGCAACGCGAGGAGCCCGTGGGCCTCGGCCTCGTCAGGCAGGAGGTGGACGACCAGGCGCGCGAGCGTGATGGCCTCGCGCGATAGATCGGCCTGGCGCGCGTCGACCCCGAGCTCGTCCCAGCCCGTCCCATAGGCCGCGTAGATGGCCTCCAGCACGGACCCCAAGCGCTCGGGCCAGTCGCGGCGCACCGGCACCTCGAAGGGGATCCCCGCATCGCGGATCTTCGTCTTCGCGCGGACCAGGCGCTGGCCCATCGTGGCAGGGGCGACGAGGAACGCCGACGCGATCTTGCCCGCGTCGAGGCCGAGCACCGTCTGCAGCATGAGCGGCGTGCGCACCGACGGGTCGATCGCCGGATGGGCACAGACAAAGAGGAGGGCCAGACGCTCGTCGGGGATCACATCGCTCGAGACGACCTCGCCCAACTCCAGCGGGCTCGGCTCGCGATCGAAGCTCGCCAAGAGGGCCTCGGCCGCGCCGCGTCGCACCGTGTCACGACGGGCCCGGTCCAAGAGCCGACGTCGCGACACGGTCCAGAGCCAGGCCTCCGGCTCGCGCGGCACACCGAGCACGGGCCACTGCTCGAGGGCCTCGCGCAGAGCGTCGGCCAGCGCATCCTCAGCCGCCGAGAGATCGCGCCCACTGCGCGCCAGCGACGCGACGAGCCGCCCATGAGAACGCGCGACGACCGCGCGCAGCGCCTCGTGCACCTCGCTCTCGTGGGCCGCGTTCACCTCGCGAGCCTACATCATCGGCAGCACGGGGCGCACCTCGACCGCGCCGCTGGATGCCGCCGGGCAGAGCGCGGCCCAGTGCAGCGCCTGGTCGAGGTCGGGCACGTCGATCGTGAGGAAGCCACCGAGCTGCTCCTTCGTGTCGGCGTAGGGGCCGTCCTGGACGAGGCGTCGACCGTCGGCCACGCGCACCACCGTCGCGGTCTCGGGGGCTTGCAAAGCGGCCCCGCCATTGGGGATTCCGGCCTCGTTGAGGGCGGCCATGTAGGCCTTCCAGGCCTCCCAGTAGGCGGGGGCGCGCTCGTTCTGGCGCGATGCGAAGTCAGAGGCACTCTCGAGGATGATGATGGCGAACTTCATGGGTCACTCCGTCGGATGTCGCAGCCGCTCGCCTGCAGCCTCGCGGAGTGAGGCCTTGTGCGAGCATTGGCGCGGGAAATGGGACGACCTCGTGTCGCCCGCTGCCACCCCGTCGCGCGAGCCACCCCGACTTCGACACGCGCGCGATCTTGTTTCGCACGAACCTCGCGAGGCTGTCGGCGAGTGCAGTTCTCGAAGCCCGTCGACCCACGCCGTCGCGACCGGCGCCCTCACATCAGATGGAGAGGCGCAGGTTCACGCCGAGGAGGACCGAGGTCGCCGGTACGGAGATCGGCCCGATCCCGTCGGGGAGGACCTCGGGGATGGGCGGGATCTCGGGGATCTCCAGGGCGAAGTGCAGCTCGCCGCCGCGCTTGCCGAACTGCGTCTGGGCGTAGGCCTCGAGCTTCAGGCGCGTGTGCAGGGTCTGCGAGAAGTCGAGACGCACGAGGTAGGTGCTGTCCGAGAGGTTGCCGAGCGCCGAGACGTTGAACGAGCTGTCGTCCCAGTTGCCCGGCTGGGGCACCACCCACGAGAGGCCGAGGTAGGCCTTGCCGAGGTAGAACGGCGTGAAGGCGCCCTGCACGATGAGCCACGGATACAGGGCCGGGTCGTCATAGCCGGCGGGGTTGTAGAAGGCCTCGAGCCCGAGGTACATGACGTCGTCGTCGTTGGGCTTGAAGGCGTACTGGATGCCGGCCGAGACGCGCGGGATCCACTGGCCGCGAGGGCTCCCGGTCGGGGTCTCGAAGGTGTCGAAGTCGAGGGTGCCGGTGTACTCGAGCGTGTCGCGCTCGTCGGTGAGCGAGACCTCGGCGGTCAGATCGAAGGGGCCCAACGCGGTCGAGAGGTCGATGCCGAAGGCGGTCCTGCGCCCCTTGCCGGCCACGCCCGACAGGGCCAACTCGGCGGACGCAAAAGCCTTCTCGACTCGGAAGGCGACGCCCGGAGACTCCAACGTCGACGCGCCACCAAAGAGCCCGAGCAGGTAGATGTTCCAGGTGTCGGCCGGGACGTGCAGCTTGATGAGCGGGATGCCGGTGCGCTCGTCGAAGAGGGTGAGCGGGTCCTTGCGCTGCGCGTTGACGAAGTCGTTCGGGTTCCAGAGGCGCGTCGCGCCCCACTTCACGCGCTCTTGCCCGACCGTGAGGAACACACGCCGCGCGATGTCGGTCTTCAGCCAGAGCTGGTCCAGGACGATGCTCGTCGACTCCCGCGATTGCCCCAGCTGATCGGTCGAGCCCGCACCTACCGTCGGGTCGTACGAGAGTCGCCCCGAGATGAAGCCGCGCACGCGCTCTTCGGGGCGCGCGTCGAGGTAGAGGTCGAGGAGATGCGGCATCGAGAAGGCCTGCGACCCTGCCGAGCCGCGGTCGCTGAGCGTGACCATCGAGCGCAGATAGAGCTGACCGCCGATGGCGAGCGGGTCCTCGCGGATGGCGTCGAAGGTCGTGTCGCGCGGCCTGGTGCTCGGCTCGCCGTTGGCCCCGGGCTCGCCGAAGACCTCCTCCCCGGGCTTGCTCGGGACGGCCGTGCCGGACGGCGTCGACGGGGTTGCGGGGGGCTGGCTCGCCGGCGGGGTCGCAGGCTCACCAAAGATCTCGTCCTCGCCGCGAGGCGGCGGAGACTCTGCCCGCGCTGCCCCCGCGAGCGCGACGCCGCACGTCAGTGACGCCAAGACCGAGACCACGACCGCGCGCTTCATCACGTTCTCCCCGAAAGCCGCACGCGTGATCGCGGGCCCTTCGCGCCCTCGCACTGGGTCGCTCGGGCTCGCACCATGTACGCACATCGCCGCGCGCTGCCAAGCCGACCGCGAGGCCCACGCTGCGGAGGGCCTGGCGGGGGGCGACTCGCTTCACTGACCGAGCTTTCGGTTCATGTCGGCCGAGCACCCGTCCACACACGCATTCTGGCGCAGGCGACAGTTCTCTTTGCAGCTCGCGCTGCCACGGCAACGGTTCTGGCAGGTGTACATCGACTCGGTGCACTGCGACGCGCACATCTCACCCTCGCGTTGGATGCGATTGCGAGCGACCTCCTCGCGCTGGGCCTGCGCGCGCGCGGCCTGGTACTCGGACTCGCGACGGCTCGACTCGGCCGCGTACCAGCGCTTGAGGTTCGGGCTCATCCATTCGCTTGCCGCGGCCTCGGTCGAGGCGTTCATGTTCTCGCGGCAGTGCAGGATGGTGTTCCAGAGAAGGTTCGAGTCGGTGAAGACCTCGCAGCTCTCGGCGCAGATCTTGGCGACCGCCTTCCGGTCCGGACGCAGGCCGTAGATGCGCACGAGGTCCATCGTGGCGATCTCGTTGGGTCCGCGACGGTGCGACTCGAGATAGGCCGCTTCGGCCTCGGGGACGCGCGGCCCGATGAGCATCATGCGCGCGCGCCACGCCATGACGTAGCTCGCGTCGGAACCGGCGTCGGGCAGCACCCGCTCGAGCGCGCCGATGGCGTCATCGGTGTCGCTCTTCAGGCGTGGCGCTGCGCGGGCGTAGTCCTCGGCCTCGAAGGCCATCCAGATCGTCCGCGCGTAGTCGGTCGCCTGTGCCACCCCGGGGCGGTTCTGGAACTGGCCCCTGGCCTGGGAGACGCGCTGCTGATGCGAGACGCCACAGGCGGAAAGGGAAAGAGAAACAACGACGAAGAATGCGAGTCGCGACGGCAACATGGAGGCCTCGAGGTGGGTCGACGGGCACCGCGAGGGCGCCGCTGAATGGGGTTCAGCGGAACGTACTCGACCTCGCGGGAGGCCGTCAACGGACGACGAAGCCAGGCACATCCCGGCTCGAATCGGACTCAGCGGCTCTTCGACTCGAGCCAGGCCTTGGTGAACATGTTCACCTCGAGCGGCGAGAGGTCGACCGCGTCGATCTTGATGACCGACTGGTTGCCCTTCTCGACCTCGTCGTAGAAGTAGATCTGCTCCGAGTACCAGACCTCTTTGCCCTTCGGGTCCGTGATCTTGACCCACTTCGGGTAGAGGCTCCGGCGCATGAGCTTGCCCGAGAGCGCGTACTCGAGGCGCTTCAGCACATTGCCCGACTGCTGGTCGACCTCGAGCTCGAGGACGGGCCAGGCCACGTCCGAACCCGGCTTGGCCGTGAGCTTCAACTTCCACGTCTTGTACACGCCGAGCACGCCCTCGCCGATGAAGCTCGGGTTGTACTCCTCGGCCAGTCGCGACTCGTCGAAGTCCTGGCGACGCCCGTCGGTCCCGAGGATGCGGTCGCGCTCGGTGAGGCGCTCCCACTTGCCGGTGCGCGGCGTGTAGAGCCAGAGGTTGTCGTCGATGCGGAGGTAGCCCTGACCCGCCTCGGTCTTGGGCGCCAGGACCAGGAACATGAACTTCTTGTCCGTGCCGCGGCGATAGAACAGCGACTCGTAGAGGACATCCTCTTTGCCGGTCTCTTTCCGCTGGATGAAGGCGTGGGCCTTGAAGTCACCCAACGCGCGCTGTCGCGTGTCGAGGTCCTTCAGGATGTTGGCCATCTCGGGGTCGGAGAGCGCCAGGGCCGGCGCGCTCGCGCTGAGACCGGTGGCCAACACGAGGGCTGCGAGGAGGAGACGCGAGGGAAACGGGACTTTCATGGACGACCTCACGAACGAGGGTCTCGGGGCGGCTCAGCCAGTGTGGCTCATGGCCGTTCCCGGTTGGATCTTCGCGGCCCGATGGGCGGGCCAGAGCGCCGCGATGGAGGCGAAGACCGAGATGAGAAGGATGGCATTCAAGACGCGAGCAGGGTCGATGCGGAAGCTCAGGTGGTCGCTCATCAGGATGAACTGCAGGATGGGATCGCTGACGCCGATCTCGACCGCGTTCAGGATGGCCACCATGATCCCGGCCAGCACGGCGCCCGCGAACGAGGCCATCAGCGCCAGGAACCCGGCCTCGGCGACGAACATCAAGCGCACCTTGCCGCGTGACATTCCGATGGCCCGGAGCGCGCCGATCTCCGGCGTGCGCTCGCGCACCGCCATCATGAGCGTGTTCCAGAGGCCGATGGCGATGATGGACAGGAGCACCAGCGTGAGCAGCACGCTCACGCCGTCCAGGGCGTCGACCGTCTTGGCGAGGTCCCCCATCTCGTCGCGCCAGGTCGACACGTCGAGCTTCTGGCCGGTCCAGTCCTCGCGCTCGACCGTCTGGTACTTCTGCCAGAAGGGGCGCGCCTCGGGCTCCATCATGTCGTAGCCCGCGTCGGCAAGCGCCTTCCGGACGACGGCCGCGACCTCGAGCGAGTGCTCCTTGTCGTCCAAGAAGATCATGAGCACGCCCGTGTTCTCGGCGCGGAACTCATAGAGCTCGTTCACGCTCTTCTCGGGCAAGAAGGTCATGATCTGCGAGAGCCCGCCCATGTCCTTGGCGATGGCCGCAACCTTCGCATCCATGCGGTTCTGCACGCCGCGCGCAGTGAGGCCGCTGACCGTGATCGAGTCGCCGACCTTAACGCCGAGCTCGTCGGCCTGGCGCTTGAAGACCAGCGCGGTCCCCGGCTGCTCGAGCGCGTCGAAGCTGCCCTCGAGGATGACCAGGCGATTACGGAGCTGCTGGTCCTGCTTGAAGTCGATGCCCGCGACCGCGTTCATCAGCGAGGTCTTCTCGCTGGTGACCCGGTCGAACTTCCCGCGCGAGCGGCGCTGGATGTAGCGGATGTGCGGGCTCGCGGCCTTCACGACGGCCTCGACCTTGGCGTAGTCGACGATCTGCGGCTGCGCCACGCCGATGGATGCCTTGTAGAAGCCGCCGACGTTGACGTGCCCGGAGGCGAGCGTCGTCGCCGAGTCGACCATCGAGTCTTGCAGGGCCGAGCTCGCAGCGAACGAGCTCACGAGGAAGAACGTCACGAACGCGATGGCCGCACCCAGGATGGCGCTGCGGCGCGTGTGCGCGAAGATGTTCCTGAACGCGATGACGAAGATGCGTCGCATGACTCACTCCTTCGCGTTCATCGCGGCGATCGGCGGGATGCGCGCGGCGGCGATGGCGGGGATGAGGGTGGAGACCAGCGTCACGACGACGATGACCGAGAACGCGACGGCGAGGTGACCGACATCCAAGAGGGGATGCAGCTCCCGACCGCCGAAGATGAAGAACAGGATCTCCGAGGTCGCGGGCACGCCGCTCGCCCCGAGGCCGATCACCGTCAGCGCTCCGAGGCCGAGGCCGAGGCCGCCGAAGATGACCGCCATCGCCGCCCCCTCGATCGCGAACATGCGGATGACGTAGCCGCGCTGGGCGCCCATCGCGCGGATGGTGCCGATCTCCTGCGTGCGCTCCATCGTGGCCATGAGCAGCGAGTTCAGGATGACGATGAAGGCGACGAAGAAGATGAGGCCGACGATGACGTAGAAGAAGATCGAGATGCCCGCCGCGAGCCCGCCGACGAGCGGTCCCTGCGCCGAGGACCAGGGCAGGACCTTCATGTCGAAGCCGGCCTTCTTCAGGGCGTCGACGACCTTGAGTCGCGAGACCTCGAGCTGCTCGGCATCGATGAGCGTGGCCTTGGCCAGGGGAGCATCGCCCGCCGCCGACGTGCCCGGCGCGCTGGCCTGGGCGCCCTTCAGGAAGACGGCGATGTTGACCACGGGCCCCGCCTCGAGATCGGCCTGCGAGAACTTCGCGTTCTGCGCGGCCTCGGCGAGCTTGCGCATGCCGGCCAGGTCGCGGCCCGCGAGGTCGTCGAAGGTCTTGTTGTCGGCCGCGGTGACGACCTCGGTGCCAGCCCCGAAGAGCTCGTCCTCGGCCTTCTCGCGCGGGATGTCGGTGATCTTGGCCTGGGCCTTGATCGACGCGAGCTCTTCCGCGGAGACCGGCTCGCTGAGCCCGGTGAGGTCGCGGAAGCTCATGAGATCCATGACGTTGTAGACGCCGGCGAGCCCCGACTTCTCGAGCCCTTCGTAGCGGAAGACGCCCCAGACCTTCACGTTGACGGCGCGCGGATAGCCGCTCTTGGTCTGCCCGTAGAGCGAGATGGTGTCGCCGACCATGTAGGCGTAGAGCCGGATGCGGGGCGCGATCTCTTTGTAGAAGAAGTCGTAGCGGCGCTGGAAGTTGTCGTCGTCGACGGCGAGGAAGGACACGAGCAGCTTCGAGAGCTCGCCCTCGGTCGAGCCGAGCTCCTTCTGCAGGAGCACCTTCACCTCGTCCGCCTTCACGGGGTCGAGCTGCTCGGTGATCTGACTCACCTGGGCCTTGTTGTGCTCGACCATGCGCTTCAGGTTCTCGTCGAGCGCGATCGTGGCGCCGGTGAGCTCGCGGGCCTCTTTGATCTCGTCCAGGCGGCGCGCCGTCCGATGCTTCACGAAGCGCTCGTAGTAGTTGCTGTTGAACATGAAGCCGCGCTGACCCTCGGGGATCATCTCGCCGGACTGCATACGGAAGAGCTTGAAGTTCTTGGCGAAAGCGCCGGGGTCGGTGCCGACGTAGTTGAAGAAGTAGAAGCCGGACTGGACGCCGAGCGGCGAGATGCGGTTCTCGAGGAACTCGAGCGCGTCGAGCGGGGCCTTGTCGAACTCCTGCCAGAAAGCGTCCGAGTTGGCGCGCGCGAGGTCGGCCTTCTGGGCGTCGGTCTCCTTCGTGTCGCTGGCGACCTTCTGGAGCTTGTCGAGGTCGCCGGTCATGGACTTCAGGATGGCGCGGACGTGCGCGATGAGGGCCGGGCGCTTGTCGCTGGTGCCGTCGTTGATCGAGCGGCGCAGCTCGGCGAGCTTCGTCTCGATCGAGGAAGCGCCCCAGACGATCGAGCGACCGAGGCCCATCGGGATGACCGCGTCGACCTCGGGCACCGACTGGAGGACCGACTTCACCTTGCCGAAGTCGGCGATCTTGCCGAGGTCGGGCACGGCGATGGCGGCCGACTGGTAGAGTTCGAGGTCGTCCTTGGCCGCGCCCGAGGTGATCTGCAGGTGGCCCGAGAGGGTGTCGACCACGCTGCGCTGCATGCCGGCGTGGATGGCGTCGATGGCCCCCTGCCCGACCACGACGAGCCAGGTGCCGACGGTGAGGAGGAAGCCGACGATGAGGGTCCGGACCCAGTGGAGACGCAGGTTCCGGAGCGCGATGCGGAGGAGGATCCCCATGTGGACCTCTAGTGCGCGTGCGCGGCGGCGGCGCCAGCGGAGGGATTGGCGCCAAAGCCCTGGTCGGCGATCTTGCCGTCGGCGATGCGGATGACGCGACGCGCCGCGGCCATGACGACCGGGTCGTGGGTCGAGAAGAGGAAGGTCGTCCCGTCGCGGTTCATCTGGCGCATGAGCTCGAGGATCGACTGGCCGGTGGCCGAGTCGAGGTTCGCGGTCGGCTCGTCGGCGAGCACGATGGCGGGGCGGGTCACGAGGGCGCGGGCGATGGCGACGCGCTGGCGCTGGCCGCCGGAGAGCTCGCCGGGGCGCTGCTTCATCTGGCCGGTGAGGCCGACGCGCTCGACCAGCTCGAGGACGCGGCGCTTGCGCTCGGCCTTGTCGATGTCCTTGCGGAGCAAGAGCGGGAACTCGACGTTCTGGTAGAGGTCGAGCACCGGGATGAGGTTGAAGGACTGGAAGATGAAGCCCAGCGTCTCCAGCCGGAGCCGCGTGCGCTCGGACTCTTTCAGGAGCTTCGTGTCGCGGCCGGCGATGATGACTTTGCCGGAGGTCGCGACGTCCACGCAGCCGATGAGGTTCAAGACCGTCGTCTTGCCGCTGCCCGAGGGGCCGGCCAGCACCGCGAACTCCCCGCGCTCGAGCCGGATGTCGACGCCGCGCACGGCGTGCACGGTCGTCTTGCCGAGCGGGTAGTCCTTGGTCACCGCCTCGAGGACGACCACCGCGTCACCTGCACCATTACCCATGTCGGAGATCCTATTCGTGTCGCGTGGTTGGAGGTCGGCGGGTCGTGATCACCGCCGAAGGCTGCCCGACGGCCTGGTCGGGCCGGGTGACGCGTGGGCTCAGGGATAGACACGCGCGGCGCGAATGGCAACGGGCTCTTGCGGAGAGTGCGGAGCGCCGCGGCCGGAGGGGTCCCGGAGCGCGCGAGCGACGTTCACGCTGCGGGTGGGACCCCGAAAGAGCGACCGAGGAAGGCGCTGACGGCCTGGTTCAGGGTGTCGGGGAACTCGACCGGGAGGTAGTGGGACGCGCCCCGGACGACGACGAGCTCGGCCCCGGGGATGGCCTTGGCCATGCGCTCGGAGATCGTGTGCGGGGTCATCGGGTCCTTCGTGCCGGCGACCAGCAGGGTCGGCACGCCGAGGGTCGGGAGGACGTCGCTCGCGTCGTGGTCGGCCAGCGACATCAGGATGCGGTTGTAGACGTCGAAGTCGAGGCGCACGTAGTCGCGCACGATCTCGGCGGCGAGCGCCTCGTCGATGCTGGGGGCGACGAGGCCGACGACCTTCGCGAACTGCATGGCCTGCGGGGAGCCGGCGACGCGCGCGAGCCACGGGGCGTGACGCTCGGCCGCGGCGCGCATGAGGTCCATGGCCGGCGGGATGAGCTTCATGCCGGTGCGGCCGAGCAGTGTAGTCGTCAGCGTGCGGCCCGGGGCACCGCAGATCTGGATGAGGCCGGCGACGCGATCGCCGGTCGGCGAGCCCTGGCGCGCGAGCTCGAAGTTGAGCTGGACGCCCATCGACCAGCCGACGAAGATGGCGCGATCGATCCCGAGCGCATCGAGGACGCGCCGCGCATCGTCGGCGTGCGAGAGGAGATCGAGGGGCACCTCGCCGTGGGCGGCGCGCGCACGCAGGGCGGGATCGAAGCGAGACGCGTAGAGCCCGCGATAGTCCCAGGTCGCGATGCGGTAGTGGGGGGCCAGCTCGCGGATGAGGTGGCGCCAGGTGATGAGGTTGCCGCCGAGCCCGTGCGCGAGGACCAGCGTCGGAGCACCTGCGACGGGAGGCCGGTGGTCGAAGACGGCGAGCGGGAAGCCCTCGGCCGAGAGCACGCGCGACTCGCGGAACGTCGCGCCGGTCTTGGGATCGACGGGGTCGACCGGGTCGACCGGATCGCGGGGATCGACACGATCTGGGGAAGGCCCGGCAGAGCCAGGCTGCCCCGTCGTCACGGACAGCCCTTGGCGTCGCTGGAGAAGCCGATCGAGAGGGACAACGCGACCTGGAGATCGTCGAGGTTGCCGGGCACGCTGGCCGTGACCTGGACGGCCAGGGCCGGGGTCGCGCTCAACACCACGCGCGAGAGCTCGGCGAGGCCGGACGGGTCGAGGGTGACCTTGGCGCTGTCGAGGAAGACCTTCTCGCCGTCGGTCACCGAGCCCCCGAACGTCGCGAGCTTCGTGTAGCTGGCCGTGCCCTTGGCACCGACCCCGACCTCGTACGCGAGGACGGTGGCGCCGGCCCCGACGTCGAGCGCTTCGATCTCGATGAAGGACTTGGCCTTGTCGAGCGAGCCGCAGCGCAGGTTCTTCACCACGTCGCTGTAGGCGGGCTCGTTGCGCAGGTCGGAGAGCTCGATGGTGGCACCTTCGGTGACCCCGCCCTGCATGTCGTCGAAGGCCACCGGGATCGTCTCGACCACGGTCAGCTCGACGATGGTCTCGCCGTCTCCGCAGCCGATCATCGCCAGCGCCAGGCCTGCCGCGGCCCACATCCCTTTCATCGTCATCGCGTCTCCGCCCTTCATTGCGAGAGCACCTCGGCCCCACGTACGATCGACACCGGCCCCGAGGTCGGGAGCCCCACGCCGCCTGCGAACAGGATCTTGCCCTCGAGCGGGCCCGCGCCGATGCGCGCAGCCACCGCGCCGAAGCGCGCCATACCGAGCGTCGGCTCCAGCGCGGTCAAGGTCCCTTCGGCGTCGACGCGGATCGCCGCCGTGGTCGCCTGCCCTGCGATGCCGCCGGCCAGGGTGCACGAGGTCGCCTGCCCGAAGCCGGTCACGTTGCCGACGACCGCGGCGAGGTAGCTCGCGGGGTCCGCCTGCGCGATGGGGTTGGCCTCGATCTCGTCGGTCTTCAGCGTGAAGCGCACCGGCGCGAAGGGCACGGAGCGCGCGAGCTCGAGGCTGCCGCCGACGAGGTCCTGACCGCAGAGGATCGGGCCGAAGACCTTCTCGCCAAAGCCCTTCGTCTTGAGCGCGGTCGAGAGGTTGGCTTCGAGATCGACGACCTCGGCGAGCTTGCCGCCCGGGTTGCCACCGATGAGGAGGACCTTCCTGCACTGCATGTCGAGGCAGGTCGCGGCCGCGCCCTGACGCGGCGCCTGCAGCAACGGGCCGGGATCGCAGGTGGCGGTGCCGGACGAGACGGTGCAGACCGAGGTCGACTTGGTCGGCTCGACCCCGGGGCCAGCGACCACGAGGCCACCCGCGACGAAGAAGCGATCGCCGCCGAGCCCGACGACGGTCGGCCGCATCACCGCGCGGGACAACGCGGTCACGCGTCCCACACCGTTGGCCAGGTCCCACACGATGACGTCGGCCGAGAGGGCGTCGGACCAGCTCGCGGAGAGGGCCAGCCCCTGCTCGGCAGTGTACTCGAGCGAGGCCGAGCGCAGCCCGCCGACGGTGACGACGCGGTCGCCGCCGAGGTCGACGAAGCCGAACTCGCCGCCCGGCGCGTTCGCGACGCCGCTGACCGAGGCCGAGGCGAAGAGCCCCGTCTGCGCGTCGAAGCGCTCGAGGGGGTAGCGTGCGGGGACGAAGCGGTCGTCGCTGCCCTGGTCGAGCCCGCCGACGAAGACGACGTCGCCATCGCCGAGCGTGGTCGCGGCGCCAAAGGCCCTGCCGGTCGAGAGGTTCAGCGGGAAGGGCGTGTGCAGCATGCACCAGTGTGTCGCGGTGTCGCAGACCGAGCGCGGGTGGATGCCGCTGCAGTCGAGGTCTGTGTCGCAGGTCGGCACGCACCAGTACTCGGGCTTGGCCGCGTCGTAGCAGACCTCGCGCGCGCCGCCGCAGTCCGCAGCGTCGTCGCAGAAGTCGACGGAACGAGCCTGCGAGGCGGACAGGTTGAGGTCTTCGGGCAGGGTCGCGACCGCGCCCTCCGGGTAGACCTGGAGGTGGTAGTAGGGGGTCTGGTCGGCGGCGATGGTGACCTGGCCGCGATAGCCCAGCGCAACGCGATCGGAGGCCTCGCAGCCCGCCTTCGAGAAGCCCTCGTACGCGACCGCGTAGCCCGTGCCGACCGGGATGTTGGTGAGCTCGTAGGTGCGCGAGAGCTGCTGGATGCAGCCCGTGTCGAAGGCGGTGTCGCCCGCGAGGTCGGCCGCGGGCGGGGCCTCGAAGATGCGCAGCCGGAAGTACGCGGCGTCACTCGAGAGGGCGACCTCGAAGGTGCCGACGGCCGGGTTGGAGTCGCAGCCGGTCCCCGCGACGGCGGCCGCCGACAGCAAGGTCAGAGCGTTGATGCGCAGCAGCGACTTCACGGGCGGCCTCCGATGGTGGCGCCGTCGCGCCAGGCCGCCGACCCGTCGATCGACAGGATCGCCGGGCCGCGGACCGTGTCATCGCCCGAGCCCGAGGTGACCGCGATGATCGCGATGGCGCCGCCGACGACGGCCGCGCCGACCAGCACCCAGGGCCACCAGGCGCCGCTGGCGGTGGGCTCGTCCTTCTTCT
This sequence comes from Deltaproteobacteria bacterium, assembly GCA_016792665.1. Taxonomy (GTDB): domain Bacteria; phylum Myxococcota_A; class UBA9042; order PHBI01; family PHBI01; genus WYBB01. The sequence continues at coordinate 6,895 of JAEUKJ010000244.1, read as the reverse complement.
TCTCCTTGCCGACGGGCGGCGTGGTCACGAGCGGCACGAGCTTCACCGGCTCCGCCGTGGTCTGGCCTTCCTTGACGACGACCTTGCGGATGACGTCCTGGAAACCCTGGAGGCTCACGCGGATCGTGTACTCGCCGACGGGCAGCTCGGCGGTCGCGTTGCCCGTGCCCATGTACTCGGTGCCGAGCTGGATCTGCGCTTCGGGCGAGCTCGCCTCGACGACCAGGAAGCCCTTCTTCTTGACCTCGGGGGGCTTGCCGAAGACCGCGTCGATCTCGGCCTCGAGGGCGGGCGCGAGCTCGATCGCGTGGGCGGCCCTGACCTCGTTCTCGCGCAGCGCGGCGCCGGTCTTGGCGTCGATGATGCGCACCTTCATGTAGATGACGCCGGCCTTCGGGCTCAAGGCGACGTGGATGACGCGCTCGGCCTTGTACTTCGTGCCGAGCTTGGCGAGGCAGCTGGTGTCGAGGTCGATGCACTCGAGATCGATCATCTCGTCGGTGACATCGCCTTGCGGGGCGGTCTTGACCTCGAGGTTCGGATAGAGCCTGAGACGCGCCTCCAGGGCGGCGTGGAGGTCCGTGCGGTCCTTGCTGGGGACCTTCTCGCCGTCGACGTGGAGCGCCAGGACCGGCGTGCCTGCGCGTGCGCTGTCGCTCGCGGAGAGCAGCGTGGCGAGGGCGAAGACGGTCAGGCCGGCCAGGGCCGTGAGGAGCCTGCCGAGGGCGTTGGACGAGCGGGCTCGTAACGGGACGAGGCCGATCGCGAGGGTGTGTGTCATGCGCGTGGTTCCTTCCCACTCACGGGCGTGCGGACTCGCACGTGAGGTCTCGGGCGACAGATACCAGAAGGAGGGGCGAACGGCCAGCCCCCGCGTGACTCGCAGGGCGCGAGGTCAGGGGGCGCCGGCCATGAGGAAATACACTTGATCGATGCCGTCGGGCCCGAAGCCGCGCGCGTATCCGAGGCGAAAATCGTGAAGCAGTCCGTAGAATAGCTCGAGCCGGATGCGCAGCTCGGCGCCCGCGCCGACGTGGAGAGCACCACCGAGGTCGCCATCCCAAGAGGCACCGCCGACGTCGGAGAAGACCGCGACCGAGAGGTCCTCGACGAACACCGGCAGGTTGGCGACGCCGCTGCGGACGCGGATGAGCGGGAAGCGCCACTCGCTGGTGAGGAGGCCGAAGCGCGTGCCCGAGAAGGCGCCTTCGGGGAAGCCGCGGAGCCAGGCCGACCCGGCCGAGGTCTGGTTCAAGAGGTCGGAGAGGAGGTCGCGTTGCGGCACGCCGCCGACCGTGAACACCGAACGCGAGCCGGGGTCGCCGCCCGCGATGCCGCCGCCCAGTCGGAACGAGAGGGTGTGCCCCGAGGGACCGGGAAGTGGGAGGTGCGCGCGGGTGACGAAGGTGAAGGTGAAGTCGCGGGCCGAGCCGCCGAGCGCGGGCTCGTCGAAGGACAGGTTGAAGAAGCCGGAGAGGCCCTCGCGCGGGGCGATGTCGAGCGCGAAGGAGCGCACGTCGGAGAAGCCGACGAAGAGGTTGGTGTGGGTGGCGAAGCCTTCGCGCGGGATGAACGGCATGGTCTCGTCGGGGGTGTGCTCGAGGCGGCCGACGGCCAGGCCGCGCGCGAGATCGGCCGAGAAGCCGAGACCCCAGGTGAGGCCGGTGAAGGCGTCGGGGATGGGCAGCGACACCTGGGCCGAGGCGTAGGCGACCTCCTCGCGATAGGGCTCGGCGAGGTCGCCGACGACGCTCGTGCGGTCCCAGGTGTAGCGGCCAAGCGAGAGGGTCAGATCGGGGTAGCCGGTGCGCAGCGAGAAGGTCGCGTAGCCGGTCCACTCCTCGCGGGCGACGTCGAGGTCGAGGGCCATGGACAGGCCGAAGCGCGAGGTCGGATCGAAGACGTCGACCCCCAGGCCGACGTTCGTGAGGCCTTCGCCGGTGACGGTGAGACTCGGCAGCCAGCTCCGCGGGAGCATCGTCGGGAGCGGGTGGTAGGGCACGCGGCGGGCGCGGGTCGGGATGGGGGCCTCGAGGGCGCGCGGGGCGGTGCCGTCGGCAGGGCTGGGCGAGCCCACGGGGTCGGTGTCGGCGATGGCACCGGTCGGCGGCGGCGCTTCGCGAGGCGACGTGAGTGGCGCGGCGAGCTCGAGCGCGCGCAGCTCGGGGCCGTCGGCCGTCCAACCGCGATAGATCAGCGTGCGCCCGTCGGGAGAGAGCGCCGGGCTGAAGGCGCCGTCGATGACGTCGGTGAGCTGGGTGGTGAGGCCATCGTCGAGGCGCGTGGCGTAGATGTTCCAGACCCCGGTGCGGTCCGAGGCATAGAGGACCTGGCGCTGGTCGGGCGTGAAGATCGGGTCGAGCTCGTCGGCCGCGCCGCTGGTGAGGCGACGAAAGGCGTGGGTGGCCAGGTCGATGGCGTAGAGGTCGCGGTTGCCGGCGACGTGGATCGACACGACGAGGGTCGTGCCGTCCGCGCTGGCGATGGGGCGATCGATGCGTGGGCGCGCCCCCGGGACGTGCATCTCGGGTGGCAGATCGAGGTGCTCGAGGAGCTCGCCGGTGTCGAGGTCGAAGCGCGCGAGGTCGGGCTCTCCCCAGGTCGTGCGCGCGGCCCACACGCTGCGCCCGTCGGCCGCCGGTGCGGGGTCGAAGGCGCGGCGCGAGGCGACGAGCTCGCGCACGGCGCGGCGTGGGGAGGGCGCCAGCGGCGTGACCCCGAGCATCGAGTAGTAGCCCGAGCGGCGATACTCGCGGGCCGTCGCGAGGACGAGGCGCGTGCCATCGCGGGTGGCGGCAAAGCGTCCGCAGCCGGCATCGCAGCGCTGGAGTGCGATGGGCTCGCCGAGTCGCGGGGCGAGGCGGGACACGGCGGACGTCGGACCGGGCGGGACTGGGTCGCGCATGAGCGGGGCCGCGACGATGCGCGTCGGTGAGTGCCCATCGGACTCGAGCCAGGCGAGGCGGCCGTCGGGCAGGAAGGTCGGGAGCTCGAGGGTCTCGGGGCTCTTGCGCAAGACGACGCCGACGCGCTCGCCGCGGGCCTGGACCTCGTCGCGGGTCGCGTGGGCGCGGGCCTCGATCTCGGCGCGGAGGAGGTCGAACCACGCGGCGAAGGTCTTGCCCGTGGCCTGGCGCGCGAGCGTGTTGAGCGCATAGGGCGCGGGCCAGCCGCCATAGTCGGCGACGAAGCGCATGAGCGCGGGATCGCCGGCCGTGCGCGCGATGAGCTCCATGAGGGCGCCGCCGTAGATGTACCAGGCCGAGCCGCGTGGGTGCGCGATGGGGGTGCCGGTGAGGTCGGAGAGCGCAGGCAGGCGACCGGCGAGCGCGGCCGCGCGGAAGTAGGTCTCGGCGCGGCTGCCGTGGTTGCGCCCGCCGCCCGTGCGCGACTCGACATAGACGGCGAGGCCCTCGGTCACCCAGTTCGGCAGGGCATTGTTGGGCTTCCACACGCGCCCGAAGAGGGCGTTGACGAAGTCGGGGATGCCGCCGGAATAGTCGAGATGGAAGATGTGGGTCAGCTCGTGGAAGACCAGTAGCTTCAGCCAGTTGGCGTAGCGGCCGAGCTCGGAATCGGGAGGCGGAGGGTGGGCCCAGACCGTGACCATCGGGAAGGGCAGGACCGAGGCGAAGCCGTTGGCGGAGTCGACATCGTCGACCGCGAGGACGTGGATGCGCACATCGGGGTGGCGGCCGAAGAGGGCGCTCAGGACGCGCCATGCCTCCTCGCAGTCGTCGGCGACCTCGCGGGCGAAGGCCTCCCCCGAGGGGGCGCCATCGAGGCCCGACCCTTCGTAGCTGTGGATGGCGAAGTGCTCGGTGGTGAGTGTGAACCAGCGGCGCGACGGGTCGGTGCCAGCCCGCGCGGGCATTGCGAAGCATGACGCGAGGAGCCCACCGAGGAGCACCATGCGCAGCGTTCGGGCTCGACTCGATGGGCGCTCCAGCACCGCGCGATGCTAGCAGCGTGCGCGGAAACTCGCGAGGCGAGGACCTGAAATTGGAACCTCGCATCGGGGCAGAGTCCTTGGTATGAGGCCCGACCGCGGGGTCCAGTCGGTTCGCCCGAGCCAAGCACCCTCGAGAGGAAGCGATGAACGCAGCTGAGCACAGACACGCGACCCGGCGCATGGGAGCACGGCTCTCGGGCATGGGCGCCTTCGCCGTGATGGGGCTCGTGGGCCTCGGGCCGGCGCACGCGACGCCGACCGTGACCGACCCGACGCACGGCACGACGCGTCCCGCGGCTGACCTCGCGCTGGCGCTCGGGCCCAGCGCGGTCGTGACCTGGAACGCGACGCACACGGCGCCGGCGCGCATCGACGGACTCTCGGTCGCGACCGAGGGTGGCGATGTCGGGGCGCGCGCGCTGGGATTCGTGCGCAGCCACGCGACCCTCTTCGGACTGGTCGGCGAGCCGACCGTCATCGAGGTGCGACAGGCGACCTTCGTGGGGCAGCGGCGCTCGTTCGTGCGCATCGCGGAGCGCTTCGAGGGCGCGCTGATCGAAGGGCGGAGCCTCGTCGTGAACCTCGATCCTGCGCTGCGTGTGACGAGCGTGACGAGCGACTTCGGTCCGCTGTCCATCGCGCGGCCGACCCGCACGATGACGCCGGAGGCGGCGCAGGACCTCGTGCGCGCGACCTTCGCGCTGGCCTCGGTCTCGGGCGCGGACAAGGTGGTCATCACCGGCGGACGGATCGGGCGCGTGGCGTGGCGCGTGCGTGCGACGTTCCTGCCGATGACGGCGTGGTTCGATGTGTGGGTCGATGTCGAGACGGGGGCCGTGCTGCGGCAGCGTCCGGCGGCGGCCGATCAGACGATGCGTGAGCTGCCCGTGCGCGGAGAAGACCGATGAAGACCCGCTTCATGACGCGCCGCGCGATGGCCGGCCTGGCCCTGGCGACGGTGACGACGCTGGGTGCCGGTTGCGGAGACGAGGCCGGCAAGGGCTCGACCACCGAGGTCGATGCGATCGACACCGCGGGCGACGCGGACGTTGCCTCCGACGTGAGCGACGACGTCCCCGATAGCGCCGACACCGCCGAGCCCATCCCCGACGGGCCGCTGGCGCGCATCTATCAGGTCGCCCCCGGGGTCAGCGCAGGCCTGACGCTGGTCGGGCTGAAGCACCTCGACACGCCCAACGACACGATGAAGGGCGCCTTCGCCAAGGTGCGGAGCTGCACGCAAGACCTCGACCGCGGCAAGAAGACGACGCTGAGCGGCTTCGGCGGAACGATCAACGTGGTGTCGTGCGTGCCCGAAGCCAAGGTGCACCCCGACCAGGACGGCAACTACCTGCACATCACGCCGCCCGCGACCCCGGCCGAGGACGACGGCCGCTTCGCCGAGGTGATGATGTATCACCACATGCAGGGCATCCACGACTTCTACAAGGACCTCTACGGGTTGAGCGACCGCGACTACCCGCTCGACGCGCTGACCAACATCGCGACGTGGATCGACAGCTGCAGCGCGTGGACCTACGCCGAGAACGCGGCCTACGTGCCGCGCGGTGGGGTCGAGTACTTCGCGACCGGGCTCGACGCAGGTGGGATCACCGGCGACGCGATCGTGTTCTCGGGGACGGCGGCGAAGAACTTCTCGCTGGACGCGAGTGTCATCTATCACGAGTACACGCACGCGATGATCGGGGCGACGCGCCTCTCGGGGATCTTCGTCGACGACCAGGGCATCAACAACCTGCCGGGGGCGCTGAACGAGGCCTACGCCGACTACTTCGCGGCCACCCAGACCGGCGAGGCGACGGTCGGGCGCTACGCGCTGAACGACCTCGCGCCGAGCGACCTCTGCGGCACCGTGTCCGAGGACGTCGTGATGGAGAACTACGCGCGCGACCTCACCGCGACGCGGCGCTGCCCCGACGATCTGGTGGCCGAGGTGCACGCCGACAGCGAGATCTTCTCGTCGGCGCTGTGGGCGATCCGCGAGCGCTACGGCAAGCTCATGGCCGACACCATCGCGCTCTACGCGGTCTTCCAGCTCACCGACGAGAGCGACTTCGAGTCGGCGGCGGCGGCCACGATCCAGGGTGCGCTGGAGACGTACGGGGCCGAGGTGCAGGCCGAGGTGCGCGCCATCTTCGAGGCGCGGAACCTCGTCAAGTGCGACCGCATCGTGCCGATCGAGCGCGTCGGTGACCGCGACATCGAGCTGCGCATCGAGGGCACGCGCTGGTTCGACCCGAACCCGTTCGGGACCTTCGTGCCGGGCTACATGCAGTTCGGGTTGGTCGTGCCCGCGGGGACGACCAAGGTGACCGTGACGCTGGACGCGCGCTCGGGCGGCGGCGGCAACCTCGAGGTCGACGCGGCGGTGAAGCTGGGCAGTAAGCCAGTGACCTACACCTTCGGGGCCGAGGGCACGACCAACGACGCCGATCAGATCGCGACGGTCGGGGCCAACAAGACCTTCGTCATCCAGAACCCGACCCCCTCGCCTCTCAACGCCGGGCCGTGGACCTTCGCGCTGCACAACAAGTCGCGCCGCGGCGTGCGCATCCAGGGGATCACGGCGACGTTCCAGTGATCTCCTGAGGGTCTGCGCCGCACACGACATGTGGTCGCGGCGCAGTGCCTTCTGGTCAGGTCGCTCGTCGGGGGCTCGCTCTGGCGCGGCCGACTGGGGTCGTGAGCTCGCCCTCGAGCGCAGAGCGCCTGCCAATCAGGGGCAGCGCAGGCCCTTGGCGGCGGCTTCGTCCTTGGCGGCTGGCACGCGGTCGACCAGGCGCCCGAGCCACAGGCACGGATCGAAGGCACCCGCGTCGCGGACCGCGAGGAGCTGGATGAGCGGCAGCGCGACGTTGCTCAGCTGGTCCTGGATGGCGCACGCGAGGTCCATGCGCAGCTCGGGGTTGGAGCGGTTGGAGG
>JAEUKJ010000207.1 GCA_016792665.1 Deltaproteobacteria bacterium | reverse complement strand
GGGGGTGCGCTCGAGGTGACGGTCGGGCCCGTCGAGGCCGCGGAGCCGCTCGTCCTCGAGGCGCGCGGGGCATTGCGTGGCGTGACGATCGAGGTGCTGACGGTCGCGCTGCCCGACCTCGTCGCAACGCGTGAGCTGGCGGTCGTGAAGGCGCGGCTCGCGAAGGTGCTGGGCGCGGAGGTCCCCATCGAAGAGCGGCACCTGTCGCCGACGAAGAACCACTGGCGCACGAGCTCGGTCGGAAATGCCATCGCGGTGTTGTTCCACTTCGAAGGGCACACCGAAGAGGTGAGCATGCTCGGCGAGCGCAAGCTCTCGGCCGAGCGCGTCGCGGCGAGGGTCGCGGACAAGGCAGAGGCGTTCCTCGCGCATGGCCAGCCCGTCGGCGAGCACCTCCAGGACCAGCTTCCGATCTTGCTCGCGGTGACGTGCGGCGGGCGCTACCAGACCATGGCCCCGACGCCGCACCTCAGCTCGCAGCTCGAGCTCTTGCCGCGCTTCACGGGGCAACCGATCCGCGTCACACCCACCACGATGGGCGACGGTGCGAGGGTCGAGGTCGATCCGATCCGGAGCCGATAGTTCGCACAAGGCCTCGCGGAGCGAGGCTGCCGGCGAGTGCAATTGCTTCGCTGAGTTCTCCGGTCGGGGGCCCTGCCCCGCCGGGATTTTTCATTCTCCCCTCCGTGCGCAGACGCAGGAGGTCGAGGGAGGGGTCGAGCTCAGTCCCGGACCTCGCGGGCTCGGATGCGGATCGGACCGCGAGCCGTCGAGGGATCGACGGGACGGCCGCCTTGGGTGATGTCGACCAGGCCGCGCTGCACCAAGCGGCGGGCGGCGTCGCGGGTGGTTTGCATGAGGTCGCGCCAGCCCTCGGGGGCGATCGCGCGGGCGACTTCGGAGGGACAGATCGAGGCGGGCGCGCGGGCTCGGGCGAGCTCGAGGATCGTGCGCTCGAGGGCCTGGGCCAGGTCCGTTGGTGCGGCGCGCTTCGAGCGGCACGCGTCGCTACAGGTGGTGATCGTGTCCCAGCTCCGCGCCCATCGCTTGCGCCACACCATGGTGCGGCCGCAGACGCGGCAGGACTTCTCGGGGAGTGGGCGCTTCGCGCTGGCCATGGCGGCAGTCTGGGCACGGGGCGCGTGCTCGGAAAGGGCGGGGGTGCGCACCGGGGACCACGAATGTCCGCGAGGTCATTGACGTGACGGGGGAGGTCGCGGACAGTGAACGCCCCGTCCAACGAGAGGCCACCTTGAGCTCCAAGCGAACGTTCGTCGTGTCCCTCGTCAGTGCTGGCTTCGTCTCCGCGTCGGCGGCCCACGCGGTCGAGGTCGCGCCGCCCGCCGCGACGATGCCGATGCCGAGCACGATCGCGGAGCGCGTCGTCCGCATCATCGTCGAGAAGCTCGTGGTCGACATCAAGGACGTGGTCCCCGAAGCCAGCCTGGTCAAAGATCTCGGCGCCGACTCCATCGACGGCGTCGAGCTCGTGATGGAGCTCGAGCGGGAGTTCCACTTCAAGGTATCGGATGAGGACGCCGAGAAGGCGCAGACGGTCGGCGACGTCATCCGATATTGCGAGACGCGCGCGAAGTAAGGGCGGCGCGCGACATCGGCGCGGCGGACACGTGACGTCGAGCCCCGGCCCGTCGCCCGGAATCTGTTCGTGTTCTGGGATGTTGGGGCCGCCCCTCGCGAGGTCGCGGGAGGTCCGAAACGTGCCGACCCGAAACGTGCCGACCAGGAACGATCCGATGCATCGCCTGCGACTGACTTGCTCCACCCTCGCGCTCGCGCTGTTGGGATGTTCGTCGTCGTCGCCGGGTCTCGCGGACGAGGCGGCGACGGCGACCGGTACAACGTTGAGCGACGCCACGGCGAGCCCGCCCGCAGACCCCACACGCGAGCTGCGCCCATCTGGGGTGGGCCCGCAGCTCGCACCGTCGGACCAGAAGCCCGCACCCATCGTGAGCGTCGAGACTCCGTGGCCGCGCGTGCTGCCGTGTGAGGCCTTCTCGGAGGTGACCTTCGAGGTCTTCGACGCCGGGGGGACGATCCCTCCCGAGCCCAGAACCCTGACCTGGCGAACGGACAGAGGCGCGTCCATC
>JAEUKJ010000159.1 GCA_016792665.1 Deltaproteobacteria bacterium | reverse complement strand
TTCACCGACCACGAAGAGCACAGCTTCTGCTGGCGCCTCCTCACGGCACGAAAGGCAGGTGGCGAGCGGCTCGTCTTCGATCCCGCGCCGGTCATGCTGCGCCGCAAAGACATCGGCGGCGGCCTCGACCGCAGGAAGACCAACGTCGAGAGCACCTTCCGACGCTGGCATCGCTACTACCACACGCTGGTGCGCGCCCACCGACCGGTGCGCTTCTGGCTGCTCTATCCGGCCTACGTCGTGGTGCCGTTCTTCATGAGCGTGCGCTTCGTCTGGGGCGACTCGGACGCGCATCGCAGCTTCGGGGCGCGCCTCGGCCAGACGTTGCTGGCGATCCTGCGCTGGCCGCTCTGGTACGCGACGAGCCTCGCGGGTCGCCACGGCTGACCCCGCGCTACTCCATGGACGAGGTGTCGTCAGGCACCGCGGGCAGGCGCTTGCGGAACCCGAAGGCGCGCGAGAGCGCGAAGTACAGCACGGCGAACACCGCGACCTTCACGATCAGCGAGACGATGACGAGCTTCGCGGGCACCGGCCATGACGCGAGCCAGGCGCCGGCACCGGCCACGCCCGAGACCGCGAGCACGGTGAGCCAGAGGCGCCAAGGGAAGATGTCGCGGATGCGGAGGTGCATGGCGCGGCCGATGCGACCGAGGATGAACCACCAGCTCACGGCGTTGGCCAGCAGCGTCCCGAGGGCGGCTCCGACCATGCCGAGGGCGAGGACCCCGATGAGCGAGAAGACCGCGTTGCTCACGAAGAGGAGGGTCGTCGACCACCAGAGGGAGCGCGTGTCGCCCGAGGCGCGGAGCACGACGCCGTACTCGGCGACGCGATGGAAGAGGATGCAGGTCCAGAGCTGGAAGGGCAGCGTCGCGGCGAGGTAGCTGCTCGTGAACATGGTCGAGAGGATCTCGGGGGCGGCGACGATGATGGCGCTGGTGATCGGCACGACCAGTAGCGTCATGCGCGAGGCCCCGGCCATCCAGATGCCGCGCGCGTAGTCGATGCGACCATCGCGAAAGGCGCGCACGAGGCGGGTCGCGAGCACGGCGCCGAGCGCGCTCGACACGACCGAGACCACCGGCACCTCGGTCCCGGCGATGGTGTAGATGCCGAAGTCATCGGGTGCCAGCCACGCGATGTACCACTTGTCGACGTTGCGATTGAGGAGGTGGACGGTCAGCGAGAGGGCGAGCGGCGCGACGTAGGCGAGCTGTTCTTTGATGCGGGCCCAGGGGATCTCGTCCCAGCGGCCCTTCAACACCCTGGCGTGGCCCGGCGGCGTGACGGTGAGCACCAGGTACGTGAACCACACGAGGCGGATCGCGACATAGCCGAGGAGGCCGAAGACCCCGCCTTCGAGGCCGGCACCCGCGACGATCGGGATGCAGACACCGAACACCTGGAGCAACGACAGCGCCGCCTGCACCGAGGCCGCGCGCCCCGGCTTCTCGGCCGCGATGAGCAGCTCGGGGATACCGAGTGTCGGGATCTCGAGGAGGATCGCGAGCGCGACCCAGGGCAACAGGTGGGCCACCTGGAAGTGACCACCGCCGATCGAGTCGGACAGGATGAGGACGACGAGCGCGGTGATGATGCCCGAGGCCGCGAGCAGGGCCACGTTCTGCAGGACGAAGGACCGCTTCTCCTCGCGCGGCAGGCGCCCGAGGAAGAAGTAGAGGCTCTGGTGCATGTTGAGGCCGCCGAGCCCGACCGCCGTCTGGTAGACGAGCAGCACCAGCGCGATGCGCGACCAGTCGAAGTCCGAGAGCGTTCGCACAAGGATGATGCCGACGACGAGCTGGCTCACCTTGGCGAGCGCCTGCCCGACCGCGACGAAGGTCACGCGCTTGCTCAGCTCGAAGCGCTTGCCGTCGCCCTTGTCGCCGCCAGGCGCCGGCCCGGAGGTCGCCGTTCCGCCGCTCACTCCCGGCACCGTCTCGTTGCTCGCACTCACCGGGCGCAGCTAGCGCTTGGCGCGCGCGGCGTCAATCATTCCGGAGAGCGCCACACCCACGATCCGGGCCGCCGCCAGGCCGCGCGGACGCAAACTGCAACGAGCTTGTCGACATTCGACGCGCGCCATGGCACTCAGCGCGTCTCGAATGCCTTCGCCTGCATTGCGTGTGAGCTCTCGGTCCGCGTGAGCTCATTGGCTCCAGGACCACCCCAGACGCACGCCCGTGACACTCACGCACCCGACCTCGACGTCGTCGCGTCCACGCACCCTCGGACGCCGGCTCATGGACGCCGCGCTCACCCCGTTCGAACGGACGAGCGCGTGGTTCGTCGCGCGTCAGCCCGTGACCCAGCTCGCGATCCTGGCGGCGCTGGTGCGGACCGTCGGGCTCTTCCGGCACTACTTTGGGACCGACCTCCTCGGCCACCCCATCACGGTCGAGGCCGGGCGCTTCCTGCCCTGGGCGATCCCCTACCACGTCGGCCTCCTCCTGGCCTTCGCGGTCCCGTTCGTCGCGGCAGCGAGCCTCATGCCTCGCCTGCGTCGCGTCATCTTCGCGCTCGCGCTGCCGCTGTTCGCCTTCCTCGTCCTCTACGGACAGGTCGACCTCGAGCTCATGCGCGGCCTCGGCACCCACCTCACGCCGAGCTTCATCGCGCAGTATGTCGGCTCGGCGATGTTTGCCGACGTGGGCCAGGGGATCGGCGACGACGCCCCGCACATCATCGTCTCGGTGAGCCTGGTCGTCGGCGCGTGGATCACGATGGGCGTGGTGTGGCAGCGGCAGCGGCGCGAGGAAGCACGCCCGCTGCGGGTCTCGGGGCTCTCGGTCCTGCTGGTCCTCGGCGCGGCCTGCATCGCCTTCCCGCACGTCTACAACTGGTCTTCGAACCGACTGCGCGTGGTCGTCCCGCCCGAGGTCCTCGTGCTGCGCGCCGTCTTCGACGACGACCGCACGCCACCCCCGGACGATCCCCAGGGCGCCATCGCGCGCTTCCGATCCGGCCTCGGCCTGGAGGGCGCCGCGAGCGACACGTCGCCTCTTGGGCATCGACCGGCGGCCGCACACGCCAAGGCCCGGCCCGACGTCTACTTCGTCGTGGTCGAGTCGCTGCGCGGGCGCGAGCTCCACCCCGAGCACAGCTCGGCCGACGACCACCCGAACCTCAGCGCCTTCGCGGCCCGCGGCGTGCACTTCCCCTACTTCGTGAGCAACGGCTTCCCGAGCTCGGCCGGCTTCTTCTCGTTGCAGTGCTCGGGCTGGCCGCACCCGAGCCGCTTCGTGCTCACCGACTTCGCGTCGCACCGCTTCGACTGCCTGGCGCCGCGCCTCCACGCCCTCGGTTACGAGACCGCGTTCTTCACGGCCACCAACCCGTCGATGGACAACCAGCTCCCGTGGGCCAGAAAGCTCTATGAGTCCGTGTTCTTCGGCGATGTCCGCACCCACGATCGGCAGCTGGTCGAGGACGTCGATCGCTGGCTCGGCTCGCACGATCGCCGCGACACGCGGCCGATCTTCGCCTGGCTCGCGACCGTCAGCACGCACCACCCGTTTCTGGTGACCGACCCGCAGCATCCACCGGTCGACTCGCAAGACCTCGGTGTCCGCTACCACGACGCCCTCCGCTACACCGATGCACAGCTCGGCAAGCTCGTCACGCGGCTCGAGGCCAGCGCCAAGGCGCGTGGGCGCGACCTGGTCGTCGTCATCGTCGGGGACCACGCCTTCCCCGTGGACGAGCCGGCGAGCCCCGAGCTGGAAGCCCAAGGCTGCGATCGCCGGGTGTGGACCTCGGCCATCCTACTCGGGCCGCCCTCGCTGATCGGCCCGCCCCGCACCCTCACCTTCCCCGCCAGCCAGGTCGATCTCATGCCGACCGTGCTCGCCATGGTGGGCGACGATGGCCCCACGGCGGCGTTGGGGCGCGACCTCTTCGACACCGATCCGCGGCCGCGCCAGGCCGTGGTGGTGACCCACGGCGGGCTGCGCATCGACCTCGAGACCACCAGCATCTTCACGAGCGTCGACGGCACGGCCACGTGGCGCGAGGACCGCGTGA
>JAEUKJ010000116.1 GCA_016792665.1 Deltaproteobacteria bacterium | reverse complement strand
CTCGAGCGCGCTATCTACGCGGTCGACGAGCGCCTCCGCACCCGCGCCGGGGACCGACGCCGTCGCGTCGTCCTCGTCGCTCTCCTCTCACTCCCCTGGCGTGCGCTCAGCTACCTCGTGCGGCTCTACGTCAACGTCTCGCTCGAGCCCAAGGTGAACCCGGTCAAGCACTTCCCGGCCGTCACCATCGGGCACAAGCTCGTCATCCCGCTGTCCATCGCGCTCGACCAGGCCCTCGAAGGGCCACTCGGACCGAGTGCTGCCCACGTCCTCGCGGCCGCGCTGCTCTTCGTGTTGCCGGGCCTCTTCGGGTTCCTCGCGTGGGAATCGAAAGAGAACTGGCGCCTCTACGCCGCCAACCGTCCGCTCCTGCTCACGGCCGCCGTCATCGGCTCCCACGGCGAGACGATGGTGCGCCTCCTCCGCCCCGGTCTGCACTCCGGCACCCTGCCCAAGCTCTTTGCGAAGTGGCGCCGCGTGGCCCGCCGCGCGCCGCGTCTCCGTGTGCCCCCAGCGCTCTCGTGGGCCGTGCGACTCAGCACCTGGCGCCTCCAGGTCCTGGCCGAGCGTCACGCCCACCTCGTGACCGACCTGCGACACTTCATCGAGCGCGAGCTCATCGCCCTCATCACCCACACCGGTGGAACGCTCCAGCTCGGCGAGGTCGAGCTGGCCACGAACCGCGTGCGCATCCACCTCCAGACGCCCCAGCCCAACGCGCCCACACGTGCGTGGCGCCTCACCTTCGAGCTCCGCGACGGCGTCGTGCTGGGCACCCTCGAGCCCGCCCTCGATCCTGCCCATGACCCACCGACCTTCGTGACAGCGATGCGTGGTGTGCCCGCGCTGGCCGGTCTCGACGCCGCCCACACCGCCCCGCTCACCTGGGCGGCGTGGGTCGATTCATGGGCCGAGAGCGGCCGAACGATAGGTCGATGCCCGTGAGATGAGGGAAGGCTCCAGGCGATCGTGTCGCGTCGTCAGTAGGCGACGTGGACGTGGTCGCTGTGCCCGCCGATCCCCTTCTCCGAATAGTGCCCGTTGTCGTACGAGCCACACGGGTCATAGAAGAGCTCGGTCGGGTGCGTCTTCAGCATGGCCCAGAAGAAGTTCGCCATGTTCTTCGGGGTCCCGGCCGCGTCGAAGGCGCGACCGCGATAGTGGAACGACCCCGGCGTGTGCTTCCCGCCGGTCGTCGACGTGATGTAGAGCCCCATGTTGCGCGCCTTGTTCTCGGCCCACACCAGCTTCTGGTGGTTCGAGCCCTGGCCGCCACCGCTCGCGAGCTCGACGCCCAGCGACTTCGCCGTGGCCGGACCGACCTTGCCGTCGACCTCGAGCCCGTGCCGGAGCTGATAGTTCGCGATGTGCTTCACCGTGTCGGGGCCGAAGTACCCATCGACCCCGGCGCCTGTCTTGCTCTGGATCTTCTTCACCTGCGCGACCGAGAAGCCCTTCTCCTTGTTGTAGTGCACGGCCTCGACGATGTCGGCGTGCGTGAGCTTGGCGACCTTGGCGCCCCCGCCTCCACCGTGGGGGGCAGGCTGTCCGCCGTGGGTCGGCTTCTTGTCGTCCTGCTTCGAGTCGGTGTTCTGCGCCCCCGCGGCGTTCAGCTTGGCCTGCGTCGCCGGCCCGATCTTGCCGTCCACCTCGAGCCCATGCCGCGCCTGGAACAGCGCGATGTGCTTCACCGTGTCGGGCCCGAAGTCCCCATCCGCCGCCGTCCCGACGATGCGCTGGAACTTCTTCACCTGCGCCACCGTGAACCCGCGCGCTCGGTTGTACCGCACCGCGGCGTTCGACTCCGCCGGCGTGAGGCTCGCGTCCGTCGACTTCTTGCGCGCAGCCATCGCCATCGGCGCCGCGTCTTCCTGACCCGGGGCGTGCTTCTTGTCGGCCCCGCCACCCGGCGCCAGGTGTGCCGCCCCCGCCGCATAGCCCATCTGCTTCACGCCTGCCTTGGCTGCAGAGGCCTGCGGTGCCGCCGCCTTGCCGGCCGCGGGCGCGGCGTGCTTGGCCGGGGCTGCGGCCTTCGCCGGGGCGTGCTTTGTCGGAGTCGGGGCATGATGGGCTGCCATGGCTATCCTCGCCACTTCGGACCGACCGGACCCCGCACCTCCACACTATCGCCCAACTCTACGGGCCTCGACAAGGGCACGTCCGCACCGCGACCTCCGAAGTGGGCCATTGCGCACGCTTTCAGGATTCTAATGTTCTGAAATCACAACGGATAATTCGGTCGAGCGCGCGAGATCGGAGTTATCGCCGCGCTTATGGCGACCGATGGTCCCCTACAGCGGACGGTCCGCTTTGCCGGACACCCATGTCAGTCATCCCCCCCTCGTAAGGAGCAGCATGCGAAGCCTCACTCGCCTCGTCGCGCTTTCGGCTCTCGTCGCGACCCTCGTCTCCTCGAATCCCCAGGGCCGCGCGGCCACCGCGACCGCCAACCTCTCGGTCACCGCGACGGTCGCCGACCGCTGCACGATCGACACGTCGCCGCTGGCCTTCGGCTCCTATGATCCGGTCACCACCCACGCGTCCGCGAACCTCGACGCCTCGGGCCAGGTGACGGTCACGTGCACGACGGGCGCCGCCGCCGTCATCACGCTCGACCAGGGCGCCAACCCCCAGGGCGGCTCGTCCGATGCCGCGCCACTCCGCCGCCTGAAGTCCGGCGCGAGCTACCTCGCCTACAGCATCTACGCGAACGCGGGGCGCACCACGACCTGGGGAAACACCCCGCAGACCGGCGTCGCACACACGGGCACGGGCGCTTCCACCAACCTCACCGTGTACGGCCGCATCGGCGCTGCCCAGAACGTGGCCGCGGGCACCTACGGCGACACCGTGCTGGCCACCGTCACCTTCTGACCCATGAAGAAGCGCCTCTCGGCCCTCCTGGCGTCTCTCCTCCTGGCCGCGACCACGCCTTCCCACGCGGCCTTCCGGGCGAGCCCGGTGCGCATCTACCTCGGCCCCGAGGCGCACAGCGAGCTCGTGACCCTCTCCAACCACGGCGATCGGACCGTGCGCTTGCAGGTCGTGGCCCAGGCCTGGTCCGAGTCGCCTCTCGGTGAGCAGCTCCTCGCGCCGACCGACGAGCTCGTCGTCTTTCCCTCGTTGCTGACCCTCGGCCCCGGCGAGTCCCGGCAGGTCCGCGTCGGCGTCGTCGGTGTGCCGCCGACCCGCGAGGCGACCTATCGCGTCATCGTCACCGAGCTCCCCGAGCCGGACCTCCCGGGCGCGCCTCACGGCGTCGTGATCCGCACCCGCCTGTCCCTGCCGGTCTTCGCGACGCCCGCTGCCGCGGTGGCCCATCCGCGCGTGACCGACCTCGTGCTCGGCCCCGATGGCCTCGACTTCACCCTCGTGAACGACGGCACGCGCCATGCCCGCGTCGGCGCGCTCGAGGTCACGTTCGAGGACCCCAAGGGCAAGACCGCTCCAACGACGATCGATGGCTGGTACCTCCTGTCCGGCGGCCGTCGCGACTACCACGTTGCCCTCCCAGCCCTGGGCTGTGTCGCGCACGCGCGGGTCGTCGTCCCGGTCGAGATCGGGGTCGACGAGAGCACGCGCCTCGGCAGTGAGGCTGCGGCCCCCGCGCGATGCGCCCGC
>JAEUKJ010000097.1 GCA_016792665.1 Deltaproteobacteria bacterium | reverse complement strand
TCGACACACTGCGCTACGTTCTAGCACCGACGCGCGCCGGGCCTCAAGGCTTGATGCGCGCCTGGTTCCCGCTGACGTAGGTCGAGGCGATGCCAGGCCGCCCCGTGCGAGCCCAGTCGCCGACCCAGAAGCCGTCGATGATGTACCCGGTGCTCTCGAGGAGGCTCGCCTGGCTCAGCCCGAGGGTCCCGCCCGAGGTCGTGTTAAGGAGAATCTCCACAGCGTCGTTCGCGCCCAGCTCGCTCGAGTGGTGCACCGACGCGACCAGGTCGTTCAGGCCGTCGCGATCGACGTCGGCGATCGCGAGGTCGAGCACGCTGGCGCGGAAGGTCGGCTTGACCGAGAAGTTCTCGATGAAGGTCCCGAGCGCGGACTGGAGGAAGATCGCGACCGTGGGGGCGTAGTCGTTGTCCGGATCGGACTGCAGGAGGACGATGTCGTCGAGGCCGTCGCGGTTCATGTCGCCGACCGCCAGGGCCTGGATGCTCCAGTCGTTCTTCGGATAGAGGAGCCCGGAGGCCACGGTCCGCACCGTCTCGCCGCACGAAGCGAGGCACTGATAGGTCATGCCCATGACGACCGCGCAGTTGCGGAAGCTCGCACCGCAGCTCCCGGCGACGACCATGCCCTGGGACCGCACGTTGCTCTTGTTCACCAGGCGCACCCGGCCCGAGGCGACGGTGCTGATGTAGCGCAGATCGGTGGTGTCCCCGGTGCTCGCCGCGAGCGCGACGGTGCCCGGGGCGGTCTGGTACTGGACCTCGATGCGGTCGTTGGCGGTCGCCCCATCGGAAGCGATCGCGACATCCTGGAGGCCGTTGGCGTCGAAGTCCCCGACGACCGGGGTCACACCCCAGATCGGGTTCGCCAGGTTTCCCATCGCGAGGGCGCTGGCGACGTAGGCCGTCCCCGAGAAGGAGTTGATCCGGTAGAGGAGGAGGCCGCCCGTGCCGTTGAAGGTGTAGAAGGGGAAGACGAGGTCGGGTCGGTCGTCCGCGGACAACTGTGCCGTCGCGCCATGCCCGATGACCTGCTGGGTGTAGGCTGCGCCCGCGACCGGCAGGCCGAGCGTGCCCCCGGTGGCGCCCGCGGTCTGGAGCGAGGTCTGGATGGTCTTGGCGTTCGCGGCCAGGGAGGCGAGGTCGGGGAAGCCGTCGCCGTTGGTGTCGGCCACTGCCGAGTAGTAGCCGTAGTCGTTGGCCGGGACGTAGCGCCTGCCCGGGAGCTCGTCGAAGGTGGCCGAGGTGTCGGGCTTGTGCGGGAAGGTGGTCGACCCGTTGACCACGTCGTTGCGCTGGTCGCCGTTCATGTCGCCGACCACGAGCGAGCCGCTGTCGTAGTAGCCACCGAAGAGCGCGAAGGGCTTGGTCGGGTCGTAGCTACCGGCGGCCTTGCGATCGAAGACGGCGATCATGTCCGCGCTCGCCGAGCAGCGCAGGGCGATGTCGATCCCCGAGGCGGTGTCTCCGTCGAGCTCGCCAAAGCCCGCGGTGCGGCAGGCGCCACTCAGGAACTGGTAGCCGGCAGGGGCCGTGCCCGCGCTGCCGTCGTCCTCGACCACGCTGTAGAGGCCCGCGGTCGAGGGGCGACGGATCTGAATCGTCGGGGTCTGGTTGGCGCCGGTGAGCTCGACCACGATCTCGGGGATGCCATCGCTGTCGATGTTCACGAAGCCGTAGAAGCGCGTGAGGTAGAGGTCCTGGGCCCCTTCCTTCAGCAGCGAGCAGTTGCTGGTGTTCAGCGTCGTCGACCAGCGCCCGGCCGAGATCGAGAGCAGGGTGCAGACGCTGGGCGCCGTGTTGCCGCTGAGGGTGGTGGTGAAGGCGAGGTCGAGGAGGCCATCGTCGTTGAGGTCGGCGACCGAGAGGCCGACCGGGTTGGTCCCGAGCGCGAAGCCGGTGGTCGTCGCCGCGTCGAACTTGCCGTCGGCGCGCTGGAGATAGGCGTGCAGCTTGCCGGCGCCCGTGCCCGAGCTGACCTCGAACCAGAGGAGATCGTCGCGCCGGTCGAGGTTCACGTCCGCCACCACCAGGTCGCGCGAGGCGGCCGGTAGCGCGCCCGAGGGCGAGAGGGTGAGCGGCAGCGACGGGAACGAGGTGCGGCTGGCCTGGCGGAAGCCCACCACGGCCGCGCCGTTGATCGCTGCGAGATCGGTCTTGCCGTCGCCGTTCAGGTCGCCGAGCCCGATGTAGTTGGTGATCGCCTGCGACGTGAAGAGGACCTGGTCGTCGTGCATGTAGCGCCCGTTGCCGCGCCCAAAGGCGATGGTCGCGCCGCCGACGCCATAGCTGCCGCCCAGCGGGTGCACCACGTCGAGGCGGCCGTCGCCATCGACGTCGCCGAGGGTGGTCGCCGAGACCTCGTAGTCGAAGGTCGGGCCGTCGGACGCGCCCGCGAAGGTCACGTCGCACTCGGCGATCGGCTTGGTGAGCACCGCGCCGATGCGGCTGGTGTCGGCGGCCACGATGCTGCGCCGCGTGAGGACGAGGTCGAGCCAGCCGTCGTGGTCGAGGTCGGTCATGGTCATCGAGTTGGCGCCGTTGGCCGTGGTGCCGGTCGCGACCACGGTCTCCAGCGCGGTGCCCGTCCTGAAGGTCCTGGACCTCAGCATGCTGACCTGGTCGTTGGCGGTCTGCGCCGTCGCGATGTCGAGCCAGCCGTCGCGGTCGAGATCGCCGACCTCGAGCGAGAGGGTCGCCTTGGCGGTCCCGATCGTGGTCTCGGTGGTGGCGTCGATGAGCTGGGTGGCGAGGTTCCGGCCGTCCCGGACGACCGCTCCGAAGAGCGCCGTCACGCGCAGCTGACCGGTGTAGGGGTTGGTCGCGGTGTCGGCATCAGCCGCGACGATGTCCAAGACGCCATCGCGATCGAGGTCGCCCAGCGCGATGTCGATGATGGTCTTCCGGTTGTTGAGCGAGATCGACTGCACAAAGGGTGACCCGAGCCCGCGCGCGCCAAAGACCGCGATCGCGCCACCCTCCATGCCGATGGCGAGATCGAGCTTTCCATCCCAGTCGATGTCGCCGCTGGCCAGAGACCACGGTCCCGCCGAGGTCGTGATGGTCGGATAGCCGGTATCGGCGACATACGCTTGCCCAGTCCACTCGAGCACGGCGACCTTCTTGGCCAAGGGGCAGGCGACGAAGATCTCGGGGCTCAGATCGCTGTCGGTGTTGGCGACCTCGATGTCGCGCGCGAAGGGTGCCGCGCTACCGCATGGAGCCGAGATGGTGGTGATGCCGCTGAACGTGAGGGCTCCGGTGTCCGGGTTGAAGGCGACGGCGACCACGATGATGCGGTCACTGGCGGCGTCGGCGATGAGGAGATCGGGCATGCCCCGGACCCTGGTATCGGCCGCGGTGATCATGAACGCGTTGAGGTTCGAGATGCCTGCAAAGCTCACGGCCGTGCCGGCCCCGAAGCCCCCGTTGCCGTCGCCGAGGTAGTAGGTCATGCCGTTGGTCGACGCCTCGACGATGACGAGATCGAGGTGTCCGTCACGGTTCAGGTCGACCACCGTCGATGCGACGGGCTTGGTCGACGCGGTCGACGGGGTCCAGTTGGCGGACCAGGTCGCATCGAACGTGGCGGCGGAGCTGACCTTCGAAGCGCTTGCGCTGCCGATGGAGGCGGTCACGCGCACCCGCACGGCCTGGGCCTGGTAGGTGCCGAGGTCTCTCAGCGCGTTCCACCGGAAGGTGTAGCCCGCGGCGGCGCTGCCCACCTGGAGCCCGTTGGTCCCGCGCGGGTCGGCGGCCGCGACCGGCGCGTCGCCACCGCACTGGGTCGCGCGCCGATAGCCGACATCCGGGGAATCGTTGACGAGGTCGTACTCGACGAGCAGGTCGACCCGCTGCGCCAGGTTGTGGGACAGGGTCGAGACGACGTCGATGCAGTTCGCGCTGGTCGTGCTGATGGTGACGTCGCTCACCGCGGGGGCCTGCCACGCGATGTCGAAGGTGCTGCTGGTCGCCTTCGTGAGGACGCCCGAGGCGGCCTCGACCTGGTAGGCCTTGCCGGGGCGATCGAGGGACAACGCCGTGAAGGTCGCGAGCCCGCTGGTCGTGGAGGCGGTGGCCCCGGTGAGCAGCGCGCGCCCGGTGTTCTTGACGAATGCCAGGGCGATCGATGTGCCCGAGGTCGCGACGCGGTTGCCGTAGGTGTCGCGCACCTCGACCGTGACGGTCGGGCTCAGCGCGACCCCGGCCGTGCCGTTGCTGGGACCCTGGACGAAGGCGAGTGCGGCCGCCGTGGTCGCCGCCATGGTGATGGAGGTCGAGGCGGCAGGCGAGGCGATCGGCGTCTGGTCGGTCGCTGTCACCGTGCGTGCCCCCGAGGTGTAGAGGGTCACCGCGCTGGTGAAGGCGCGGACCCCGTTGTCGCCCGCCACGAAGGCGTAGTTGGCGGGCAGGACCGGCGACGGGGAGACGTGGGTGTCGTTGGTCGAGAACTTCACCGTGCCGCGGTATCCGGTCGCGACGTTGTCGTAGGTGTCGTACGCCGTGACCGTGACCGTGAAGGCCGTGCCGACCGTGCCGCTGGCCGGGCTGGTGATGCCGAGCTTGGCGGCCGAGGCCGGCGCGAGCGTGACGTTGCCCGTCGAGGTGAGGTTCGCGGCGTCGGTCGCGGTGACCGTGCGGGCCCCCGCCGTGTAGAGGGTCACGCCGTTGGTGAAGACGCGCACGCCGGCATCCCCCGCGACGAAGGTGTAGGCCGTCGGCAGGACGGCCGCGGGGGCGACGTGGGTGTCGTTGCTGGTGAACGTGACCACGCCGCGGTAGCCGGGGGCGACGTTGTCGTAGCTGTCATAGGCCGTGACCGTGACGCTCATCGCCGTGCCGGCCGTGCCGCTGGCGGGCGTCGTGAGCGCGATGCGCGAGGCGGCCGCGGCGGCGAGCGTGACGTTCAGGGTCGAGGCCGGCGAGGCGATCGGCGTCTGGTCGGTGGCGGTCACCGTGCGCGCGCCCGAGGTGTAGAGGATGAGGCCCGCGAAGACCTTCACGCCGTTGTCGCTCGCGACGTAGGTGTAGTCGGCGGGCAGCACCGCGGCCGGGCTCACGTGGGCGTCGTTGCTGGTGAAGCGCACCTTGCCGCGATAGCCGGTCGCGACGTTGTCGTAGCTGTCGTAGGCCGTGACCGTGACGCTGAACGCCGTGCCGGCCGTGCCGCTGGCAGGCCCGGTCAGCGCCACGCGCGAGGCGGTGGCCGAGGCCAGGGTCACGTTGAGGGTCGAGGCCGGGGTGGGCAACGGGGTCTGGTCGGTCGCCGTCACGGTGCGGGCCCCCGCCGTGTAGAGGTTGATGCCGTTGGTGAAGACGCGCACGCCGTTGTCGCCCGCGACGAAGGTGTAGTCGGCCGGCAGGACCGCGGCCGGGCTGACGTGGGTGTCGTTGCTGGTGAAGCGCACCTTGCCGCGATAGCCGGTCGCGACGTTGTCGTACGTGTCGTAGGCCGTGACCGTGACGCTGAACGCCGTGCCGGCCGTGCCGCTGGCGGGCCCGGTCAGCGCGATCTTGACGGCCCCGGCCGCGGCGACGGTGGTCGTGCTGGTGTCGTTGATTGCCCCGGCAGTCGCGGTGACGCTCTGGGCGCCCGCGGTCTTGAAGGTGACCTTCATCGATCCGACGCCGCCTTCGGCGCCCGTGAAGGTGAGCGAGGCCGGGTTCAAGACGACCTTGGCATCGGTGCTGCCGAAGACGACCGTGCCCTGGTAGTTCGTGACCACGTTGCCGAACGAGTCCTTCAGGGTGACGGCCAGGGTGTGCTCGGTCCCGGCCGTGGTGTTGCCGGGCAGCGCGGCGAGATCGATCTGCGACGCGTTGGAGCTGGGGTTGACGGTGGTCGTGCTGGAGACCGAGCCGAGCACGTTGCTCGCCGTGATGGTCTGCGAGCCGGCCGTCACGAAGGTGAGGTCGAAGCTCTTCTCGCCCTGGTCACCCGCCGTGTAGACGAGCGAGGTCGGCGCGATCGCAGCGTTGGCATCGGTCGCCGCGAGGTTGACCGTGCCCGTGTAGCTCTTGGCGATGTTGTCGTAGGCGTCGAGCACGCTGACCGTGAGGGTCTGCTTGACGCCTGCGGTCACCGTGGCCGGCAGACTCGTGATGCGGAGCTTGTTGGCCGCCGCCGGAGCGACCGTGGTCGCGACCTGCTTGGTGAGGCCGGCCCCGGCGTTGACGGTGAAGGTCTGGGCCCCGGCGGTCTTGAACGTGACGGCGATGGCGCGCGTGCCGTTCGAGAACACGACCGGCGTGGTGAAGGTCGCCTGCCCATCCGAGGACACGAGGTCCGCCGAGCCGTTGAAGTCGGCGATGTTCGCGTAGGCGTCATACGCCGTCGCGGTCAGCGACTGGGCGGCGCCGGCGGTGACGTTGGCCGGCAGCCCGGTCACGTCCAGGGACGCCGCGGCGGCCGGGTTGACGGTGGTCGAGCGCGTCGCCGTGAGGGCGCCGCCCGCGTTCACGGTGACCGACTGGCTGCCCTTCTTCTTGAAGGTGACGTTGAACGACTTCTGGCCCGCGTCGCCTGCCGCGAACGTGAGCGAGGTCGGGGCGAAGACGGCGCTCGGGTCGGTCGAGCCGAGGGTGGCCGTGCCGGTGAAGCCGGTCGCGACGTTGCCGAAGTCGTCGCGCATGACGACCGACAAGGTCTGCACCTGGCCTGCGGTGACGCTGCCGGGCAGGGCCGAGAGCTCGAGGGTCTTGGCGGCCGAGGGCCCGACCCGGGTGGTGGCCGAGGCGACCAGCGTGCCGCCGCCGTTGACGGTGACCGATCGATCGCCCGCGGTCTTGAACGTGATCGACACGGTCACGACCCCGGCCGCGAAGACGACCGGCGTGGCGAAGACCGCGGAGGCGTCGCTGGAGCTGACGGTCGCGGACCCGGTGTAGCCGGTGGCCACGTTGCCCTGGGCATCGTACGCGGTGACGGTGGCCGAGGTCGCGACACCCGCGGTGGTGTTCGCCGCGAGCCCGGTCATCACGAACGACGCGGCCGCACCGGCCTGGACGGTGAAGACCTGGTTCGCCGACTTGGCCCCGTCGGCGACGGTGACGGTCTGGCTTCCCGACTTCTTGAGGACGACCCCGGTGAACACGTGGGCACCCGCATCCGAGGCGGTGAAGACGTAGTTCGCGGGCAGGGTCGCGGACGGGTCGGTCGCGCTGAAGCCGACCGTGCCGCGGTAGCCGGTCGCGGTGTTGTCGAACGCGTCGAAGGCCGTGGCCGTGCACGAGGATGCGCTGCCCGCCACCACCGTCGACGGCGTGCAGGTGAGCGTGAGGCGCGACATCGCGGCGGGTGTGACGTCGACCGTGGACGCGGCCGTGATGCGGGAGTCGGCGAGGTCGGTCGCGCGCACCGCCCGTGCGCCCGAGGTCTCGAGCTTGAGGCCGCTGAAGGTCTTTCGCCCCTGGTCGCCCGCGACGAAGGTGTAGTTGGCGGGCAGGGTCGCGCGCGGATCGGTCGACGTGAAGCGCACCGTGCCCGCGTAGTCGAGGATGCGATTGCCGAAGGTGTCCTGCACCTCGAGGGTCACCCCGAAGGTGACCCCGGCGGTCTGGGTCGCAGGGGCGCCGGTCAAGACGTAGACCTTGTCGGCGCCCTGCTGCACGGTGATCGTCGTCTCGCCGGTGAGGGTCGCCGTGACCGTGTCGGTGGCCGAGAAGAACTGGTTCCCGACGGTCTTGAAGAGGACCCCCGTCACCGTCTTCCGGCCCGTGTCCGCGGCCGAGAACGTGGTGTTGGCGGGCAGGGTCGCCTGGTTGTCGCTGGACGCGAAGTGCACCGTCCCGAGGTAGCCGGTGGCGCGATTGCCGTAGAGGTCGCGCGCGGTGATGGTGGCCGAGGTCTGCACCCCGGCCGGGATCGCGGCGTCTGCCAGGGCCACCTCGAGGGTGCGCGCGGCGGCCGGCACCACGTCGACCTGGAAGGTCGCCTGGATCCCTGCCCCATCGCGCACCGTCACGGTCTGGTTGCCGGCCGTGACGAGCACCACGCCCGAGAAGGTGAGGACGCCCGAGCCCGCGAAGGTCTGCGCGCTGGGCAGGGTCGCGGCCGCGTCACCCGAGGTGACGGTGACGGTGCCCGTGGCGCAGGTCGCGAGGTTGCCGTACGGGTCACGCGCGGTCACCACCATGCCGACCGCCACGCCCGCGGTCGTCGAGGCCGGGTGGCCGGTGAGCTCATAGCTCGCGACGCTGCGGCAGCCGACGTCGATCGTCGCCGTGTCCGAGCGGGTGCCGTCGCTCACCGTCAGGGTCTTCGATCCGGTCGTCTTCAGGACGATGCCGTTGACGACCCGCGTGCCCGCATCCGTCGCCTGGAAGGTCGCCGCCGCCGGCAGGCTGGCCTGCGTGTCGTTGCTCGTGAAGGACACCGTGCCGAGGTAGCCGCGGGCCGTGTTCCCGTAAGCGTCGTAGGCCGTGACCGTCGCCGCGAAGGGCTCGCCCGCGCCGGCCGTCGGCGGAGCCGAGAGCCCGAGACGCGTGGCGGCCGCGGGAGAGACCTCGATCACCGTGGTCGCGGACAACCCGGTATCGACCGCCGTGACGGTCACGGTGATGGTACCGGCCACGGTCAGGGCGAGGTTCGGCAACACCGCGGCCGAGGTCTCGCTGGTGATGACGAGCAGCGTCGCGCCGTCGCTCGAGGTGACGCGCAGGGTGCGCGAGCGGTTCGGGGCGACGTTGCCGTTGTCGTCGCGCAGCTCGACCCCGAGGCTGAAGGTGCCTCCCGCGACGACCGCGACCGGTGCCGAGGTGATGGCGATGGACGCCGCATCGCCGGGCAGGACCGTGAGGCGCGCGCTGCCGGTGGGGCCGGCAGGATCTGACGCCACGAGCGTCTGGGCGCCGGCGGTGTACATGCGGAAGCCCTCGAAGACGTGGGTCCCCGACTCGCTGCCCGAGAACGTGTACTCCGCGGCGAAGACGGCGCGCGGGTCGGTGGCCCCGAACGAGACCGTCCCGGCATAGGCCAGGTCGACGTTCGAATAAGCGTCCAGCGCGGTCACGGTGGTGGCCCAGGCGACCCCGGCATCCACGATGGCGGGCGTCGTCAGCGTGAGGCGCGAGGCCGCGCCGTGGGTCACCTCGACCGACGCGGTGCCGGTGTTGCCGAGCTCGTCGTGGGCCTCGATGCCGCGCGTGCCCGCGGTCCCGAGCGTGACCTCGCCGCGGTAGATCCCGGGCTCGCCGGGGTTGGCCGCGATCGGCTCGAGGGGGACCAGGGCTTGCGGGTCGTCGGACGCGATCGTCACCGCCTCGGCGTAGTCGGTGACCACGTTGAGCCAGGCGTCGCGCGCGGTCACGGTGACGGCGATTGGCGCGCCCGCGACCTGGGTCGCGACGTCGGTCGTGACGACGAGCTGGGCGAAGGCCGCGTGTCCGACGAGGACGCCGGTCGACACGGTGATGCTGTCCGAGGTGGCCGTGAGGGTCTGGAGCCCGACGGTGCCGAGGACCACGCCCTCGAACGTGAAGCGGCCGCGGTCGGCGGCGACGAAGGTGTGGGGCGCGGGCAGGACCGCCTGGGGATCGGTCGCGGACAGCGTCAGCACGCCGGCGAAGTCCTCGATGACGTTGCCGAAGGCGTCCTTGGCGACGACGGTCAGGACGAAGCTCTCGCCCGCGGTGCTCTCGGCCGCCGCGTCCTCGAAGGCGAGGCTCGCGAGCGCGCCCGAGCGCACGTCGAAGGCGTCCGAGCGCGCGGCCGCGAGGTCTCCGCTGGAGGCGGTCAACGTGAAGCCCGTGCCCGACTGCGCGATGACGAGATCGGCCGTATTGGCGAGCCCGTCTTCGCCCGCGGCGAGGGACGTCGTGCCGGCCAAAGGTTGCGTGCCGCCGCCGCGCTCGAGCCCGAGGGTCACCGTACCTTTGAAGCGCGGCACGGTCGCGCCATCGGTGGTGACCTCGGCCAGGCCGACCGAGACCGGGAACGCGAGGCCGGTGGTCGCGACCGAGGGCGCGTCGACGAAGATCAGGCGATAGTCGTTGGTGCAAGCGTTGCCGACGCCGTCCGCGTCGGTGTCGGCCTGGTCGAGGTTCGAGGTCTTCGGGCAGTTGTCGCTGGCATCGACGATCGTGTCGTTGTCCCAGTCGGTGTCGACGCAGTCGGCGATCGCATCGGCGTCACGGTCCGCGAACCCGTCGTCGGCCTTGCCGTCGCAGTTCTGATCGATCGCGTCGCAGGTGACCTCGGGGTTCGCGAAGCCCGGGACGTTCGTGTAGATGCAGCGCGCGGTGCCGGTGGAGCACTCGACCTGCATCGCGCCGCGCTGTCCCGTGCACACGCCCTGGGTGCTGCACACGACGTCGATCATCGGCGAGAGGTCCGAGTCGGGGGTCGTGTTGCGCGCGTCGTACTGGTCGGGGATGCAGTCGTCGTCGGCGTCCGCGGTGGCGCTCTCGACGATGTCGGCCAGGCCGTCGCCGTCGGTGTCGACGTTGGTCACGCCGGAGGTCTCTTCGCCGTCGGCGAGGCCGTCCTGATCGGTGTCGGGCGACAGGGGATCGGATCCGAGCTGGACCTCGAGCGCGTTGGTGAGGCCGTCCTGGTCTTCGTCGAGGGCGGGGTCGAGACAGATGCCGCCTGCGCACAGGCCACCTTCGCACTCGACGCTGTCCGAACAGCTCTCTCCGTAGGGACGCTTCTTGTCGTCGGGGCACCCCGTCAGGATCAGGGCGAATGCGACGAAGACTGCGGCGTGGCGTGACATGGCGACTCCGAGGTCGGATGACGCGGAGAAGCAGCCGACTCGCGTGTTCCGCGAGCTCCCCTTCCCCTGGTCCGGCCGTAGGAATCTCCCTATAGATTCGAGCCGCGTCTTTCAAGCCAAAATAAGTGACCGCCCGGTCATCTTGTGTGTGCGCGGCGCCGTCACGCGCGGGGGGCTTTGCGTTCGGCCCCCGAGTCGTGCGAGTTGTCCGCGCATGAGCACGCTGCCCACGACCGCCGACCTCCTCGACTTCGCCACCCACCTCGCCTGGACCGGCGGCCGCCGCACGCTGGCCTGGTTCAACTGCGACGTCCCGAAAGAGATCAAAGCCGACGGCTCGCCCGTGACCATCGCCGACAAGGACGCCGAGGCGACCATGCGCGCGCTCTTGCGCCAGCAGTTCCCCGACCACACCGTCGTCGGCGAGGAGCAGGGCGAAGAGCGCGGCACCGTGCCCATCCGCTGGATCATCGACCCCATCGATGGCACCCGCACCTTCCTTCGCGGCGTACCCTTCTATGGGACGCTGGTCGGCGTCGAGGTCCAGGGCGAGCCGACCGTCGGCGTCATCTACATCCCGGCCCTGGACGAGCTCGTCGCCGCCGGCCGAGGTCTCGGCTGCCGCTGGAACGGACGCCCCTGCCGCGTCGCCTCGACCCCGAAGCTGTCCGACTCGCTGGTGGTCGCGACCGACGAGACCGCCGTGCGCCGCCGCCTGGGCCACGAGCGCCACGATCTGCTGGTCGCCCGCACCGCGCTCCAGCGCACCTGGGCCGACTGCTACGGCTATGTCCTCGTGGCCACCGGACGGTCGGAGATCGCGATGGATGCGGTCATGGCGATCTGGGACAACGCCGCGCTGCTGCCGGTCATCGAAGAGGCGGGCGGCCGCTTCACGAGCTGGCGCGGCGAGCGGCGCATCGATGGCGGCGACGCCGTCGCGACCAACGGCGTGCTGCACGACGAGGTCCTGGGCTTGCTCGCGGGTGCCGGTCCGCTGCCCTGATCGCGGCGCCCGCTACTTCATGAGCGGGAGCAAGACGCGAAAGGTCGTGCCCTCGCCGACCACGCTGTCGACCTCGACCCGGCCCTGCCACTGACGCACCACGCTGGTCACCACCGCGAGGCCGAGCCCCGTGCCCTTGCCCGGCTCCTTCGTGGTGAAGAACGGCTCGAAGATGCGCGCGCGCAGGTCGGAGGGGATGCCGACCCCGGTGTCGCCGACCTCGAGCACCGCGAACGAGTCGCTCGAGGCCTCGAAGTCCTGGACCACCGAGAGGTGCGTGCGGAGCGTGATGGTCCCGCCGTGAGGCATCGCGTCGCGCGCGTTGAGGACGAGGTTCATGATGAGCTGCTCGACCTGGGTCGGGTCGGCCCAGACGCGCCCGTCGAGCCCGTCGTTCGAGACCTGGAGGACGACTCCCCTGCCCGCCATGCGCACCAGGAGCGGCTCGAGGCGGAGCACGAGGTCGGCCAGGTCGAGCGCCACCGGGTTGAAGCTGGCGCGGCGCGAGAACGCGAGGAGCTGCTTGGTCAGGGCCGCCCCGCGCTCGCTCGCGTCGAGGAGGTCGGCGGCCACCTTGCGGCTCTTGCCCTCGGGGAGCTCGTCGACGAGGTAGGCCGCGCCGCTCATCATGATCATCAAGAGGTTGTTGAAGTCGTGCGCGACCCCGGCCGCGACCTGCCCGAGGGCCTCGACCTTCTGGGCCTGTCGCAGCCCTTCCTCGATGGCGCGCTGCTCGGTGACGTCGCGCAGCGCGGCGATGATGCGCTCGGGCTTGCCGTCCTTCGAACGCACGAGCAGCACCGAGGTCGACATGCGGCGCCACTCCCCATCGGGGCGCTTCAGGCGCAGCTCGAAGGCGCGCACCTCGGCACCGGCCATGACGCGCTGGACCTGGCCGACGACGATGGGGATGTCGTCGGGGTGGACCAGGTCGGCGCGACTCCAGAGGGGACCGACCGGCGGCCCCGCGAGCCCGGTCATCTGCGAGAGCTGCGACGACCAGCGCGTCGTCCGCGTCCCGATCTCGAGCTCCCACACCCCCATGCGCGCCGCCGAGAAGGCGTGGTCCATGCGGTCGAGGGTCTCGCGCAGCGCGACCTGGGCGTCGCGGCGCTCGATGGCGGTGCGCACGAGATCGGCGATCACATCGAGGAGCGTCCTCTCTTCGGCGAGGAACGGTCCGAAGGCGGCCTCGGGCTTCGGCGAGTGATAGGCTAGCTCGAGTGTCGTGACGCCGCGTGGGCTCGGCACCGTCGCGGTCAGCACCCACGGCGTGCGCGTGTGGCCCGGCGACGCGAAGAAGCGACCGCGATGGAAGCAGGCCGCGGTCGTGCTCTCGGGGTACTGGGTCGCGCCCGCGAGGATGGCGACCAGGGGGTCGAAGCGCGCCTCGAGCGGGCCGTCCTCGACCAGGAGCGCGGCGATGCGGCGGAGGGCGTCGAGCTCCCTCACCCGCTGCCGGAGAGCGCGCTCGACGGACTCACGCGACGCCTCTTCGCGCCGCGTGCGAGCGACCACCGTACCCCCGCTGACGATGTCGTCACTCGCATCGCCCGCTGACATGATGCCTCCTGGGAATGTCTGGCGACGATGGCACAGCGGCCGCGAAAGCTCCACGGCAAGACCGCCCTGTGTGCGCCACCTGCGACCCTCGCGAGGGCCCCATTTGGTGCCATTGCCGAGGTCTCGCGGGGTGCGGCGCACTTTGACGCGCGGTCAACGAGGTCCGAGTCGACCTGAACTTTCGCGCGGGCTCCTGTGTCGCCTCACAGTCAGTCGCGATGGAGGCTCGCGTCGTCGTGGCGCAGCTTCTCGCGGCTCTGCGCCTGCACCAGCGCGATGCGGTCGCGCACCGCGGGCTCGCGCAGACCGAGCACCTTGGCGCAGAAGAAGGCCGCGTTCTCAGGGTCGAGGACCAGGGCCGGGGCCACGTGCGAGGGCATCCTGAGCGAGCTGAAGACGTCGGCGCCACCGAAGCGATCGGAGTACGGCGGGCAGCTCACGACCGGCGCCGAGACCGCCGCGCACAGCATGCCGGACAGCGCGTTCGAGCGCCCCGCGATGGCGATGTACACCTTGGGTCGCGGGTCGGCCTCGTAGCCGTCCAGGACCTCGAGCAGGAGGGCTGGCGACTTGTGCGCCGAGGCGATGCGGAGCTCGCTCTCGATCCCGAACTCGGCCAGCGCCTGCTTCACGCGCGTGCCGTGCTCGAGGTCGGAGCGCGAGCCCATGAGGATCGGTACGAGCGGTCGCGTGAGCGCGCGCGTCACCTGCTCGGCGACCGGACCTGCGTCGGCCGGACGCGGCACGAACGTCTCGCGCGTGAGCCGCTCGTAGAGCTCGATGTAGCGCGCCGCGAGCCGCACGCGCAGCGCGTCGGGCAGGGCCGGCGCGGG
Organism: Deltaproteobacteria bacterium; assembly: GCA_016792665.1. GTDB lineage: Bacteria > Myxococcota_A > UBA9042 > PHBI01 > PHBI01 > WYBB01. Next base: position 1,374 of record JAEUKJ010000097.1, on the reverse strand, counting down.
ACCGTCACCGCGGTAGCCGAGGGCTGCGAGCTCTTGGCGCAGGAGCTCCTTGTCGAGGTGCGCGGGTGGGTGCTCGGGGCTCCGATTCTCCCACGCGTCCTTCAGCCAGTAGCGGCTCGAGTCGGGCGTGTGCAGCTCGTCGATGAGGGTCAGCGTGGCGCGCCCGGTCGCATCGCGCACCAGCCCGAACTCGTACTTCGTGTCGACGAGCAAGAGTCCCGCGGCCTCGGCGCGGCGCTGCCCGGCGGCGAACAGCGCGAGGGCGGTGGCCTCGACGCGGGCCCACAGCTCCGCGGGGATGAGGCCGGAGCTGACGACCTCCGCCGAGGACAGGGGGCGGTCGTGCTGGCCGGCCAGGGCCTTGGTGGTCGGGGTCACGACTGGGTGCGGCAGGCGGTCGTTCTTCTGCATGCCGGGCGGAAGGTCGAGGCCGTACGGACGTACGACGTTTTTGTCGTACATCGTCCAGAGCGAGGTCGACGTGACGCCGGTGAGGAAGCCGCGCACGATGACCTCGACCGGGAGCGGCTCGGCGTCGCGCACGACCATGGCGTTCGGATCGGGCACGGTGACGAGGTGGTTGTCGACGACGTCACGCGTGTGACGGAACCACCAGGCCGAGAGCTCGTTCAGCACCTGCCCTTTGAACGGGATGGTACCGACGACGCGGTCGAAGGCGGACACGCGGTCCGAGGTCACGATCAAGCGCATGCCCTTGGGCAGCACCCAGGCGTCGCGCACCTTGCCGCTCAGCGCGGGGCCGTGGCCGGCGAGGCGCGGAAGACTCTCCAGGACGTGAGGCAGGGCGGCTTCGAGCTCGGAGACAGTAAGCATCGTGATGACCTCGGGTGGGTGGGGCGACCTCAGGTCGCGAGGGCGAGGCGGATCTGATCGGCCAGGCGGCGCGCGCGCAGCGGCGCATCACCGACGTGGGTGCGGGCATCGAGGAGGACCAGGAGGCGCTCGGCCGGGACCCACCTGACGATGCGCGGGTCGGCCTGGATGAGGTCGACCAGCGGGTTCGGGGCGTCGCGGGAGGTCGCCGCCCAGGCGGTCATCGCGTGGTCGCGCAGGATCTCGTGCAGGGCCTGGCGATCGCCGCCCGCGCGCGTGGCCTCCATCAAGACCTTCTCGGTCGCCGCGAAGACGCCGAAGCGGGACAGGAGTCGCTCCGAGGCGGCAGGCTCGACGCGCAGGTCGGTGATGACGGCCGTCGCGCGCGAGAGGATGGCGTCGCTCAAGAGGAAGGCCTCGGGCAGCAGCGAGCGTCGGTTGGCCGAGTCGTCGAGCGTGCGCTCGAGGAGGCTGTGAGCCGCGTTGTCCCAGGCGATGCGCGGCAGCGCCGCGAGCTGGCGCGCGAGCGAGTCGATGTTC
>JAEUKJ010000094.1 GCA_016792665.1 Deltaproteobacteria bacterium | reverse complement strand
GCCTCGCCATCGCGCGCACGCTCCGCGACTCGACGCGCACCGACGAGCTGGTCGTCGCCGAGGAGCTCGTGTGCCGCCGTCGCTTCAACACCATCCTGGCGACCTGGCACCACCAGATCGCACGCGACCCCGAGGCGCTGGCACTGCTCTGCGAGAAGCCGCGCATCGCCAAGGCCGACGTCGACTTCGACGCGCTGCGCGCCCTCCCCGAGGCCACCGTCGGCGGCGCCTACGTGCGCTTCCTCGATCGTTACGGCCTCGACCCCGATCTCCTCGCCGACCCCATCGGCCACTGGAGCGGCGCGCGCTACGACGACCCGGACGCCGCGTTCCTGCACGAACGCTACCGGCAGACCCACGACCTCTGGCACGCGCTGGTTGGCCTCGGCACCGCCGGCCACGAAGAGGTGCTGCTCCACGCCTTCACCTGGGGCCAGCTGCGGCTGCCCTACTCGGCCCTCATCGTGGCCTTCGGGACGCTGAAGCACATCCTCTTCGAGCGACGCTGGGACGTCCTGCGCCACGGCCTCCGCGACGCGTGGCAGGCCGGTCGCGATGCCGCCCCGCTCTTGCTGGTGCGCTGGGAAGACCGCTGGGACGAGCCACTCGACGAGGTGCGCCGCACCTTCCGCATCCGCACCCTGGCCTCGGCCTGACGTCCCGCGACCTGTCCAGGCTGATTGTTATCAGTCGATAACTTCGGCCCAGACGATGCGATCGAGGCGCAAGGCGCGGGCCTCGGTCTCGCCGTTGCGCATGACGAGGACGCGCACGACCTGGCGCTCGACCAGGAGCCCGTGGACGTGGACGACCTCGTCGAAGTCCTGGCCATCGCGCCCCTGCCCGCGGATGCGCACCGGCGTCGCGTCGAGCCACGCCGCCTCGATCGCGGCGCGGACCTCGCGGTCCACCGGCAGGGTCGGCACGCCGATGAACTGCATCGCGTCGGCGCGCTGGACCAGCTCGCGTTGGGCCGACGCCGACAACGCCCCGCGCACCTTGTCGAGGGCGGTGGCCAGCGTCTCCACAAAGGGTATGACGCGCAGCTCGGTGGCCCACCGACCAAGCGCCACCAGCACCGCCGCCTCGCGCGGGGTGAAGTTGACGGGCGGCAACGTGTAGCCGCGCTCGAGCGCGTAGCCGCCCCCGCGTCCGCGCTCCGACAAGAGCGGCAGCCCCGCGTCCCCCAGCGCATCGAGGTCGCGATAAATGGTGCGCACGCTCACGCCGAAGCGGTCGGCGAGCTCCTCGGCCGTCACGCCCGACTTGCGTGCGCGCAAGGTCTCGGCCAGCGCGAAGAGGCGGGACTGACGCTTCACCGGGGCGCGACCGGCCCGCGCGGGACCTGCCGCGAGATGGTGCCGAGGAGGCCGAAGAAGGCGGGCAGCTGATTCGCGATGAAGGCCTTGCCGCTCGTCAACAAGCCGACCGACAGGTCGCGCTCCGGGTCGGCCCAGGCCACGATGTTGACGAGCCCGTAGTGGCCGAAGGCGCGCGAGGTGTCGGGGCCGAAGGGGCTCACCGGCAGGGCCCCGAGCATGACGCCCTGGCCGTAGCGGACCGCGAGGCCCAGCGTCAGGTCGGGCTCGAAGTACGCGCTCTCGACCAGCATGCGCCGGACCGTGCGCGGGGCCAGCACGCGATGCCCATCCAGAGAGCCCTCGCGCATGACCATCTCGAAGAAGCGCGCGAGGTCGTCGGCGGTCGCGTAGACGTTGCCCGAGGGCACGATGGCCGACATCCAGCGCGGGTCGTTCGAGACCTCGACGGCCTCTTCCAGGGGCATGCCGAGGGCGCGCTTCACGAGCCGCGAGAACGGAAACGGGATGCCGTATCCGGTGAAGCGGTTCTCGGCGACGCGGCCCTGCAGCTCGGGCGCGATCCCGTAGCTCAGGTACTCCATGCCCAGGGGCCGCGCGATCTCGTCGCGCAAGACCTCGTCGATGCCGCGGCCGGTGACGCGCTTGACCACCTCGCCCAGGATGAAGCCGCCGGTGACGGCGTGGTAGGCGAGCCGCCGCCCGGGCAGGAAGACGGGCTTGGCGTCGCAGAGGACCTGGACGATCCGGTCGGGGTCGGACAGCGCCGCGATCGAGTTGTTCTCGCGGCGGAAAGCCTCACGCAGAGACGGCTTCTGCTTCGGATCGCCGGCCACCGACGGGATGCCCGCGCGGTGCGTGAGCACATGGCGCAGCGTCACCCACTCTTTGCCGTGGCGCGCGAAGTCGGGGATGTACTCGCAGACCGGGTCGTCCAGGCGCAGGTGGTCGCGCTCGTCCAGGAGGTGCATGACGACCGCAGTCACGGCCTTCGAGACCGAGAACGTGCACATCGGCGTCCGCGGCGTGGCGAGGACGCCGTCTCGGGCGTGGCCGATGGTGCGCTCGAGCACGAGCTGCCCGCGGCGCCGGATGGCCAGCGTGATGGCGGGCTGGGTGCGGGTCCGATAGAGGCGCAGGACCGCGTCCCAGATCGCTTCGACCTGCGCGCGCTCGAGGCCGCACGCGGCTGGGTCGGCCTCGCGATCGCTCCGCGTGACGACGGTGGAGAGGTCTTCGGGACGAGGGGGCAGGGGGACGAAGCGGTCGCGCGAGAGCATCACGCGGCGACTCTGCCGACTCGCGCGCCACTTGTCGATGTCGCACGCGCCGCCCCGGCGCGCCATTTCGTCCCTTCGTCCCAGGCCGCGTCCGAGCTGGCGGGCGTCCGCCCGCAACGTCGCGATGGACCCGTCGGCCGCACCCCATTATAGGGGTCGCATGCGCACGGCCTTCGCTCGTTCCTCCCACGCTTCGCCGATCTCGATCCTCTCGGCAGTCGTCATCCTCGGCCTCGGCCTCCCCGGCTGCAGCGGCGACATCGGCGCGAGCCACCTGCCCGACAGCGACACCGTCCTCGACACGACCGACGTCGACACCGTCCTCGACACTGCCGACGCGGACCTCGGCGACGCCCCGGACTCGGGCCCGTCCGACACGTCCGACACCTCCGATGCGACCGAGCCCGGCGACACCGACGCGACCGCCGAGGTCTGGGAGGCCCCGCCCGACCGCGCCCCAGGCGCTCGCGCGCCGCTGACCTCGACCTGCGACCCGCGTGAGGCGACGCGCTGCTTCCTGCCCTGGCCGTCGAGCGCCTTCCTCGCCGCTGACGCGACCACGCCCACCGGCCTGCGCCTCACCGTCACGCCGGCCCAGCTCGAGCCCGACGAGGGCCTCGACCACCTCGACGCGCTGGGCGCCGACGGCTTCTCGCGCGTGACCCCGATCGTCACGACCCTGCCGCTGGACGCCGACCCCGCCTCGGGCGTCTTGCGCGTCTTTGTCGCCGAGCCTGGGTTGCACTTTGCAACCGAGGTCCCCCTGCGCGTCGTGCGCTACCCCGGCCGCACCGCTACCGACCCGATCGCGCTGGTCGGCTACCCGCTGGCCCCGCTGGCCCCGGCCACCGAGCACCTCGTCGTCCTGACCGGGGTCCGCACCAGCGCCGGCGACCTCGTCCCCTCCGAGCCCGCCGCCGAGCTCGCCTTCGGAACCCGCACCGCGACGCGCCTCGACGAAGCGCGTCTGGTCGCCTATCACGCGCCGCACCGCGCGCTCCTGGCCGGCCTCGCCAGCCCGATCCCCGCGGCGTCCATCCTGCGCGGCTGGGACTTCACGACGCGCTCGGTCGACGACCCGCGGGCCAACCTGCGCGCCATCGCCGCCGCCGCCAGGAAGGCGGTCCAGGACGGCGACGCGAAGGTCGTCGTCGACCAGGCCAACGTCGGCCAGGACCCGATCGCCCTCGTCGTGCGCGGCCACATCGAGGGCCTCGTCGACCCCGCCAACCCGACCGCGGGCGCGACCTACAGCGTGCCCTTCCGCGTGGTCATCCCCAAAGGTGAGAGTGACTATCACTTCATCCTCTACTGCCACGGCACCAGCGGCAACGTCGGCGACACGGCCTTCGACGCGACCATCGCGGGCGCGGGCGCGGCCAAGGTCAATGTCGAGATCGACGGCTGGACCGACACGACCGTGGTCGACGCCATCACCGGTCTCCTCATCCCGCTCACCGGGACGCGCGATCTGGTCGCCCGCATGCGCCGCGCCTTCGGCGGTATCGCGGCCATCCATGCGGCCATCGAGGGTCCGCTCGGCACGACGCTCGGGGCCGCCACGCTGCTCGGCGTGGACAATCCCGAAGCCGGGCGCCACCCCCTCCCTGACCACCCGATCTGGGCCGGCGGCTCGCTGGGCGGCGTCATCGGCATGGTCTACGGCAACCTCGAGCCGTCGATCGTCGGCGGCGTCCTGAACGTGCCCGGCGCCGGCTTCACGCACTGGCTCGCAGCGTCGAAGTTCTCCGAGCTGCTCGACCTCGCGCTCGAGGGGCGCTACCCGGCGATGGTCGACCAGCAGGTCGCCGCGTCCATGTCCCAGACCTACTGGGACGAGGTCGACGGGGCGGCCTGGGCCGACGCCCGCGCGACCCCGCCCGTCTTCCTGCTGCAGATGTCGGTGGGCGACCCCATCATGCCGAACCTCGCGACCTCGCTCGTCGCGACCTCGTTCGATGCGCTGATGCTCCTGCCCGAAGGCGAGACCCCGATGGTGCCCGTGCCCTCGCTCACGCGCGCGACCGTCGCCACGAACCGCACGGCGCTCATCGAGTTCCGCACCGACGCGACCTCGGCCTCCGACATCCACGGCTTCGCCGCCACCGACCACCCCGCCGGCCTCGCGGCGCGCCAGCAGTTCGCCGACTTCATCCCGACCTTGTGGGCCGGCGCCCCGGTCATCACGCTCCCCGACGCCTGCCTCGCCCAGCCCGTGACCTGCGACTTCGACCTCCCCTGAGGGCCTGCCCGCAGCCACCTCCGCGATCGTGTCACGGCTCCCGACAAACCTGACATTCCGTTGTCGGCGGCATCGCGCATCCTCGCTCTCGTCGACGGCCCCGAACGTTTCGAGGCCGCCAAACCTGACAAACCCCATGCGGGTGCCGGGCCCTCCAGGGCCCGTGACGAGGAGCAAGAAGCGATGTATCCGACCAACTGGTTCGACCTTCCGACCGTGGACCTCTCGCGCGCCGTGACCTTCTACGAGGCGATGCTCGGCACGACCCTGCGCCGCTATCCCGAGGGCGAGAGCGGCCTCCCGATGGCTGTCTTCCCTTATGAGATGGGCTATCCCAGCGGCTGCCTCGTGCAGAACCCGAAGCTCTCGCCGCCCAAGGACGGCACCGGCGCGGTCCTCTACTTCGACACGCGCAGCGCCCCGGGCGGCCTCGACGCATGTGTGCAGCGCGCGGCGGCGGCTGGCGCGGTCGTCATCAATGCGCGCATCGACATCGGCGAACACGGCGTCATCGCCCACCTGAAGGACAGCGAGGGCAACCTCATCGGGCTCCACGCCTACCCGGCCTCGGCCTGAGCCCACGCGCCGCGCTCGCGGGCCCGTGAAGGCGGAGCTCGCGCCGCGCGCCGGGGGCGTCGCCCGGAGGCCGCATGGCAGGCCGATCTCGTCGGCCGTCGTGCGTCCTCGACCCACCTGGGCGATGATGGCCCCATGACCGTCGATCGCCGCAACTTCCTCGCGACCGCCGCCGCCGCTGCGGTCTTCCTGCAGATCCGCCCGCGTGCCTACGCGGCCGAGCCGAAGTCGGTCGACGACGCGGCGCTCGCAGAGCTGCGCAAGCGCTTCGGCGACCGGCTCATCGCGCCGACCGACGCGCGCTACGAGGTCGCCCGCAAGGTCCGCAACCGCGACTTCGACGGCGTGCGACCGCGCGCGCTGGTCCTGCCATCGTCCCTCGACGAGGTGCGCTTCGCCTTGCAGTGGGCGGTCGATCGCAAGGTGCCGGTGGTGCCGCGCGGCGGCGGCCACAGCTACATCGGGCAGTCCACCTGCGACGGGCTCGTCATCGCGCTCTACGGGATGGCGGCGACGACCGTCGACAAGGCCGCGATGACCGCCGAGGTCGGGGCCGGTGCCCTCAATGTCGACGCGAACGTCGCGCTCCTGACCCAGGGGGTGGCCTTGCCGACCGGCTCGTGTCCGTCGGTCGGGGTCGCGGGGCTCACGCTCGGCGGCGGCATCGGCTTCTCGAGTCGCGCTTGGGGCCTCATGTGCGACAACCTCATCGGCGCCACGCTAGTCGTGCCGTCGGGCGAGGTGCTCGAGGTCGACGAGGCGCACCGGCCCGAGGTCCTCTGGGCGCTGCGCGGTGGCGGTGGCGGGCAGTTCGGCATCGTGACCTCGTTCCGCTTCCGCGTTCATCCGGTCGAGCCGATCTCCGAGTACGAGATCCGCTGGCCGTGGTCCGCGGCGGACAAGGTGCTGGATGCGTGGCAACGCTTTGCGCCCGACGCGCCCGACGCGCTGTTCTCGGTGTGCATGCTGGCGCGCGGCAAGAGCGAGCCGCAGCTCTTGTCGCATGGCCGCTTCCAGGGCCCCGCGTCCGTGCTGAAGAAGGTGCTCGCGCCGCTCGTGTCGGCCGCCAAGCCGTCGTCCGGACCGCGCGTCTACGACACGACGCTGTGGGCGAGCCATGTCGAGGGTCCGAAGTGCGCCCCCGATCCGAGCGCCTGCCACAGCTGGAACCACCCGCAGCCCGGCCGCTACCAGCAGGCGAGCTACATCGTGAAGTCCGACTTCTTCGCGCGGTCCCTCGATGATGCGGGGCGCGCGACCTTGATCCGCGGCATCGAGGGTATCCAGCGCCAGGCGGTGAGCTGGGGCGGGATCATCCTCGACGCCCTCGGTGGCGCCATCAACCGCGTGCCGCCTGACAAGACCGCCTACGTTCACCGCGGCCACCGATTCCAGGCCGAGTACGTCGCGCACTGGAACCAGGGCACCGCCCCCGCCAAGGTCGAAGCGAACCGCGCGTGGATGCGGTCGCTCTACGAGAGCATGCGCCCGTGGGCCTCGGGCGAGTGCTACCAGAACTACCCCGACCTCGATCGCGCAGACTGGAAGAAGGCCTACTACGGCGACAACCTCGTCCACCTCGAGCGCATGAAAGCGATGCTCGATCCCGGTCGCACCTTCCAGGGGCGACAGGTGCTGGATCCGGTCCCCTGATCGCGACTCCCCATGTGGGTCAACGCGGGGTCGGCGGGCCGGGCAGGCGTGTCGCGGAGAACAGCGTCGCGCGCTCGGTGTTGCGCACCCAGTCGATCTCCTGGGCGCCATCGCGTCCGTCGTGGTCGAGGAGCTCGACCGTCTCCTCGAGGCGGCCCTCTTCGTAGAGGTAACGCTGGCGGATGCGGTAGGTGTCGAAGGGCGCGTGCGCGCTGATGTCGGGGCGGATGTCGATCTCGGCGCGGCGGAACTCGCGGTCACTCACGATGGTGCCGGCGCCGAGGCGCGAGGCGACCTGCCCGTGGAGGTCACCCGCGGCGGCCGCGGCCGGCCACCGCAGATGGAACCACAGCACCTGCTCGCGCGGACCGGCGCTGCCGTCGTAGTCGGGGTGGAGGCGGCGCATCGTCTTCACCGACTCCCAGCGGTCGGCGAAGCGTCGCTGCTCGACCGAGAAGTCGTAGTCGAACGCAGGGTCACGCACCCAGCGCCCGCCGTCTTTGCGCTCGGCCTCGCCGCGTCCGACCCAGACGAGCGTGGCGTCGGGGGCGGTGGGCGGTGCGGCATCCAGCGGCGGCGGCACGCTCGGGGCGCTGGCGCAGGCGGTGGCGAAGGTCAGGGTCGCGAGGAGGGCGGGGGCAAGGAACGTCATGGGTATCTCCGGTTCGAGGGCCGAGGACGAAGATGGGCCTTCTCCGGCGGTGTGATAAGACGGCATGTGCGCATCCCATTGATGTGACTTGCGCACCAATCCTTGCCACGGCCCACGCATCGCGCGACGCTCGAAGGATGACACGCCGCTCTGCGATCGCGCTCGACCACCTCCCCGTGCTGGCCGCCGTCGCGCAGGAAGGCAGCTTCGCGCTCGCGGCGCGGCGCCTTGGCGTCGACCGGTCACGGGTGTCGCGGGTCATCGGCGAGGTCGAGGCGGCGCTGGGCACGGTGCTGTTCATGCGCACGACCCGCGCGGTTCGGCTCACGGCGGAAGGGGCGGCGCTGCTGGACCAGGTCGCGCCGGCCCTGGCCACGATCGCGCGGGCGCTCGAGGGGGCGAGCGACGCGGCCGAGGGTCCGCGCGGCACGGTGGTCGTGACTGCTTCGCCCGAGGTCGCGCGTGGGCTCGTCGCCCCGCTGCTGCCCGGGTTCAGGCGGTCCTTTCCAGGCGTCCAGGTGCAGCTCGTCGCGAGCGACGCCGTTCTCGACCTCGCGCGCCACGGCGTCGACCTCGCGCTCCGCCTCGGGCGCCAGGGGACCGCCTCGGGCGTGGCCCGGCGCCTTGGCACCGTCGCGGCCGGCTTCTTCGCGGCCCCGTCCTACCTCGAGCGGCGGGGCGTGCCGCGGGCGCGCGGCGGCCGCCGGCACCCAGAAGGGGGCTGGCCGACCCCGCCCCGCGGCACCGCGGCGGTCGACCACGGGCCCGGGCCACCC
>JAEUKJ010000035.1 GCA_016792665.1 Deltaproteobacteria bacterium | reverse complement strand
AGCGCCCAGCGGGTCAACGCCCAGAACTGGCGTCCCATGCGGTCGAGGCGGGCCCGCGCGAGGTCGAGCTGGATCTTGAGCCGGTCGTGGACGGTGTCGTCGAAGTGCTCGAAGAGGGCCTTCTTCGCCTTCGACTCCTTGTCGCGGATGACCTCGTCCATCTCGCGGCGGAGCTCGGCGAAGGCCGCCTCGATGGCGTCGGGCGTCCGGCAGGTCTGGAAGATGCGGGTGATCTTCTTCTCGAGCCCGACCCCGCTCTCGACCGCGCCGAGCACCGCGTCCGACGCCCCGAACACGCCGGAGAAGAGGCCGATCTTGTCCTCGAGCAGCTCGAGCACGCGCCGGTCGGCGAGGTTGTCCTTGTCGAGGAAGTTCACGACGACCACGTCGTGCCGCTGGCCGTAGCGGTGGCAACGGCCGATGCGCTGCTCGAGACGCTGCGGGTTCCAGGGCAGGTCGTAGTTCACGACCAGCGAGCAGAACTGGAGGTTCAAGCCCTCGGCGCCCGCTTCGGTCGCGATGAAGAGCGTCGCGTGGTCGCGGAAGTGCTCGACCAGGGCCTGGCGCATGTTCGCCGCGCGGGAACCCTCGTTGGCGGCTTGCGGGTACTTTTTTTCCCAGGCGTCGAGGATCGGGCCCGAATGGGGGTCATCGTTGGTGCCGTTGAAGCAGACGATCTGTCCGGGGTAGTGCGCCTCGAGCAGCTTCGCGAGCGCGGCCTGAGTCTTGCGCGACTCGGTAAAGATCACGGCTTTCTCGGCGGCGCCGAGCGACCTCGCCTCGGCCAGCGCCACCTTCAAGGCGTCGACCAGCGCCAGCGCGCGCTTGTCGGTCGGGATGGAGTCGGCGAGCGCGATGAGCGCGTCGAGCGCCGCGAGCTCGTCGTCCATGGTCCAGGGGGAGCTGCTCGATGTCTCCATGGGCGACGTCGGCGTGAGCGGTTCCAGGTCCTCCAACCACTCGTCGTCGAGCCCCTCGTCCTCGAAGGCCGCGGGGTCGAGGTTCGACTCGGGGAGAGGTCCCGAGTTGGCGCTCTGGGAGGCCGCCAGCGCGTCCCGCTTCGCGACGAGGTTCGCGCGTAGGGTCGTGAGCGCGCCGGCGATGGCCGCGCTGGAGCTGGCGAGCAGCTTTCTCAGCACCATCGTGATGAGCGCGCGCTGCGCGTTGGGCAGGCCGTGGAGCGTGTCTCTCGCCAGCAGATCGCTGACCGCCCGATACAGCTCACGCTCGGCCTGGCTCGGGCTGAAGCGCCACGTCATGGGGCGGCGCTGGGTGTAGCGGATATAGGGCAGGACCTCTCGACGTAGGGTCCGGTGACAGACGGGGGCGAGGCGCTGCTTGAGATCCGCGTAGTCCGTCTTGCCCTTCAAGAACCGGGCGCGAAAGGTCGACTCGTCGCCGAGCGCCTTCGGGTCGAGCAGCGTGACCAGGCCAAAGAGCTCGATGAGCGAGTTCTGGAGCGGCGTCGCCGTGAGCATCAGCTTGGGGACCGTGGTGAGCGCGGCGACCAGCGCCTGCCCGGTGCCTGTGGTGGCGCGCCACGCGTTCCTCAGCCGATGCGCCTCGTCGATGACGACGAGGTCCCAGCGCACCGACGCGACCCGCGCGGCATGTTTGGCCGCGAACTGGTAGGAGCAGACGATGACGGCCGGCTGCTCGAAGGGGCCGCTCCTCGATGGGCGCAGCTCAGGTGGGGGGCCCGGTCCGCCCGCGCCGCCCCCGCCACCCTTTCCCTCCGCAAGCCGCGCGGGGAGCCCGAACTTCTTCTGGAGCTCGTCCAACCACTGGCGCCGCAGCGCGGCCGGCGCCACGACCAACAGACGGCGACGCCGCTCGGCCCAGAGCTGCGAGAGCACGAGCGCCGCCTCGATGGTCTTGCCGAGGCCCACCTCGTCGGCGAGCAAGCGGCCCGAGTCCGCGGTGGCCCGGATACCGAAGAGCGCCGCCTCGATCTGGTGCGGGTTCAGGTCGACCTGAGCATCGAAGAGCGCGGCGCCGACCGTGCTAACGTCGCGAGCGTGGGCCCGCCTGGCGAGGTCGAGCGCGAAGTAGCGCGCCTGATGGGGCGTGATGGTCATGGGACCATCCGGCATCGTCTGGGAATCGTCGCTCACCGCGGCGCATCGTCCACGAGGACGCCGCGGGTTGCAACGGCATGCGTTGGGGTGGCCGAGACTCCCTGGCGAGGGGCATCCACGCGTCGATGGGGTGGCCATGACCCCTCATGGCAGGGCATCCACGCGTCGATGGGGTGGCCAGGACCCCTCATGGCAGGCCATCGAGGCTTTGGAGCCTCGCGGCCTCTCGAGGTGGGTGGGTCAGCTTGACGTTTCGTCGCGCACGAATACTTTTGGAGCCTCTCGATAACCCGGGGGCGCCCCGTCGACCCCTTCGTGCCAAGGAGCCCGCCATGCGTCTGCCTGCTCGCACCACATCCAACGTCGCCCGTCTCACCTTTGCACGCTACGTCGCGCGCCGCCTGCGCCGCGCGCGCCTCACCGACGAGGAAGGAGAGGTCAGAGCCGCCACGACCGCGCTGAGCGAGGCATCTGGGGCGTTGGGCGAAGCCGAGTTGGCGGTGAGCGACTGGCTGGCCGATCGCGACGCGGCCGACGACGACCTCGACGACACCGCCAAGCGTCACCGCCAGGCGATCGAGGGGCGGGGCGTCAACGCCAACCGTGACAAGCCCTACACCGACATCTACCCCGATGGCATGGCCTGGTATCTGAATGCGCCGCTGGGCGACCAGGTGAGCCGCTACGAGCTCCTCGCGCGGCGCTACGAGACGTTCCTGGCGGCCGACGATCCGGTGCGCGCCGAGGCGCCGCTCATCCGCCAACAGGTCGCGCAGTGGACCGCGGCGCGGGCCCAGGTCGAGCAGGCCGAGCTCGACGTCGCCATGGCGCGGGCCAAAGTCTCCCGAGCGGTCGAGGCGTGGGGGCAGACGCTGACGCGCCTCTACTTCCGGCTGGCCGAGAAGTACGGCAAGGCCCAGGCCGAGCGCTTCTTCCCGCGGGTGAACCGCGCGCGACGGCCCGACGAGGTCGAGGTCGACGACGAGGCGGGAGCCCCCGCGGGCGAGGGCTGAGCCCGCGCGAGAACCCAGGACCGAGGAGGTGCGCCTCCTCGATTCCTGGCGCCGCACGAAACTCGGAAGCCCGTCGGGCAACCTCGCTCCGCGAGGCCTTCCGCGGCGAGGCCCTAGAAGCGGTTCAGGAACCCGCCGAGCCCGAAGCGGAAGAGCACCGCCCAGCCGGCGGCGGGGATGTCCTCGTCGCCGACCTCGGGCGCACCGATGTACTGGAACTCCGCACCGAGGCCGATGCCGCTGACCGCGAAGTCGAGGTCGATGGCGAGCGGCGAGAACAAGCTGCGTTCGTTGGCGGCCAGGAGGTTGAGGGGCGTCACGCGCAGGATCCAGCCGAGCTCGTCCTCGTCCTCGGGCGGCATGGCGATGGCGGCCGAGACCGACAGCGACGAGTTCAAGGTGAGCGGTCCCGACATGCCGGTCCACCCCGCCATGACGCCGACGCGCAGGTCGTCGCCGAAGCAGAAGCCGATCTCGAAGGCGAACTCCAGGTGCTGGGCACCCCAGCGCGCGGCCGAGGTCTTCTGGTCGTCGAAGAGGCCGCCGAGGTCGAAGGTCGCCGCCAGGTTCATGCGGCCGAGGAAGCCGTCGAACATCCAGAGGTACTGCATGTCGATGCCCGGGCCGGCGAGGCGGGTCGCCGGGAAGCGGTTCGGGTCGAGGTTGCCGGTCTCGCGCGAGGAGTAGACGCCCTCGAGCCCCATCGCGATGTGGACGAAGTCCTTCGGGTTTCGAGTCGGGGTCCAGGACTTGGGGCTGGCCGGGCGCGCGGGCGGCGCGGGGGTGGTGGCGAGCGCGGTGGCGATCGCCTCGAGGATCGGCTGGAAGCGCGCGAGCTCACCGAGCTCGGCCTTGGCCGTGAGGCGCGCGATGACGGCGCGATCCGCGAGCGACTTGCAGAGCCAGACCTCGTGGAAGTTCTGGCCTTGCTTGACGCGCTCGCCCGACCAGCCTGCGACCGTGGCGGCGGCGACGAAGGTCCCGGTCGTGCGCCCGAGCGCGCCCTCGCAGGGGCCTGGGCCGATCTGGCGGAACTCGATGCCGAGGTCGGTCGCCGACGGGAACATCGACGTGATGAAGTCGCTGGCAGTGCGCGCCTCGGTCGCATTCGCGGCGAGGGACCAGGCGAAGCCGTCTTTGGGCAGGGCCAGCTCGACCTTGTGAAAGGGGACGGCCAGCGTCCTCGGGAGCGGGGCCGCGCCGCCAAACGGGGCGACTTCCGAGCGCAAGAGCGGCGCGTCGACCGCCACGCGCTCGGTGCGATAGGCGCCGGCGATCGCCTGGGCGAGGTCCGAGACCTGCGCGCGGCCGAGCACCATGTCGCGCGCCGCGCTGGTCGGCAGGGTGTCGAGGCGGATGTGGAGGACGAGGGACTCGGCCTGGGCGTCGCGGCGCGTACACGCGATGACGACCGGCCGGGAGCCGGCGCCGGCGTCGAGGGTGCCGACGCGCGCCGTCCAGGAGAGGCCCCAGGCTGAGAACGTCGCGTCGCTCGGGGTGTCGATGCGCTCCTTGGCGAGGAACTCGGCGCAGCCGCCTTCCCTCAGGAGCCCGTGCTGGACCCAGACGGTCTCCTGCGGCTCGTCGTAATCGTCCCAGCCGTCGGAAAGGTAGAGGCTCTGCGTGATGATGTCGCGGGCGCCGTAGTCCGAGGCATTCACGACCGAATAGAACCCCGAGACGAGGTAGCCGATGTCAGTCTCCTCGGGGACCTCGAACGTGAGCCCCGAGAGCGGCAGCGTCACGGTCCCCGAGCTGACCAGGCGCGGCTCGGCGGCGCGGGTCGGGGCGGCGAGCGCGAGGGAGGCGAGGGTCCAGAGCGCGAGCGACTGGGCGGTCGATAGCCGGGGCGTGGGCATGGGGCTCAGCGTCCTTCGAAGCGGGGTGGGCGTTTCTCGAACAGCGCCGCGAGGCCCTCCTTGAAGTCCTCGGTCTGGACGGTCGCGGCCTGGGCGAAGGCCTCGCGCAGCGCGGCGCCGCGGATGTCCCAGCCGAGGTGCTGGCGGAGGGTCGCCTTGGTCGCGCGCACGGCCATCGGCGCGGCCGCCGCGATCTCGCTGGCCAGGTCGTGGGCCTCGCTGAAGACGCGCTCGGCCGGGACGGCGCGCGACAGGATCCCCAGGCGCTGGGCCTCGACACCGTCGACGAGGCGGCCGGT
>JAEUKJ010000335.1 GCA_016792665.1 Deltaproteobacteria bacterium | reverse complement strand
GGCCGGGTCGGTGGGGAGCGGCGTCAGCGTGACGGCGGGTGGCTCCGCGAAGGGCACGCCGAGCGCGAGCGTGGTGAGCGTGGTGAGGAGCGGGATCATCGGCAGCTCTCCGTGCTCGCGCAGTCGCAGGCCGCGCCATCGACCCCGCAGTCTTCGGTCGTGAGCACCGCGCCGCTTGCGTCCCAGGTGGTCCACGTGCCGACCCTGCGGTCGAATCGATAGCGGCCCTCGACGCGCTTGGGGCCGCTCTCGAAGCGCTCGGTGTAGAGGCCGTGCAAGAGGTCGCGCGCATAGGGCAGGGTGGCGCGTAGCGCTCCACTCTCGAAGTGGGTCTGCCACACGCCCTGGGCCGCGCCGCCTTCGTAGACGCCTTCGGCCAGGACCGCGCCGCTCGGCCAGTAGAACGTCGCCGGACCGTCGTCGACCCCACCGGTGTAGGTGCCTTCCCAAGCGCGCGCACCGACTGCGCCGTCGGTCTCATAGTGCCCCTCGTGCGGGCCTTCGAGGACCCCTTCGACCCAGGTGCTCGACGCGCGCGTGCGGCGTGCGGGCCCGCCGAAGAACAGGATCAGTGGGTTTGGATCCTGCCACGTGGTCCACATCCCGTCGGGCTCGCCGAAGCGATAGTCACCGCGCGCCTCGAGCTGTCCGTCCTCGGTCCACTGCGTGTGAGCGCCGGTCGCGATGCCGCCGACGTAGGTCGTCTCGTAGCGCTTGGCCCCCGACTCCCACCACGTCGTCACGAGCCCGCCCCACGCGCCATTCACATACGTGCCCTCGCGCGCCTTCGCGCCGCCCCGGAACCAGTGCGTGAACGGCCCACTGCGCACACCGTCGACCCAGGTCTCCGCCGTGGCGATCGTGCCGGCCGCCGCGAAGCTCACGCCGATCGGCAGGTCGGCATGGTAGGTCGTCCAGGTCCCAGTCTTGGCGCCGTCGGCATAGTCGCCCATCCACGCGCGCAAGAGGCTCGGACCGTAGCCCTCCCACGTGCCGTCCTCGCGCCCGTCGCGATAGGTGCCGCGGTGCTCGAGGGTGCCGTCGGCGCGATAGGTCTTCCACGCGCCCGTGCGCACGCCCGCGCTGTATTCTCCGACCTCCGCGATGTGCTGCCCCTCGCCGTCGCCCGGCGGGTGGAAGCGCACCCAGAGCCCGTCGCGCTTGCTCGCGCTGAAGTGGCCGACTTCGAGGGTGTATACGGAAGTTCCGCCTGAGCGGCGCCAGGCCGGACCGTCGGCGACCCCGTCGCGGTTGCACCAGGCGGCCTCGCCGACGCGCCCGGTCTCGGGGTCGGTGCCCTCTTCGAGGCGCGTCCCGCTCGGGCACGTCTTGCCGTCCCAGCCGACGTCGGTCACGCGTGGGCTCACGAGGCCGAGCGCGTCGGGGTCGACTTCGACCTGCGCGCCGCCCTCGCACGACGGGTAGGTCGTTACGCGCGCAGGGGTCTCGTCGTGGTCGATCCAGGTCCCGCAGGGTTCGCCCGCGTTCCACGAACGCTCCCACAGCGTCGTCCCATCGGGCCGCCACGCGACGAAGTCCCCGTCGGCCAGGCCGTCGTCGAACCGGTAGCTGACCGCCTTCTGCGGCGTGTCCGAGGGCAGCGCTGCGCGCGCGTACCAGTCGGTCCAGGTGCCGCTCGGCTGACCGCGCGAGAAGCGCCCCTCGCGCACGAGCCACGTGCCTTCGGAGCGCGCGTAGGCGCCATCGGCGACTCCGTCGACCGCGCACCAGCGCTCGCGCTCGCCGCTCGGCAGGGTGCGCTCGCGCTCTTCGTCGGGGCAGTTGCCGAGCTCGGCCGCTGGGTCGTCGCCGCAGCCGGCGAGCGCGATGGCCAGCGCAGCCGAGGTCCAAGCGATCGCTCGCCGAAGGCGGGGTACGGTCCGTCTCATCGTGCGCTCCGAGTTCAATGGCGTCGGGAACGAGACGAAGCGTAGCCGCGGTATTGAAACAGCGCAAAGGGGACGCCTCGCGCGTCGCTCTGCCTTCGACGACGCTCGCGGGCGGCGCGAGCGGGGCTGCGCGCTGGGTGACTAACGCGGGGCGAGCACGGAGATCGGCAGGACGTCGCCGTTGAACAGGGTCTGGTCGTGGCGGAAGCCGACCAGCGCGAGCCCGAGCTCGGCCGCGGCTTCGTACTGGTAGTCCGGCCCGTTGCTTCCCGCCTCGGCCTGCTCGGCCGCGCAGCGTGCGAGCACCTCGCGGACGATCTCCGGCGGCGTGCCGGACACGCTCGGCGTCGAGATGCCGTCGACCCCGACGTACTCGAGGCCCCAGATCTCGCGCCCGTCTCGCCACGCGCTGAGCGTCGTGCACATGGTCGTGTCGTTGCAGGTGAAGTGCAGCGCCTCGGTCCCGCGCGACAGCTCGCGCGCGTGCCGAGCTTTCACGGTGTCCATGAACTCGGAGCCGTCGCCGATGACGACGAGCCATTCGCCCGGCATCTGGACGGCGTACTGTCCGGGGTCCGCGACCTCCTCGTCCAGACGTTCTTCCTCGCGGAGGCCGATCACGGCCAACGCCGCCTCGAGGTCTACGTTCTTTGCCGCCACCCAGCTCGCGCGAAATCCCATGTCAGTCTCACTCCCGCCGAGGACTCAGATGAAGCGCCCGAAGAGCGTGTTCGACTTCACCTCGGTGATCTCCACCGCGGCGAGCTTGCCCACCCAGCGCCGCGACCAGAAGTCGCCGAGCGGCACGGGCACGTTCACGATGTGGTTCTGGCGCG
Source organism: Deltaproteobacteria bacterium (assembly GCA_016792665.1). Lineage (GTDB taxonomy): Bacteria > Myxococcota_A > UBA9042 > PHBI01 > PHBI01 > WYBB01. Next base: position 6,947 of record JAEUKJ010000335.1, on the reverse strand, counting down.
TGCGCCCCATCATCTGCAGGTTGGTCCCGACGCCCTTCGCGCTGCGCTGCGACGGGCCTTCGATCAAGACCTCGACGACCTTGCCGCCCATCGCCTCCATCTTGTCGCGGGTCACGCGCTCCTGCACCTCGAGCACCTTGGCGAGGCGCGCTTTCTTGGTCGCCTCGGGCACCGTGTCGCCGAGCTTCTCGGCCCGCGTCCCAGGGCGCTCGCTGTACTTGAACGCGAAGATCGAGTCGTAGCGGACCTCTTCCAGGAGGCGCACCGTGTCCTCGAACTCGGCGTCCGTCTCGCCCGGGAAGCCGACGATGATGTCGGTCGACAGCGCGATGTCGGGGCACTGCGCGCGCAGCTTCCGCACCGTCTCGCGGTAGCTCTCGATGGTGTACGCGCGCCGCATCTCTTCGAGGACGCGGTCGTTGCCGGCCTGCACCGGCAAATGGAAGAACTCGCAGAGGCTCTTCACCGTGCCGAAGAGCGCGATGAGGTCGTCGATGGCATCCATCGGGTGCGAGGTCGTGAAGCGGATGCGCTCGACCCCGGGGAGGGCGTCGACCTGCTTGATGAGCTGCGCGAAGCTCGGCACGCGCCGCGCAAGCGGACCCATGTCGTCCGACTGCAGGTCCTTGCCGTACGAGTTCACGTTCTGCCCGAGCAGCGTGATCTCCTTGGCGCCCGACGCGACGAGCTTCTCGACCTCGCGCAGGACCATCTCGGGGGTCTTCGACACCTCGCGCCCGCGCGTGAACGGCACGATGCAGTAGCTGCAGACCTTGTCGCAGCCCTTCATGATGGTGACGAACTCGCTGACCTTGGTCTCCTCGCGCGGCTCGGCCTCGACGAAGCGGAAGTCCTTGCGCTTGTAGAGCTCGGTCTCGGCGATGCGGCGCTCGCCCTGCTTCATGCGCTCTAGCATGGCGGGCAGCTCGGCGATGTGGTCGGGGCCCATGACGAGGTCGAGGTAGGGCACCTTGTGCAGGAGCGCCGCGCCCTCCTGCTGGGCCACGCAGCCCGCGACGCCGAGCACGAGCTCGTCGTTGTACTCTTTCAGCGGGGCCAGCCGCCCGAGCTGGGAGAGCATCTTCTGCTCGGCCTTCTCGCGGATGGAGCACGTGTTCAAGAGGATGAGGTGCGCCTGGGCAGGGTCCTCGGTCGCGGCCCAGCCATGCGGGGCGAGCACCTGCAGGATCCGATCGGTGTCGTTGACGTTCATCTGACAGCCGAAGGTCTGGATGTGCACGAAGCGCGTGGCAGCGCGCGCCGTCTCCCCAATGTCCTCGCTGCGACCGAGCTCGACAGATACCAAGGCAACCTCCGAACCGCGCTGCCTAACAGGGCGATCCACCAGGGTCAAGGAGCAGACGGCGTCACGGCCCGGGCCGACCCTCGAGGCCGTCGGCGTAGGCGGCCGTCAGGGCTTGGGGACGAACGGCAGCACGGACTTCAGCGTGTCGTCCGTGAAGCGCAGCCCGAGCCCGACGAACCAGTCGCGCGAGGCGTCGTTCAGGATGTCGTCGATGCCGAAGCCGATGAAGAAGTGGTTCAGGAACTCCCACTGCGCGAGCAGCCGGAAGCGCGGCCGGTCGGTGCGCCCGAAGTCGAAGGCGTCGACCTTGAAATTCAGAGAATCGTTCAGCAAGTCGGCGTCGACGCCGATGCCGCCGGTCGACTCCATGAGGCCGTAGCGGAAGGTCAGGAAGTGGAAGCGCTTGGCGAACTGGGCGGTGATCTTGAAGTCACCGGTCGTCTCGGCGATGTCCTCGACCAGGATCGGCGGGACGTCGGGATCGTTGCTGGCGGTGACGCGCAGCTTCCTCTCGGTCTTGCCGAGCGGGTCGTCGACGAGCTGGAAGAGGTAGTACTTGTCCGGGCTGGGCTGCAGCTGGAAGTCGATGGTCGACTTGTAGGCGCTGCGCCCGACGAAGTAGTCGGTCCGGAACTGCACTTTCACCTGCGTGCGCGTGAACGTCGACGTGAAGTCCTGGACGTCGCCGATGACGCGCTCGACGTCGTTGATGAGCTTGTCGTCCGTCAGGAGGCGCCCGATGGTGCCGCGCCCCTGCTCGACGTCCGAGGTGATCTTGCGCACGTTCTCGAGGCTGCCCTCGATGAGGGCCAGGTTCTTGTCGACGCCGGCCAGCACCTTCGAGACCGTGCCGTCCTTGGCCTGGTCGGCCGGGGCGGTCTGGTCTTTCACGAAGCGCGAGATGTCGCCGCTGACCGTCTCGATTCGGGCCAGGATCTTGTCGATGCGCTCGAGCGAGCTGCCGGACGCGTCGGCGAGCTGGGACGAGGCGCGCTCGAGGTGGCCCATGATGCGCTCGAGGTTCTCGCTGCGCGGGAAGATCTTCTCGTTCAAGAACGCGCGCATCTCCGACGTGAGCTTCTGCACGTTGTCGGTGGTCTTCTCGACGTCGTCGCGGATCTTGGTGAGCGCCGCCGAGCCCTTCTCGTCACCGATGGCCTCGCGCAAGGAACCGGTGATGGTGCTGATGTCGGTCGTGATCTTCTCGAGCTGCGGGAAGATGGCGCGCGAGCTGTCCTCCAGCTTCTTGATGACCGCGCTGATGCCCGTCTCGTTGACGATGTTCGGGATGAGCCCGCCAGGCGGGATGACCTCGCCGTCCAAGCCGGTCGACAACACGACGTCGTAGTCGCCGATGAGGCTCGCCTGGCGCCGGACGGCCGCGGCCCCGTTCACCCAGGTCCGCTTCTCGGCGTCCCAGATGCCCTTCTTCAAGATGATCTCTTTCTTGATGAGGAGCGGCACGCGCGCCTTCGCGGGGTCCTCGGGGTCGAGGACGGGCTTGCCGAGGCGCCCGACCTCGATGCCGGCGATCATGATGCGCGAGCCCGGCGCCAGTCCGGTCGCGTCGTCGAAGCGGGCGTAGACGGTGTAGGCGTCCTTTTCGCTCATGCCGCGGTCGAGGGACCCGAACGTGAAGACGAAGGCCCCGACCGCCGCGATGACGAGGAGTCCGACCAGGAGCGGCGTGCGTGCCTTCAGCATCCGCGCACCTCGGCCGGGCCTGTTGTGGCCTCATGCGCCATGCGGGAGGGTCTCGGGAGAGGGGCGTTCACGGGCCTCGAGGGTTCTGCCATCGACATCTATAGCTGCAATGGAGTCGAACGGGAATGGACTCACGAGCCCAGGGCTCAGAACATGATCACCGTCATGAGATAGTCGACCACCAGCACGGCGACCGACGAGTAGACGACGGCCTTGGTCGTCGCCATGCCGACCCCGCGCGCGCCGCCAGCCGCGGAGTAGCCCGAGTGGCAGGCGATGGTCGCGATGACGAGGCCGAACAACGCCGACTTGATGAGGCCGCTCCAGATGTCCCAGGGCATGAGCACGCCGATGATGCGCCGCTTGAAGACGCCCTCGTCCAGGCCCAGGCCGACGACCGCCACGAGCCAGGCCCCGACCAGGCCGACCAACGAGAAGAGCAGGGTCAGGATGGGCATCATCGTGACGGCCGCGAAGATGCGGGGCGAGACGAGGTACTGGATCGGGTTGACGGCCATCGATCTCAGGGCGTCGATCTGCTCGGTGACGCCCATCGTGCCGATCTCGGTCGCGATGGAACTGCCCACACGCCCGGTCACCATGAGCCCCGTCAAGACCGGCGCGAGCTCGCGCGTGAGTGCCAGCGCAACCGTCACGCCGACGTAGCCCTCGGCGTTGAACATCTTGAAAGCATAGGCGCTTTGCACCGAGAAGACCATGCCCGTGAAGGCCCCGGTCAAGAGCACGATGAGCAGCGAGCCGACGCCGACGAACTCGAGCTGCTGGAGGTAGACCCGCCAACGGAAAGGCCGCACGAAGATCTGGAGCAGCCCTTCCCACGCGAGCAGCGCGGCCGAGCCGGTGTTCTCGACGCGTTTCAGCGCCCAGTTCCCGATGTCCTCGACCTGTTTCAAGGCGCACACCTATCCATAGGGTCCCTATACCCTGGTCTCGACGCCAACGCACCCTGCCCGTATGGCGTTTCTCTGCTTGGGGTCCTCGCTCGCCTTCTGCTATGAGCGCCGTCGGAGCGGCCCATGAAGCTCGTGGTCAATGGTGATGCGTTCGAGGTCGAGGCGGACCCGGTGACGGTCGACGTCCTCGTGTCGCGGCTCGGGTTGGAAGGTCAGCGCGTGGCGGTCGAGGTCAATCGGCGCATCATCCGCCGCGCGGCCTGGGCCGAAACCGCGCTCGCCGAGGGTGATGCCGTCGAGGTCGTGCATTTCGTCGGAGGAGGCTAGCGTGGACAACGTGTTGGACAAGCTCGTCATCGGGCGTCACGAGTTCGGGTCGCGCCTGCTCGTCGGCACCGGCAAGTACCCGAGCGCGGTCGTGGCGCGCGCGGCGCTCGCGGCGTCGGGCAGCGAGATCGTGACGGTGGCGGTGCGGCGAGTGAACCTCGACCGGAACGCCGAGGACTCGATCTGGCACCAGGTCGACCTCTCGAAGTTCACGCTGCTGCCCAACACGGCCGGGTGTTCGACCCGCGACGAGGCCGTCCGCACGGCCATGCTCGCGCGCGAGGTGGGCATGGGGGACCTCGTCAAGATCGAGGTCATCGCCGACCCGAAGACCCTCTACCCCGACAACCAGGCCACGATCGAAGCCGCCAAGATCTTGATCGAAGAAGGCTTCACGGTCCTGCCCTACGTCACCGACGACCTCGTCGTGTGCAAGAAGCTCGGCGACCTCGGCTGTGCCGCGGTGATGCCGCTCGGCGCGCCCATCGGCAGCGGCCTCGGCATCCGCAACCCGGTCCAGATCCGTCTCATCGTCGAGGCCATGGCCGGCAGCGGCGTCCCGGTCATCGTCGACGCCGGCGTCGGCACGGCCTCGGACGCGGCGCGCGCGATGGAGCTCGGCTGCGACGCCGTGCTCATGAACACCGCCATCGCCGGGGCCAAGGACCCGGTCGCCATGGCCCACGCCATGCGTCACGCGGTCATCGCTGGGCGCCTCGCGTTGTCGGCAGGCCGCATCCCGATGAAGCTCTACGCGACCGCCTCGAGCCCGCTCGAGGGGCTCATCGGGTGAGTCCCGGGGTGGGGCAGGCCTCGACGCGCCCGGACGGCGGCGTCTCGATCGTGCTCATCGCCGACCGCGCCCATCATCCGGCCGCGCGGATCCTCGATGGCCTCGCGGCCACGTTCGAGGTCGTGCCCGGTGCCGTCGTGCGCGTCATCGAGCGCGCCTCGGGGGCCGCGCCCGCCGCCTCCGAACGCGTCGCGTGGCTACACGCCTTGAAGCGCCTGACGAGCCCGGCCGGGGCGGAGCTGCTGGTGTCCCGCCGGCTCGATCTCGCGCTCGCACTCGGGCTCGATGGCGTGCAGTTGCCCGAGGATGCCCTGCCGCTCGAGCGCGTGCGCGACGCCTTTCCGCGGCTGATCCTCGGGCGGTCGTGCCACGATCGCCAGGGACTTGCGCGCGCGGAAGGGGTCGCCGACTTCGCCCTCCTCGCGCCGCTGGCGGCCCCGCACTCGAAGCCCGCGACCTCGCCGCCGCTGGGGATCGCCGGGTTCGCGGCCGCGACCGCCGGCCTCGCGATCCCCGTCTTCGCCCTGGGCGGCATCGTGTCCGAGCACATCGAACCCTTGCGCCGCGCGGGTGCGGCTGGGGTGGCACTGCTCGGTGGGGCCTTCGACGCGGCCAGCCCACGCGCGGTCGCCGAGCGCGTCCGGGCGATCCACGAGGCCTGGCTCGCCGCCGCCTGAGCGCTCTCCGGGCCGCGGGCCGAGCCGGACCTCGGCGTGAACCCAGGGGGCGCGAGTTGACAAGAGGCGGCCTCCGGTCGACAACATCGACGGTCTACGCCCGGTCCCTGTTCGTGGGGTGCTCGGGCGCAGCGGCCTCGGGGTTGGCGACGCGCTGGGGCGCGGACGTCGATAGGGCCCGACGGCGAAGACGGCGAAGAAAGGAGAGCGGCGATGTTGGCGTTGACCATCCGTGAGAAGAACGGAGAAGAGCGTCAACTCATCTTCGAGAAGGAGGAAGTCACGATCGGTCGCGCCACGGGCAGCGACATCGTCCTCCCCCGGAGCAACATCTCCAAGCGCCACGCGCGCCTGGTCGACAAACACGACAAGGTCGTCATCGTCGACCTGCGCTCGACCAACGGCACCTACGTCAACGGGCGGCGCATCACCGCGCCCGAGCTCCTCACCTATGAGGACAAGGTCTTCATCGGCGACTTCGTGATCCGCCTCTCGCGCCCGGCGGAGCAACACCCCTCGCAGCGCATGACCGCTCCGTACTCGGCCAGCCCGACCCCCGCCGAGCCGCGCGCCGCGCGTGCCTCGACGGCCGCGGTCGATCCGGTCGAGCCCGATTTCGACGGGGAGGAGGCCGCTCCCGAAGTGGCCCCCGCACCGCGCGCGAAGCCGGTCGTGCCTGCGCGCCACCTGCCGCCGAGCCCGCCCCCGATGGAGGTCGACGAGGACGAGTCGACGCGCGCCATCTCGGCGATGCCCGATGACGAGGAAGAGGAGCCGCCGAAGAAGGCCCCGGCCCCGCTGCCCCCCGCGCGCAAGGAAGCCCCGCCGACGCCGCCCACGGCGCCCGCGAAGAAAGAGGTCCCGCTGCCTCCGCCCGTGTCGAACAAGGTCGCGTCCGCCCCGGTGGCGCCGCTGCCGCCGCCGCGCCCGCCGGCCCCGCCCAAGCCCGCGGTCTCGACTGCGAAGGCGCCGCGTCCCGCGATCGAGGAAGAGGATCGCACGGTCTCGGCGCCGCCGGTGATCGCCCCCAAGAAGGCTGCGCCGCCGCGTCCGCCCGAGCCCGAGCCGGAGCCGGAGCCCGAGACGATCGAAGCCGAGCTCGCGCCGGCTGGCGAGGCCGGCGACATCGACCCCTGGGTCGAGTGGAACGCCGCCATCCAGGCGGTCGTCGAGCGGGTCGAAGCGTTCGGTGAGGCCCTTCCCGAGGACCTCGAGCAGGCGATCGC
>JAEUKJ010000637.1 GCA_016792665.1 Deltaproteobacteria bacterium | reverse complement strand
CACGCCGAGGCGGGGCGTGAGGACCTGGGCCGCGGCGACGACGCGCGCGAGCCAGTCCTGGAGTGAACCGTCCAGTGCGTAGGCGGACTCGACTAGCGCGATGGGACCGGCGTCGCGGTGCGCAAGGTCAGAAGCGCCGAGGAAGACCGGCGCGTTCGAGATGATGTGCTGCATGGATGGGCGCAGCGTATCGCCGCGCCCACGCGGGTGACAAGCGCGCATGCCGAGCGTCGCGAAGAGACCGCGAGAGGCGAGCGCGAGTGGATGTCAGGGGGCGTGGCCGGTGCGGCGGCCCCAGTCGACGCCGACGCCGAGGGTGACGCCGAGGCTGTAGCCGAGCTCGGCGCGGAGGAGCCAGCGGAGCGGGTGGGAGGGGCCATGGAGGAAGTCGAGCTCGCCGTAGACGGTGGCGCCGGAGAGGGCGTCGGTGGTGCTTGGATTGCGGGTGAGGCGCGCCATGGCGGCAACGCCGACGACGAGGCGCGCGGTGGGCGAGAGCCAGGTGCCGTAGCTCGCCCTGGCGAGGCGGCCGTCGCCGGGCCAGACGCGCGAGCTCACGCCGAGCGCCGCGAAGTCGTGGGTGGTGCCGAAGGAGACCTCGATCCAGGGCAGCGGGCCGAGCGCGCCGTCCTGCGGTGGGTCGGAGTCGAGGGCGAGGCGGAAGGGCCACTGGAGGTCGAGGGAGAGGCCGACGCGGTGAGGGCCCGCGGCGATGAGGTCCAGGCCCAGGCGCGGGACCAGGGTCGTGAGGCTCGTCGGATTCCGGCCGTCGATGGTGCCGCTGCCGAAGGCGGCGTAGAGGCCGAGGCGGAGTGGAGGGGCGACGCGACCTTCGACCTCGGCGGCGAACCAGTGCTGGACGGCGTCGACGCGCACGCCGTCGGGGTGGTCGTCGTAGCGCCAGAGGATCGACGCGAAGTCGAAGGGCGTGGCGAGGACATCGAAGCGCAGGTCCGAGCGGTCGGGCGCCGAGACGACGGTGGCGGCCAGGAGGGAGACGATCGAGAGCATGGAGGGAGGGTAGCGCGTCGCGTCGCGTCGGGACAGAGACCGGGACCGAGACGGAGGCGCCGGGACATGGATGTCGGGCGTCGGGCGTCGGGCGTCGGGCGTCAGGCGAAGGGCGCCGGGAAGCGGACGCCGTGGACGGGCGGTGGCGGGCCGGGACCCGGTTGACCCGGTTGACCCGGGCGGGCATCGGGGTAGAGTCCCGACGTGCTCGCAATCTATCTCGTGACGGCCGTGGTGGGCGGGTTCATGGTCGGCTTCTCGCTGATAGGCGGGGGTGACCACGACACCGATGCCGGCCTGCATGGTGACGGCGGCGAGGTCGGCGAGGTCGACGGCGGCCTGCATGCCGAGGCCGAGGCGCATGGTCAGGCGCACGGGGCGCACTCGCCGTTCCTGCCGTTCCTGTCGCCGCGCTTCTGGTTCTTCGCGGCGTGCTTCTTCGGGTTGACGGGGTTGGCGCTGACCTATCTCGCGGGCGTCGGCGAGCCGGTGGCGGGGCTGGTGTCGGGGGCGGTCGGGGCCGGGGCGGGGCTCGGTGCGAGCGCGCTGGTGATGTCGCTGAGGCAGCCGGTCGGGTCGACGCGCACGGCGGAGTCGTGGGTCGGGCGGGTGGGCGAGCTCGTGCACGCGCTGGACGTGGGGCAGGTCTCGAAGATCGTCGTGCTGCACGACGGAGGGCCGGGGTCGAAGGCGCGCTCGGGGCACGAGGCGCGGCGCTCGGGCGCGGGGCGCGAGCTCCTGGCGGTGTTGGCCGAGGGTGGGACGCGGCTGCCGCGCGGGGCGCGCGTGGTGGTGCTGGCGATGCGCGAGGGGCGCGCGGTGGTGGCGTTGGAAGGGGACCTGCTCGGGGCGCGTGGGGCGCGGCTCGGGCTGGACGAGCGCGTGCGGAGAACGCACGAGGAGGAGTCATGAACGACATCGGGCTGGGGGTCTTCGGGGCCCTCGACGCGGAGACGCTGGGGCAGCTCAAGTCCGCGGGGATCTGGACAGGCGTCATCTTGCTGAGCCTGTTCCTCATCTTCACGTTCGTCCGGAGCTTCCTGAAGATCGGGCAGCCCAATGAGCTCTTGATCTTCTCGGGGCGGAAGCACCGGAACGCCGAGGGCGAGCTGGTCGGCTGGCGCTATGTCGCGGGTGGGCGGGCGATCCGTTGGCCCATCATCGAGCGCGTAGACCGGATGGATCTCACCACCATGCCGATCGACATCCGCATTCGTGCGGCCTACGCCAAGGGCAATATCCCGGTGAACGTCGACGCGGTGGCGAACGTGAAGATCACGCTCGACGAGCCGAACGTGCACCACGCGATCGAGCGCTTCCTGGGGCGGTCGACGAGTGAGATCCAGAAGGTCGCGAAGGAGACCCTCGAAGGGACGTTGCGCGGGGTCATCGCGCAGTTGACGCCCGAGGAGATCAACCACGACCGGCAGAAGCTGTCGGAGGTCATGCGTCAGGAGGTCGCCGATGACCTCGGGAAGCTCGGGCTGCAGGTCGACACGTTCAAGATCCAGCACGTGACCGACGACGTGAAGTACCTGGACTCGATCAGCCGGGTGCGCATCGCCGAGGTCATCCGCGACGCAGAGATCGCCGAGTCGAACGCGACGCGCGAGGCCGAAGAAGCCATCGCGGCGGCCAGCATGCGCGGGCGGGTGGCGGCCGAGCAGGCGGCCTCTCGGGTGTCCGAGCAGGAGAACGAGCTGCAGCGGCAGAAGGCCGAGCTCGAGGCGCGGGCGAAGTCGGAGGAAGAGCGGACGGTGGCGGCGGGGCGCGAGGCGCGGGCGACGGCCGAGCGCGAGCTGCAGACGGTGCGCAAGGAGCTCGAGACGCTGCGGCTGGAGGCCGAGCAGATCATCCCGGCGCAGCGCGAGGCCGAGGCGGCGGCGCTGAGGGCGGCGGGTGATGCGGCCATCCGGGCCGAGACGGGGCGGGCCCAGGGTGAGGCTCTCTCGGCGATGTATGCAGCCTGGAAGGTGGCCGGGGACCGGGCGCGCGAGGTGTTCCTGATCCAGCAGATCGACCACATCCTGGCCGACGTGGCGAGCGTGACCTCGACCCTGGATGTCGGGCAGGTCAACATCATCGACAACGGCGACGGGGAGAGTCTGGCGCGCTACGTCGGGGCCTTTCCGAAGGTGGTCGGCGAGATCCTGGAGCGCATCAAGGACACGGTCGGGGTGGATGTGGCGCAGATCCTCGCGAGCGGCGAGAGCACCAAGGAGAACCGCTGATGGACCCGTTGCTCGTCATTGTCGGCGTCGTCGTGTTGGCGGTGCTGGTCGTGCTGTTGTCGGTGAAGAGCCTGGTCATCATCTGCCAGCCGTCCGAGGTGGTGATCTTCTCGGGGCCGCCCAAGCGCGAGGGGGCGCGGGTCGGCTATCGGGCGGTGCGCGGCGGGCGCGGCTTGCGGATTCCGCTCATCGAGAGTGTCAGCCGGCTGGATGTGACCAACATGTCGGTGGATGTGTCGGTGCAGGGCGCTTACACGAGCGAGGGCGTGCCGCTCAACGTGCAGGGCGTGGCCAACGTCAAGATCGACGGCGAGGCGCCGGGGTTGGACAACGCGGTCGAGAGGCTGCTCGGGAAGTCGCGCGAGGAGATCGCCAAGATGGCGCGCGAGACCCTGGAGGGGAACCTGCGCGGGGTGTTGGCGCGGCTGACGCCCGAGCAGGTCAATGAAGACAAGGAGAGCTTCGCGCGCGAGCTCATCGAGGAGGCGGAGAGCGATCTGGGGCGGCTGGGGCTGATGCTGGACACGCTGAAGATCCAAACGGTGGCGGACGAGGTCGGGTACCTCGAGGCCAAGGGGCGTAAGCAGAACGCGGAGCTGCAGAAGCGGTCACGGTCGGCCGAGGCGGAGCGGCAGTCGGAGTCGGCGATCCAGGGCGCCCTGAACATGCAGCGGACGCGTATCGCGCAGATCGCGGCGACGACCGAGATCCAGAAGGCCGAGGCGGAGAAGCGCATCATCGGGGCGACGACGGCGAGGCCGGCGGTGGTGGCGCGCGAGAAGGCGAACATCGAGGCGCAGATCGCGCGGGCCGAGGCGGAGCTGCGGGTGCAGCGGGCGCGCATCGAGCAGGTGCGCGTGCAGCTGGAGGCCGACCTGGTGGCGCCGGCCCGGGCGTACAAGGCCCAGAAGGAAGCCGAGGCGCAGGCCGAGGTCGCGCCGATCCGCGAGTCGGGTGTGGCGACGGCCGAGGGCTTGAAGCAGCTCGCGACCAAGTGGCGTGAGGCGGGCGACTCGGCGCGCGAGATCTTCTTGTTGGAGAAGCTGCGGACGCTGGTGGGGATCATGGTCGGGACCGTGCGCAATGCGCATGTCGACCAGCTCACCTTCGTCGGGAGCTCGGGCGCCGAGGGCGGGTCGGCGGCCGGGAAGGTCGCTGGGTTGGTGGAGCAGCTGAAGGCCAGTGGCATCGATGTGCCGGCGCTGTTGGGCAAGATCGGCGCGGTCGGGACCGGGGTCGGGGCGGTGCGGACGCCGGTGGTCCCGCGCGAGCCCGAGGTGGTGGCGCCCGTGGCGAGGCCAGCCGTGAAGGTGGAGGCGCCGAAGGTCGAGGCGCCGGTGGCCGAGCGCAAGCGCAAGTAGCCTGCGGGTCAGGGGGGCGGTGAACGGCCGCAGCGGATGGCCAGGTCAGGCGAGGCCGGCGCGGTGCGCGTAGTCCACGATGTCGGCGACGTTGCGCGCGCCGAGCTTCTGGCGAATGCGGGCGAGGTGGGTCGAGACGGTGCTCGGGCCGAGGTCGAGGCGCGCGGCGATTTCCCCGGGCGAGAGGTGGGCCAGGACGAGTGCGAAGACCTGGTACTCGCGGGGCGAGAGGGTCTCGTGCGGGGCGCGTGGCCGGTCCGCGGGAGGGTCGGCGGGCGCGCGGGGGACGGGTGCGCCGTGGGCGGCGAGGCGGATCGCGGCGAGGAGCTCGTCGGGCGGGAGGTCCTTCGCCAGGTAGCCGGCGGCGCCGTTGGCGAGGAAGTCGCGGGCCAGGGCGTCGTGGGCGTGGACCGAGAAGATGAGGACGGGGAGGGCGGGGCGGCGGCGGCGGACCTCGGCGAAGACCTCGGAGCCGGCGACCTTGGGCATGTTGAGGTCGAGGACGAGGAGGTCCCAGTCGGCGGTGTCGAGGGCGTCGAGGACGGCGCGGCCGTCGGCGGCGAGGCCGGCCACGATGAGGTCGTCGCTGTCGGAGACGAGGGCGGCAAGACCGTGGCGGACGATGCCATGGTCGTCGGCGATGAAGATGCGGCGCGGGCGGGTCATCGGGGGAGTCGCAGGGTGACGCGGGTGCCAGGGCGGCCGTCGGTGCGGCCGGCGGCGAGGCCGTCGGTGCGGGGGAACGCCTGGGCCGGGGCGATGGTGAGGCTGCCGCCGAGGGCGAGGGCGCGCTCGCGCATGCCGGCGATGCCGTGTGAGGAGGGGCTGATGGCGGACTCGTCGAGGCCGACGCCGTCGTCTTCGACCGTGGCGGTGAGGGCCTGGTCGAGGTGGAGGGTCACGGTGGCGGCGCTGGCGGAGGCATGGCGGAGGACGTTGGTCAGGGCCTCCTGGACAAAGCGATAGACGGCGGTGGCGGGGTCGGGTGGGACGGCGGCGAGGGCGTCGCCGTCGGGGAGGGTGAGGGTCAGGGCGAGGCCGGTGCCGGCGCGGAGGTCGGCGACGAGGGCCTCGACGGCGGGGCCGAGGCCGAGCTCGTCGAGGGCGCGGGGGCGGAGGCGGTTGATGAGGTCGCGGGTCGACGAGGCGGTGCGGTTCAGGAGGCGCTCGAGCTCGGCGAGCTTCGGGCCGAGGACCTCGGGGTCGTCGCGCATGTGGCGGCGGCGGGTGAGAGAGAGGGCCATGCGGGCGGCGGTGAGCTCCTGGCCGAGCTCGTCGTGGAGCTCGCGGGCGATGCGGCTGCGTTCGACGTCGCGGGCCTGGACGACGCCGCCGGCGAGGTGCTGGAGGGCGAGGGCCTGTTCCTGGACGCGGGCGTCGAGGAGGCGGTTCAGGTCGCCGAGTGCGTGGCTGGCGCGGGAGAGGGCGAGGGACTGGAAGAAGGCGCGGCGGACGACGCCGTGCATGACGGCGCCGAGGCCGACGACGAGGGCGACGTCGAAGAGGAGGTAGCTGAGGGCGGAGGCGGCCATCGGGTCGGAGAGGTGCTCGGGGTGGCTGCCGAAGTAGGCGAGCGCCAGGGTGAGGCCGGCGAAGGCGGTGGCGAGGGCGCGGGCCAGGAGCGGGAGGGGGAAGAAGGCGGAGGGGAGGAGGGCGACGTAGAGGTAGCCGAACCAGCCCGAGCTGGGGCCGCCGAGGCGGGAGAGGGCGAAGGCGGGGAGGGTGATGGCGAGGGCGCCGTAGAGGGGGAGGAGGACGAGCGAGCGGGTGCGGACCCAGGCCGAGCCGCGGAGGGCGGCGTAGCAGAGGAGGTGGAGGGCGATGCCGAGGCCGCGGATCCAGGCGAAGGTGGCTTGGACGTCGGGGCGGTCGCCGAAGACCCAGAGGTCGGTGGGCCACCAGAGGAGGGCGACGGCGGTGATGCCGAGCATCCAGTGGCGACCCCAGTGGACGGCGAGCTCGCTGGCGTGGGTGACGAAGGCGCGCTCGTCGTCGGGTCGGGACGGGTGGGGGACGTCGTTGGGGGGCTGGGCCATGGGCGCGGGAGGGCGAGGGAGACGGGGCCCGAGGATGCGCTTTGGGCGTCGGGCGCA
>JAEUKJ010000634.1 GCA_016792665.1 Deltaproteobacteria bacterium | reverse complement strand
AGATCACGACGCCGCCCATCGACGACGCGCTCGTCTTCGTGACCGAGGGCGAGAGCCTCACGGTCGTCGGCGGCTACGGCGCCCCGAGCGACACGGCCTTTCTGCTCTGGAGTCAGGGCGAGCTCTCGAGCCGCTTCGTGCTACCACGCGCGGGGCGCTGGACGGTGGTCGTCAGGGGGCGCGAGGACCAGGCTGGGACCGAGCACGCCAAGCTCCTCGTATCGATCGATGGGCGCCCGATCCAGACCCTCGACCTCACACCGACGATGACCACCGCCACCCTCGAGGTCGAGCTCGAGGCGGGCCAGCACTCGATGCAGGTCGAGTTCATCAACGACTACTATGACGACACCGTCTCGCCCGCCTCCGACCGCAACGCCTGGGTCGACTTCTTCGGCGTCACCGGTCCGACCGTCCTGGACGTGTACGCGGACACGATGTGGGCCAAGAACATCGCGTGCCGGCCCGAGGTCCTCGACCGCGCCTGCCTCGACGCCGCCCTGGCTAAGCTCGCCGGCGGGGCCTGGCGGCGGCCCCTCTCGGAGGCGGATGCGGCGTCGCTGGCGGCGCTGGTCGACCAGACCCTGACCGACGGGGCGACGCTCCGCGAGACCCTGGCCGTGGCGATCCAGGCCGTGCTGATGTCGCCGCGCTTCCTCTTCCGCGCCGAGATCCCGCCCGACCCGAGCTCGCCCTCGGCCGTGCCGCTGGACGGCTACGAAGTGGCGACACGCCTGTCGTATTTTCTGTGGAGCACGATGCCCGACGCCGCGCTGCTGACCGCCGCGGGGCAGGGCCTGCTCGACACGAAGGAGGGCATCGCCACGCAGGTCCAGCGCATGTTGGCCGACCCGCGGGCCGAGGCCCTGGTGCAGAACTTCGCGGGCCAGTGGCTCTACATTCGCGACGTCGACAACGCCATCCCGGACCCGTGGTCCTTCCCCGAGTTCGACGATGCCCTGCGCCACGCCATGAGCGAGGAGCTGCGCCTCTTCTTCCGCAGCTTCGTCTTCGACGGCGTGACGGGTGGGGTCATGGGGGTCTCGCGGCAGCCCTCGACGCGCTCGATGATCGAGCTCCTCACGGCGACCGACACCTACGTGAACCGTCGCCTGGCCGAGCACTACGGCATCGAGGAGCACGCGGGCGTCCCGGCCAACGACGATGCCTGGGGGCTGGTCTCCTTGGAGGGCGCTCCGCGCCAGGGGATCTTGACCAAGGCGGGGCTGCTCACGGCGCTCTCGACGCCGTTTCGGACCTCGATCGTGCGGCGCGGCAAGTGGGTGCTCGGGCAGCTCCTGTGCGCCGAGCCCTCGCCACCGCCGCCCGGGGTCGAGGGCCTCATCGAGGTCACCGAGCCCGGCGCGCCCGCCAAGACGCTGCGCGAGAAGATGGAGATGCACAAGACCGAGGAGCGCTGCAAGACCTGCCACAAGGCGATGGACGCCATCGGGTTCGGGCTGGAACACTATGACGGCATCGGGCAGTGGCGCGACACCGACAACGGCTATCCCATCGACGCTTCCAGCGAGCTCCGCGGGCAGCCCTTCGACGGGGGCGTGGCGCTGTCGGACATCATCGCGAACGACGCGCGACTGCCGGCCTGCATCGTCGACAAGGTCATGATCTACGCGCTCGGGCGTGGGCTGGTGGGCGAGGACGAGCCGCTCCTCGACCGCATCGTCGCCGACTTCGCCCAGCGCGGCTATCGCTTCCCGGCCCTCATCGAGCTCGTCACGACCAGCGAGGCGTTCCGGATGCGCGAAGGAGAGGCGCCATGAGCGACGAGATTCGCAAGCAGGGGATGTCGCGGCGCCTCTTCCTCGGCGGGGCGGGCGTGGCCCTGGCCCTGCCGGCTCTGGCGTCGCTGGTGGGTTCGCGGCGTCACGCGGCGCGCGCGGCCGACGTGCCAAAGCCCAAGCGGCTCCTCTTCGTGTACGTGCCCAACGGCATCCACATGCCGAGCTGGACGCCGGCCGCGACCGGCGCCAATTGGACGAGCCCGATCCTGGATGACCTCGGCGACATGAAAGCGCACGCCCTGGTGCTCTCCGGGGTGCAGAACCTGCCCGGTCGACCGGACGGCGCGGGCGATCACGGGGCTGGCACCGGGGCCTTCCTCACGTGCCGGAAGGTGCGCAAGACCGACGGCGACGACATCCAGAACGGCATCTCCGTCGATCAGGTCGCGGCGCAGTCGATGGCCGGGGTCACGCGCTACGGCTCGCTCGAGCTGGGACTCGACGGGGGTGGCAGTCTCGGCGGCTGCGATTCCGGATATTCGTGCGCCTATACGCGCAATATCTCCTGGGCCGGGGTGCAGACGCCGCTGCCGAAGATCGTGAACCCGCGGGTCGTCTTCGACCGCCTCTTCGCGGGCTACGACCCGAACGAGACGGCCGAGGTGCGCGAGCGCAAGCAGCGCCAGAAGCGCAGCATCCTCGACTGGGTGCGCAACGATGCGACGTCCTTGAGGGGGCGCGTGAGTGCCAGCGACCGGCAGAAGCTGGACGAATATCTGACCGGTGTGCGCGAGCTCGAGGCGCGCCTCGACGGTGCGCACGAGAGCGTGTGTGCGCCGACCGCCCTCCCGCCGGAGACGTACGACCTGACGACGCACCTGTCGCTGATGGCGGACCTCATCGTGACCGCGTTCCGCTGCGACCTCACGCGGGTCGTGACGTTCATGCTGGCCAACGCCGGCAGCGGCCGCAGCTACACCTTCGTGGACCCGACCGTGACCGGCGGGCACCACGACATCTCGCACCACCAGAGCGACCCCGAGAACTTCCGCAAGCTGGAGATCATCAATCGCTGGGAGATTCGCCAGCTCGCCGAGGTCGCGCGCCGCCTGCACGCCGAGAAGGATCTCGACGGCGTGAGCCTCCTCGACCAGACGACGATGTTCTTCTCGAGCGAGATCGCCGACGGCAACGCCCACACCCACACCGATCTCCCGGTCGTGCTGCTCGGCCGCGGCGGCGGCACCCTCACCCCCGGACACCTCGTGCGCACCCAGCAGCCGATGTCGAACCTCTTCATCGCGCTCTTGAACCGCTTCGGCGTCCCCGCCACGAGCTTCGGCGACGACGGCACGGCCGCCATGGATCTCGGCTGATCCACGCAGGACCCGGCCATGCGCATCTTCCAGGCTCACGACCTGACCGTCCCGAAGACAGCGAGCAACGACACGATCGTGAGCCTGGTCGTGCAGGCCTTCGAGCGAACCGGGGTTCCGGATCCGGGGTGCTGGTTCTCGTTCGAAGACAACCTGACGCTCAAGCGGTCTGCGGTGCAGAAGGTGCTGAAGGACGAGCCCGCATTCGCGCGCTATGAGTCGCGCGGCGAAGGCCTACTCTCGCAAGAGGGCGTGGCGAGACTCTCTACCCTGAATGACCTGAATGAGCCCGACTGGAACATTGCGCCAACGCCTCTCTCCGCGTTGACCCGTTGGCTGAGGCTGGTCTTTGTCACCTACAAGTTCGGGAGGGCCGAGGTCCTCGTGCCGCACCCGCTGTTTGGCGAGCCCGTCCCGGGCCACGGATCCCGCTCGGGGTGGCATCCTGCTCTGAGGCTCCGTTACTCGTCGGCCTTCGCGCAACGGCAGATCGATGTTTCGTGCCGCGTCGAGCATCACCGAGGCGGCGATCTGGACGAGAGCCCACCCCCGCCCCGCGATCCGCGAGCAGACGTCCTCGTCTCCGCCCTCGGAAAGGTGAGGTCGGGGTGGATCTTCGAGCCCGAGTCGGACGAGGAGCACGAGAGGCGCGCGGAGATACTCGCACTGGGATGGAACTGGCGCCGCGATGCGACGGCGGGCGTGAGTCCTGTAGGGTTTCCGTTCGCGCTTCCCGAGCCCCCCATTCCTTTCGTCGAGCGACCGCCGCCCCTCAAGGCGGACCTGGTCTCGGCGTTCAAGCCGCGCGGATACAAGTACGACGCGAGTCGGTCCGGTCACGGGGAGTACGTGCTGGTCAAGCGAACCGCGCGAGGGCATGGGGTAGAGGCCTGTTTCGACGTCGGTCCCATGACCCACGGCGTCTTGGTCAGTTGGCTTGTTCACGGCCCCGGCTGGGGAGCGAACTTCGATGTGCCAGTTTGGAGCGGCAAGCACGCCAGTGACCGCTACCCAGTCGATAGCCTTGCGACGTGGGTAAAGATCGTCGCCAACGCGGGCGCGGTCATCGACCACATCGAAGCCACCATGCTCCCGAAAATCGAGGCACGCGTCGACCGTGCGCCGCGTTGGTGGCGCCCCTGAACTTACCGGCACGGCCGCCATGGATCTGGGCTGAGATCGGCCCCGCTTCGACGATTTGCGAAGCGGAGCGAAGTCGCGCTACTTTGGAGCCCTCTCATTCACGCACCCGGTCGGCTGCGCGTCGCGGTCGCTCGCGGGTGCGCGTGGACTCCAAGTGGGGTGCCTGTGTCCTATCAAATCCCGGATACCTGGTCGCTCGAGGCGACGGTCGACTACCTCTGGTCGGTACAAGCCGCGCTCGAGGCAGATCCCGCGTTGACCTCGGTCTCCGCGACGTGGGTCGCTTTCGAGGAGCGTGTGGCGGCCGAGCGGCAGATCCGCGACGCTGCCCGGAAGGGGCTCATCAAGGCGGCCTCGCTCCAACGGCGGGCGGACCTCGCGTGGGACAAGGCCGTGAAGCGAATCGGCACCAGGAGCTTCTCGGACGCCGAGCGTGACGCCAAGAAGGCGCCCTACGCCCTCCTGTTCGGCGGGCTGCGCCCCTCGGACGCGACGCGGCTCGGGGCCAGCAAGGCGAGCGAGCTCGGCAGCGGCCTCGTCCTGAAGCTGCGCGCCCTGGGCCATCCCGACTACGACGCCTTGGCCGACGCGCTCGCGGCCGCCTCCGAGGCGCTCGGCGCGGCCGACCGTGCGCGCAAGACCCGCGCCGCCGAGGCCCAGACCCACGATATTCGGCGTCGCGCCTTGTTGGAGGACCTGGAAGGTCTCATCGACCGCACCCAGATCGATATCCTCCGCGCCTACCCAGGCGACTCCGAGCTCGTCCGGGCTGTCCTCTCCCCCTGGAAGGACGCGACCCGGGTCAACCGCGAGGAAGGCGGGGACCCCGCCAGCCCGGCCCCGGACCCGCTCGCGCCGTGACGTCGAGGCTCGGAAGCGGTCCCCGAGCGCCGCTCTGAGCCCGTTGGCAAGGGTTGAAGGGGCTTGCCGAGCGTTCTCGGAGCCCCCCGACGAGCCTCGCCCCCGCGCCCCGAGTGGCGCTCGGAGGCCGGGGGCGACCCTCGGAGACGGCTCCCACGAGGTCGTGGGGACCGTTTCCGGGCGTTGCCCCTGCCACCGCAGCGATCTGCTGGAGCGCCGTGACGATCGCGCCCTGGTCCGCCCGAGTCCGTCGTTGCACCCGAGCGTCACCTGGCACGAGCCCTCAGCGGCCAAAGGCCTCGGCCAGGCGGGTGAGCTGAGGGCCCGCCAGCGGCAGCCAGGCGCGCGGCTCGAGCAGCGAAGCGGCGATGACGATGAGGCCACCCTTGTCGGTGCGGAGGCAGAAGGCGCCGCTCTTGGGACCGATAGGCTGGGCGCGATCCCAGCCCGGGGGCGGGACCAGCGGCGGCGCGTCGGAAGGCGCGGGCGGGTGCGGCTTGGTGGCATACTCCATCGCCTTTTCGCAGGTGTACTTGGCCGCAAAGGGGATGAGCTGGAGGGAGAGGCCGGCACCGGTCGGCGCGACGAGGCGGAAGTAGTCGTACTCGCCGGCCTTGCGGTGGTGCCAGCGTGCGGCGTCGCCGGGAGGGGGGCCGGGTGCGGCGCCGGGCGACGGGGGCCCGGTGAGGGTCTGGCCGCCCAGCAGCGTGATGGAATTCGAGAGTGACGCGAGGTCGGCGGCGAGCTCGGGCGTCGCGTCGAGGGTGAGTCGGGCCAGGGCGTCGGGCGTGGGGACCTGAGTCTCGACGCTGCCGTAGGCCGAGTGCAGCGCGGCAACGAGCGGCTCCCAGCGGTCGGCTTCTTCCACGAGGTCGATCGGATCGGCCGGCAGGGTCGGGGCGAAGCGGAGCTCGATCGCGAGGTCGGGGGCCTTGCAGCTCGTGATGGTGCGGCGCTCGGCATCGACGTTGCGGATGCCTGCGAAGCCGAGCGTCGGCCAGGGCGAGACGTCGGCCAGGCTCGCGGGTGGGATGCAGGCCTTCTTCTGGACGGCGATGGTGGCCGCGCGGCGGCCGTCGGGACCGAGCGCGATGAGGCGGTCGGTCGGGCGCCAGCCGGCCGGAGTCAGGGTCACGGTGCCCTCGAGCTCCCAGCGCGCGGCGAGGTCGCCCGGGACCTTCACGACCGTGCCCGAGGCCGGCATGACCAGGGTCAGCGTGAGGCTGGTGGGGCCCGGGGGAGGGCTCGTCCCCGGGGTGTCGCCGACCGTCGCGAGGGCGATGAGGGCAGCGGACAGGGCAAGCGGGGTGAGCATGGGCGCACGCTACGGGGTCTCATGCGGCGCGGCAAGCGCGGTGGTGGTGGCGCGATATGGCGCTGGAAACGTGGGGCTTCTGGGCATAGTCTCGGGCGCGGTGACGGAGGTCGCGGGCCATGACGAAGAGAGAGATTGCGCGCTGGGTCGGGGGGATCGCGGTCGGTGGGCTCGCGCTCGCAACCTTGCCCGGGCTGACGTGCGGACCGTCGACGCCGAGCCCGTGCGAGGTCGATCGCTTCGGCTGCGGCGACACGAGCCCGGACCCCGGGGACTTCTATCTCGCGTCGTGCCCGGCAGATCTCGGGCCGCCGCTCGAGGTCGAGGTCGGCACCGGCGAGGAGACCTTCGTCTCGTTCGGGGACCTGCAGGGGCCGGAGGTCCACTACGGCCCGCAGGGCGGCCAGCACGTGTTCATCGGGCTGCGCGTGAAGAATGCGCGCCTCGATGTCTCGCCGCTCCTGAAGTTCAACTTCTACATCGGGCAGGGCGAGGGGTGTGACCCACCCGCGAGCGGCGACGAGCTCCCGACGTGCACCACGACGCTGGGCCTGCGCGAGCTGATCCTCGGCGGGACCGGCTTCGAGATGACGCCCGATGCGAACGGGGCCATCGAGGTCGCGGGCCTCGTGGTGTTCGTGTCGGTGCCGATGGCCGATGGCGGGCCGAAGCTCGTCGGGATGCGCGT
>JAEUKJ010000617.1 GCA_016792665.1 Deltaproteobacteria bacterium | reverse complement strand
GACCCATACTCCGCGAGCGCGTCCTCGACCTCGGCCAGGCCGAGCTCACTCTCGGCCACGAGCCGCAGGTCACCCAGGCCCAGGGCCCGCTCGATGAGCTGCTTGAAGTTCTCGGCGGCGACCTCGTAGATGCCGAGCTCGAAGCGCAAGCGCCCGAGCTCGAGGAGGATCTCGCGCTCCGCCGCGTCGCCGCGCGCCCCCGGTCCGAGGCGCTGGTGGGTCTCGAGGGCGAGGGCGAAGGCCTGGATGGCCTCGTCCTTGTGCCCGGCCGCGCGCGCCCGCCGCGCCGTCACGAGGCGGTAGCCGAGCGCCTTGTCGAAGGCCTCGGCCCCGTCCCAGTGAGCGGCCAGCTCGATGGCGCGCCCATCGCGGCCCGCCGGATCGGAGAGGTGCTCGAGCGTCTCGGCGATGACCGCGTGCAGCTTCCTGAGCATTCTCGGCGAGCGGATGTGCGACAGCACGAGCTCTCTCAAGACACCGGAATCGAAGCGCAATCGCCCGGCCTTCTCCTCGTGCAGGCAGCCCGTCTGGACCAGCACTTCGATCGTGTCCTCGACCGCGTCGAGGACCTCGGCCTTCTCGCCGCGCTCGAGCGCGGTCTCGAGGACGGAGACGTCGAAGCTCAGCCCGAGGAGCGCCGCGTGCCTGAGGATGATCTGCGCATCGCGCGAGTCCCCGAGGCGCTCGACCGCCACCAGCAGCACGCGCTCGGCCCGATCGATGAGGGTCGAGGGCAGGTCGCCCAGCACCACGCGCTGGCCCAGCGGAGTCCAGGTCCGCGCGAAGCGGAGGTGCTCGGCGTTCTGCTCGATCGCCTGCACGAGCTCGCCGGCGTCGCCAGGGTTGCCGCCCGAGAGGTAGAGGAGATAGGGCGAGAGGTGGCCGAAGCCGCGGCCGATGGTCTGGGCGAACTCGAGGAAGTCGGCGCCGTCGAGGCGCTGCAGAGCCACGAGCTCGTGGACGGAGGTCTCGTGTCCGCCGCGCCAGCCGATCTGCTCGTGCACGCTGCGGAGGACGTGATGGCGGCGCATGTTGCCGGTGTCCACGCGCAGGACGACGGCGATCTTGCAGGGCGTCTGCGACAGCGCCCCAGCGAGGAACTCCAGGAAGCGGAGCGTCATCGGATCGGCGTCGTTGAGGAGCCCGAAGTCGAGGAAGAGTGGCTGGATCTTGGCGAGGCGGACGAGCAATCGATGCAGCGCCGAGAACAGGTGCCGACGCGCGTCGTCCTCGGGGGCGAGCTCGGGGCTGGGGGCGCCCGCGGCGGCCAACGGCGGGCGGAGGAAGCTCACCAGCGCCTCGACCAGATCGAGCTCGAGCCGGTCCGAGAAGGCGGGATGTTCCTCGATGCGCTCGCGCAGCGCGGTCCGCTCGAGGAGGGCCGTGCCGAGGACGTCGTCGAAGGCGGCACGCATCTCCGCGAGACCATTGGCAAGGCCGCCCACGCGGGCCCCACGGGCGACCACCGCGCGGAGCTCCTTCACGGCCGTCTCCACGAGCCAGCGCACGAAGCGCTGCTTGCCGAGCCCACTCTCGCCGGCGAGCCAGAGGAATTTCGGCGTGCCCGCGCGCAGGGCCTCGTCGAGGGCCTTCTTGGCGCGCTGCTGCTCGGAGCGTCGGCCGACGAGGCGCACCGAGCCCCCGTCGCGACGCAGCCCGCGCATGCCGAGGGACGGGGTCGGCACGGCGGTGCGGAGGACCGCGCCATCCAGCGTGGTCGGCCCCTGTTCTCCGGCCGAGAGCGACTCGCTGGTCTCATTCAGGGCGACCATCGGCGAGACGTGAGGGCCGTCCTCGACGGGCGGCAGCTCGAGCCCACCCTCGTTCGGCATCGAGGCGAGGATGGCCTCGAGCTCTTGCCGAACCGCATGGGCGTTGGCGGGGCGATCCTCGCGTCGCTTCGACAGCAGGAGGTCCACGAGCAGCGAGAGCCGGGGGTCGGCATCGAGCCACGGGGCAGCCTCGGCCAGGGGCATGGGCTTCGTGTGGACGTGCTTGTAGAGAATCTCGAGGGGGTTGTCCTCGGCGAAGGGCACCTTTCCCGCGGTCATCTCGTAGAGCAGGATCCCCAGCGAATACAGGTCCGATCGCGCGTCGACCGGCTCGCTATTGGCCTGCTCCGGGGACATGTAGCGTGGGGTCCCAAAGACGGTGCCGGTCTGGGTGAGCGGGATCTGACCGTCGGGGTCGAGGAACTTCGCGACGCCGAAGTCCAACACCTTCACGAAGTTGTTCTGACCGCTGCGCTGCGACAGGAAGATGTTCTCGGGCTTCAGGTCGCGATGGATGATGCCGTGACCGTGCGCTTCCTCGAGGCTGCGGCAGATCTGGACGCCGATGCGCATCGCAACGGCGGGAGGCAAGCGGGCATCTATGGATAACCGGTGGCCGAGGGTGGTCCCCTTGAGGAGCTCCATCGCAAGGTAGAGGCTGCCGCGCTCGGTCTGGCCGAAGTCGAAGACCGTGATCGTGTGCTGGTTCTGGAGCCGCCTCGCGGCGCGGACCTCCCAGAAAAACCGCTGCACGGACGCGTGGTTGCCGTCGGCGCGGTGGTGCATGATCTTCACCGCGACGTCGCGATCCATCGAGTGCTGGCGGGCGACGTAGACCGAACCCATGCCGCCTTTCCCGAGCAGCCGCTTGATCGTGTAGCGGTTGTCGATGACGGTTCCCGGCGCGAGCCCGGCCCCGAGGTTGACGAGGCGTGTGCCGTCATAGGGACAGCGCTCGTCGCCCGTCGCGAAGATGCGCTCGCACTCGGGACAGAGGAACTCGGCGGCGACGGCCTGGGTCTGTTGCAACGGGAAGGCTCCGGCGCGTGGACGGGTCTGGGCCTGAACCGGCAGACACTACTCCTCGAAAGCCTCTGTTTTCAACCGACCATGGGCGCTTTCGCGGGTCCGAACCCGCAACCCCGGCGCATGTGGCGCGGGACGGCCGCAGAAGCGCTTGACACCGCCGAACCTCACGTCAATAGTCCCGGGCCGCTAGGCTGGCCCCAGCCGGAGATGCTGATGTTCATTCGTTCCGCCGCAGTCGTTCTCGTCGCTCTGCTTCCCGTGGCCCAGGGATGTGATTCCGGGCTCCAGCAGCGCCTCAACACCGCACGTGATGCGCGGTTCGACCGCGCCGCGGCTGCCGTCGCCAAGGTCGAGGCCGACCGCAACCTGGCGCTCGACACGAGTTTGCCCAAGCCCGAGGACAAGGCCGTCGGCGACGTCCATCCGATGATGGCCTGGCGCAAGTCGGTCACCCTTCGCCCGGACGCCCAGGCCCTGAACGAGCTCGCGGAGAACGCGCGTCCGGTCCCCGGTCGCGACGTCGGCGCGCAGGGCACCCCGGCCGAGGACGCCGCCAAGACGGGCGCCGCCTTCCTGAAGGACGTCAACGACTTCTGGACCGGCGTCACGACCCTCTCGCGCTACATGGGCGCGCTGTCGGGCTACGACGGCGAGGTCGCGAAGTCGAAGGCGCGCTCGGATGAGCAGGCCAAGACGGCCAAGGGCTGGCGCTTCGTCGAGCCTCCCTTCGGCGACGAGGCGCGCTTCGATCGTTGGTTCGTCCACGCGGCGAGCTACCTCAACCTGTCGAGCCTCTCGGATCGGTCGATCGCGTGGGACGCGATGCACCCGGCCTACGGCATCGCCTTTGGGATCTCGCGCCGCATGGGCGAGGGGTCGAGCGACTACATCTCGCGCCTCTGCCTCCTCCACGAGTCGCTCAAGGACAAGTGCAAGGGCGTCCCGCACGAGTACCGCGCGGCGCTGGCCGATCGCGCCTTCCAGGAGTACCTGCTCAAGCAGGCCCGCGAGTATCGCGCCAGTGATCGCGGCGGCGTGTTCGCGAAGGTCGCCAAGCAGTTCGGCGACGCCATGGAGGCGGCCGTCAAGACCCCGCTCGCCTTCAAGGAAGAACTCGTCCTGCCGTCGACCGTGGCCGCCATCGGCGGGCGCAGCGGTGTCCGTTTCGTGCTCTCGCCGACCACGGGTATCACCGCGACGACCGACGCCGACGTGAAGCTGGCGGAGAAGTACGAAGGCACCCTGCCGACGACCTTCGCCGCCGACGTCGCGAAGCTCCTCATCGACCTCAAGGACAAGCCGGGCAACCGCATCGACTACCAGCGCATCGTGCTCGAGATGCCGGGGGCCACGCCCATCGCCCAGTTCCTGGCCACCGTGCGCGCCTTCCCGGCGAAGCTCGGCGAGGGCAGCGGCGTCAAGGACATCTTCCTCGTGGGCCGCCGTCGCATCGACGAGTCGATGCGCCTCGCCGCGCTGAAGCTCCGCATCCCGCAGGCCGACGACTCGCCGACCATCAATTACCAGTTCAAGGAAGACGCCGCGAAGACGACCTGCCAGCTGGTCGGTCGCGTGGGCGACCCGCCGGCCGGCAAGAAGAACGAGTTCGACCTCGAGATCCTCCCCGGGAAGATCCGCGCCACGCCGATCACGATCGACGAGGCCACCGCGGCGCGCGTGCCGGGTGAGACCGTGAACCTCGGCACGCCCGACGACCTCGGCCCCCTCAAGAAGTGGCTCGAGGAGAACCCGGGTCGCGTCCGCGCGTTCGTCGGTATCAAGGGCGACTACGACAAGCTCGTGATGCTGCTCTCGGATCTGCTCTTCAAGTGCACCGACGAAGAGGTCGGCTGGGACGACGCGTCGAAGCCCAAGGCGACCCGCACCTGCGGTGTCAGCGAGGCGCGCTCGACGTCGTTCATCCTCGGCCTCTGCGAGTAATCGCGCGGCTGCGCCGAGCGCAGGCGTCTTCGGCGCCTCGCTCGTCGCGGGGCTCGGGGCCGCAGATCCCGTGACCTCGAGGTCGCCTTGTCGCTTGCTTCGGCGGCCTCCTGGCCGTCATCCCGGATCGCTCGTGCCAGGGCGCTTCTTTTTGTGCGGACGGGCTCGATCAGCGCCGAAGGCCTGTCGGAGCCAGGCTGAACACCGTCCATCACGGCGCAGGTCCGAGGTGGCGTTGTCAGTCGAGATCGGGTGAGCTACCTTTCGCGCCCACGTGAGTCCCTCCCGAGGGACTCTGGACAAGCCGCGCGAGGAGGCCCCGATCAGGTCGGCCGACTCGAGCCGCCCGTCCGACAGGGCGCCACGAGCGGGGAGGAGCGAGCATGCCCGAGTTCGAGCAACACGGATGGCAAGGTTTCTGGCTGCCGGGGCGTCGCATCGATGGCCAGCACGGCATCGTCGTCATCATCAAGCGACGCTTCGAGGTCGACATGATGAGCGCGACCTGTCGCCCCGCGGTGACGCCTCCGGTCTCGCTCATGCAGGAGCCCTACGACGACGGCGAGCCGCCGATGGTGAGCTATCGCGCGCCGTCGGAGATCGCCCTCGAGAAGGGCAAGGTCGACGTCATCGTTCGCGGCACGGCCTATGCGCCTCAGGGGCGCCCGGTGCCGCAGTTCGACGTGGAGATGCGCATCCCCAACGTGCTGACCCGGCGTCTCCGCATCTTCGGCGACCGCCATCTCATCTGGTACCCGCCCGTGAAGTGGCTCACGGCCGAGGACCTCGCCAAGGGCGAGACCTGGATCTGGCCGGACCCAGACTTCTCGGAGCCGGCCCCGATCGACAAGCTCCCCTTGCGCTACGAGTCCTCGTTCGGAGGCTGGGCCAAGATCATCCTGCCCCCCGACGCGCAGAAGATGGCGGCGGAGGCCCAGGTCATCGGGCAGGTCATCGAGGAACGGCGCGAGAAGAAGAAGGAAATTCTGGAGGACCTCAAGAAAGAGGAAGAGGCCAAGAACAAGAAGGACGACAAGCCCAAGCCCAAGGGTGACGAGAAGGCCGCCAAGCTGGCCGAGAAGGCTTTTGGCGGCGGGGCGACCGACGAGAAGCTGGACGAGGAGACGGCGAAGCGGCTCGCCGAGGAAGAGGCGAAGGACGACGGGATGAAGGTCGTCTCGGCCTATCGGCTCGGCAAGGACATGCCCGAGACCGCCGACGAGGCCGACGCCATCAGCGCCGCCGAAGCTGCTGCCGAGGCCGCCAAGAAGAAGAAGGACAACCCCGACGCCGAGGAAGAGGAGCCCAAAGAAGAGGACCCCAACGCCAAGTTCTTCTCCTCGTCGGACTCGACCTCGATGCTCGACATCTCGAAGTTGAACCTCGACGACGAGTTCAAGGACGACCTCGCCGAGCGCGCCAAGGTCGAGGCGCGCAAGCTGAAGGACGAGGAAGGCACGCTGCGCGACCGCGCGACCGAGTTCGGCGACATCCAGCTCACCGACGACAGCTGGGCCTCGAAGTACGTGCGGGCGCGCCCCGAGAAGAAGAAGAGGAAGCTCGAGGAGTCGGAGGTCCCGACGATGCCGTACCCGTCCAACCTGTGCGGCAAGGGCTTCGTCGTCTCGCACATGGAGGAAGGCGTCGACAAGGTGCCGCTCCCCAACATCGAGGACCCCGACGACCTCCTCCAGCCCGACGGCTACGTGGTCGAGCTGGCCGAGTTCAGCCTCGACAAGCTGCGCACCCCGGCCGGCTGGGCGACCTATCCGATGGGGTGCTACCCGCGCGCCAAGTACTTCGGGCTCTACACCTGGGACGTCGAGGCCGCCAAGAAAGCCAAGGAGAAGGCCAAAGAGGAATTCGACGAGGAGGACCCGGACGACAAGCCGATCATCGCGGCCTACGACAACCTCGAGTTGCCGCTGATGCACCCGCTGGCCTTCCAGGAGGCGCATCCCAAGCTGCAGGTCCCCGAGGTGCGCGGCGACGAGGACGTCTACTTCACCAACCTCACCCCCGAGGGGAACCTCTACTTCAAGATGCCGGGCGTCCACCCGACGGTGACGATCGACATGAGTCGGGGCCCCGAGTACCTGTCGCTCAAGATCGACCAGGTCCTCTTCGACCTCGAAGACCCCAAGCAGCCCGCGGTCGAGATGCTATGGCGCGGGTTCTACAAGCTGCGCGACTACGACGAGCTCGGCGAAAAGCCGCTGCGCAAGATCAACATCATCGAGGTCGACCAGGAGGGTTGGCTCGAGGTGAAGCGCAAAGAGACCAAGAAAGAGACGGGCAAGAGCGACGGCGACAAGGACGAGGAAGGCTTCAACGAGAAGGACCTCGAGGAGCAGTACAAGGCCCAGTTCAAGAAGCAGCGCGGCGGCAAGGGGCAGCGCCTCGACGACGTGTCCGACGCCGTCGTCTTCGACCAGGACGAGGACCGCCAGGTCGTCCACGACGAGTGGGACGAGGGTATCCGCGCCGAGAAGCAGGCCTTCATCGACGAGCAGAAGGCCAAGGCCGAGGCCGCCGCGAAGATCCGCGAGAAGCTGTTGAAGGCCAAGGCGCGCGACATGGCCGACGAGGAGTTCGGCATCATCCGCGATCCCGACACCGGCGAGGTGCTCGCCGTGGAGCCGCCCGAGAAGCCGGGCAAGGGCAAGAAGAAGTAGATCGGCCCGCGCGCGCGAGCCTTCTAACGCCGAGGCCACCTCCTTACGGGGGTGGCCTCTTCTGTTCCGACTCGAGCTGCGCCCGAGGGACCGACGCCGTAGACGCCCGTCGAGCGACGCCGTGGGCGCTCGGCGCAGCCGCGCGTGCCCTCAGGCAGCGATGTGGCCAGGGGCGGCGATATTATCGCCACCCACCACCGGACCGACCGGCACGTACGGTGGGGCGTACGGCGGGACCGGGCCCTTGCCGAGGCAGTTCATGATCTGCTGGCTCACGAGCCAGAGGAGGAAGTTGGTCGCGAGCGGGAAGGCGATGGTCTCGAAGATCGCCTCGTGCTGCTTGTCCTTGTCCTTGTCCTTCACGCCGCCGTCGAGCTCCTTGACCATCGCGTCCTTGATCTGCGCGAAGACGGCGAGGCTCGCCATCATGGCCGAGGGGCAGGTGATGAGGGGCATCGGGATGTTCGGCATCGGCGGCGCCGAGGCGAGCGGGAAGGCCGCGAATGCCGGATACCAGGGGAGGCCGGGGACCATGACCTTGCCGGCCCACTCCATCCACTTCTTCGAGAAGCCGGTCACGACCGCCTTGATGTACTTCTTCTCGTTGTCTTCCTTGCCCTGCCAGGACGAGAAGCTCGGCTCGTTCTTGATGTCGGGGGCGTCGAGGCACCCGGGCGCGCCGATGGCGCACACCGACATGACCTTCAGGTCCTTCAACTTGGCCTTGGCGCGCCAGCTATCGATGGCGCCCTTGATGTTGTTCAAGGCCTTGTGGATGAACTCCTGGTGCCACTTCGAGACGTCCTTGGCGGCGTCCCCGTGGTACTTGTTCGGCGTCGCGTTGAAGTAGTAGGGACGCGGCGACGAGGGCCCGCCACCCACCATCTCGGCGATGGTGAAGGCCTTGGGGAAGTGGTCGCGCCCCGGGCTGGCCATCGGCTGCTGCCAGTTGATCGGGATCTTCTTGTTCTTGGTTGGGAACCAGACGTCCGCGAGCTTATCGAGAGGGAGCGTATAGCCGGGCATGGGATTCTCCGCGAACCGCCCCGCGCGACACGGGTTGCGGTTTACTTCCGGGCGGGGGTGGATAGTCTGGGTCGCGCCCGGGCCCGCGATGGTGCCCGCGCTGCGTCGACGACCCCCTGACGCCGGGCGAAAGTAGCACCGCGCCCTCCCAGAGGCAAGGGAGGGCCCGCCTCGCTCCGCCGCTCGCACGCACCGGGCCAGGTTCAGCTCCCCACCCAGGAATCCCATGGCTCCGCCCCGCTCGCTCTCGGACTTCGTTGCGACCCTCACGACCGATCGTGTGCTGGCCGCCGCACGCCGACTCGAAGACCGCCGCGGCGTCGCCGCTTCGTCGCCGGGCCTCGACACGGTCCCAGGCCAGGACGCGCTGACCCACGCGGTCACCGCCTGGCATGGGTTCGAGCTCCCCGGTCTCTGGACCACGCCCTATATGCTGAAGGCGGGCCTCGCCGCGGCCGACGCCGGGATCGTCGCCTTCGACCGGCTCGAGCGCGCCTTCCTCCCGCCGCACGCGAGCTGGGTGCACCCCGAGATCGGGCCCGCGGGTTACGCGGTCTCGATCGCGCCCGAACGGGTCGTCGCCCCAGCGCTTTGGCCGTTCGCGCAGGACCTGCCGGTGGCCGACTTCCAGAGCACCGGGCTACCGCCGAAGTGGCTGTCGCACTCGCTGGTCCACACGCTGGTCGGTTTTGGCTGGTGGCCGACGCTGACCGAGTGGGACCTGATGCACATGGCGCGGCTCTCCGAGGCGCTGGCGTCCTACCATTGGTACTGGCTCGCCGAGCTCGGGCGCCTCGACCATCGCGGCCTGGGCATCGACCTCAGCGTGCTCGGACGCAACGACGCCCCGGTCTACGGCATCCTCGAGGAAGGGGCCCGCGTCCGCGAGACGCGCCTCGAGCGGCTCGAGGCCGAGACCTCGCGCATCGTGTCGGACAACGGGTTGGACGTCCTGGGCTACGAGCTCTACGCCTACGTTCAAGGCGTCTACCAGGGCGATCTCGTCGAGCCGACCGACCACTACCTCGGCTTCGGCGAAGCCGCGGAGTACGCCAAGACCCACCTCTTGCGCCTGCGCTCGCCGGCGTTCCAGCGCTACCTCGAGCACTGCCTCCGCCCCGGACGCGACTACGCGACCGACACGCAGGGCTTCGAGGCCCAGGCGGCGCGCGCACTCGCGGCCGTCTTCGCGGCCGGCGACGAGGCCGGTCGCAGCGACGCCCCCCAGGTCGGGGACACCGCGGCGATCGCTCG
Organism: Deltaproteobacteria bacterium; assembly: GCA_016792665.1. Classification (GTDB taxonomy): domain Bacteria; phylum Myxococcota_A; class UBA9042; order PHBI01; family PHBI01; genus WYBB01. Next base: position 1,478 of record JAEUKJ010000617.1, on the reverse strand, counting down.
ACGTGCGCGACGCGCGCTGGCCGACGTGGGCTGGCGCATCTGCCACGCCGCCGCGCTGCTCGAGCCCGCCGACGGCTTCCAGCCCGCGCTCACGGCCGTCGCTGACGCCATCGCCAAGATCGAGGACACGACCGTCGGCGCGGACGACCACGCGGCCGTGGCCCTCGAGTCGGTGCGCGCGGCACTCGCGACGCATTCGGCCCCGAGCGCCATCACCGCAGCCGTCCCGCACCTCGGCTCGGGGACCTTGGCCGACGTCGTCCTCGCCATCGGCTACGCGCCTTTGCACGACCCGCGGCGCGAGCCCCCGGGTGTCCGCGAGGCGCGGGCCCGAGCGGTGGTGCGGCGCGGCTGGGCCCTGCACGGCGCGGTCGGCGCGGCGCTCGAAGGGTTGATGCCGGTGGTGCGACGCGCGGTCGAGCGCGCGCGCGGCCCGGGGCTCATCGACACCTTGGCGCCGCTCGGCGAAGAGGCCGCTCGCGCCGACGAGATCCCCTGGCTCGGCTACGCCTACCTCGGGTGGCTCCAGGTGGCGGTCTCGCAGTGGACCTCGAACGACCCCGACCTGCCCGGACGCCGTTGGCATTACCGGCTGGCGCGCCGCTTCGTGCCTGCCGATCCGGCGACCTTCGGCGACTACGAGGTCGCCTGGAATCCGTACCTCAAGCGCTTCCCGCTGCCCTTCGACGCGAAGTGGAACGACGAGCTCAGGAAGTCGGTGCCCGGCGCCGTGAAGCCGTTCAAGGGCAAGAACACGACCTCGGTCTGGTACTGCTACCTCGGCCCAGGGCGCGAGCGCCCCGTCTACCTGCCGCTCGCCCCGCGCCTGAACGCGCTCATCTTCAAGCTGAAGAACCCCAAGCGCCTGGACCAGCTCGTGGCCGACCCCGACTTCGGCCTGGAGTTCATGCGACAGGCCGTCGCGGACGAGGCCGTCCTGCTCTTCCACAAGCCGGCGATGGCGCGCCCCGAGCGGGCGGTCGACATCTTCGAGGTCGCCATGGAGGCGGCCGCGGGCCTCGACCAGCAGGTCGAGCCCTTCGGGGCCTGGGACGACCAGCGCCAGGCCGACGCCTACGAGGCCTTCTGCGCGTCGAGCGACCACTACCAGGCGAGCTCGCGCGCGCTGTGCGATGCCGTCGGGATCCCGCCCCAGGCGCGCGTCGCGGAGCTCGGCTTCGGGACCGGCGTCACCACCGCCGAGATCCTCGGGCGCCTCGGTCCCGAGGGGCGGCTCTATGGCGTCGACGCGGCGCCTCTCATGCTGGAGCGCATCATCCCGCGCATCAACGACGGTCGCGCGAGCTTCCAGCAAGGCGGAGCGCGGGCCCTCGCGTGGGTCGCGGCCTTCGAGGGCGGCTTCGATCGCGTCGTCGCCAACGCCTCGATCTGGCTGACCCCGTCGATCGCCGACGCGGCCGGGATCCTGGCGCGCGCCACGGTCGCGGGCGGCCGCATCGGGCTCTCGTTCCCGGCCG
>JAEUKJ010000536.1 GCA_016792665.1 Deltaproteobacteria bacterium | reverse complement strand
AGGCCGGGCGCCGCCGAGCCTCACGGCCGACGGCGACGACACGCCACCGCACGAAGCGGACATCGTGAGGATGGAGACGAACCTGAAGGGGCTCGGTGCGTTACAGCTTGTAGACGGCGACCTCGTCGAAGCGCGCGTTGGAGAGCCACGCGTTCAGGCCGAGCCAGGGCCCGCGCACCGGGGTGCGGTCTTCGAATGTGTAGAGCAGCTCGCCCTCGCGGAACCAGTGGATCTGGGCGCCCGCCAGCACGACGGCGTACCGGTAGACCTTCCCCTCCTCGATCTCGCGCGCCGGCTTCCGCTTGTCGTCGGCCGTGTGCTCGCCCAGCTTGGCGATGGTGTCGAAGCGGTTGTTCCAGCCACCGTTGATGAAGCTGTAGCCCTTCTCGTGCTTGGGCTCCGTGTTGAAGGCCTCGATCTTCAGGTCGCCCGCGAAGGCCCCCGCGAGCGGTTTGTCGCTCGCCATTGAGATCTCGATGCGCACGTTGCCCGTGGTCGGGATGGCGTTGGCGTAGATGCCCTGGTTCTTGGTCTTGCCGGTGCGGACCCAGCCGTTGTCGATGGCCCAGGACGGCGGCTCGGACTCGCTCGCAATGCGGTCCTGGACCCACTTGTCGCCGAGCTCGGGGCGCTGGAAGTCGTCGAAGAAGACGCGCTCGCCGCCGGTCAGGAAGCGCTTGGGGTCCTGGGCCTGGCGCTCGGCCTCGAGCTCGGCCTGGGTCACGTGCGGCGGGATCTCACCCTTTTCGCAGGCGCCGAGCGTGAGGACGAGGCAGGTGAAGATGGAACCTGCCGCGCGAAGCGGGAGAGGCGAGGTGTTGCGGCCGGGCACGCCACGGCGCGCGAGAGACAAAGACAAGGCTCAGTCCTTTTCGGAGGGAGGGTTGGGGTCGTCTGCGAACGGGCCCGCATCGGCGTCGTCACTCGGGTCGGGGTCGTACGCCAGGCCAGCGTCGGTCGCGTCGGTCGTATGCTGGGCGGGCGCGCCGCGCATGACCGGCGTCACCGGGCGGACGCGCCGCCGCGTCGTGCGCGCCTCGGAAGGGGTCACGTGCCGCGGGGTCGCGTCGGCTCTGAAGGCCTCGAGCTCCTGCGTGTCGGCCAGCGCGGCACGCAAGACCGGAAGCGGCGGCGGGGCGTCGCCAGGCAGGAACACGGTGGGCTCGGGGCGCGCGTACGGGCGGGGCTCGACCGCGGCGACCGGCGTCGACGGAGGCCCCGTGACCGCCCCCGAGGGCCCGCTCGGCGTCCAGCGCGAGACCGGGATCTCGGCCGAGATCGGCCCGTGCACGACGGGAATCGCAGGCTGGGTCACGGCCGAGTAGACGCGGCGGGACTCGGCGCGCGGGCGACGCGCGACCGTCGCGGGCATGGGCGGCGGGGGGACTCCGCGATCGGTGAGGTCGGCCGGATCGACGTGCGCGAAGATGCGGCTCCGGGGCTCGGGCTCGGTGTCGGCCAGGACGCGCGGCGAGGTCGGCGGGCGCGGCACGGGGCGGGTCATCGCCCCCGGGTCTTTGAAGAGGACGCGTGTCGCCCCACCCTCGCGCACGGTGGCTTCGACCTTGCGCGCCAGCGATCGACCGACCGACAGCGCGAGCTTCAGCGCGATGGTGGGGGCCGTGCGCTGGAGCTCCTCGAAGTGGCGGCGATCGACCACGACGACGCGCGCGCCCTCGCCGTTCGCGATGATGGTCGTGCCGCTCTGGCGCTCGAGGAAGAGGGCGTCCTCGCTGAAGTAATCGCCGTGGCGCAGGACCGCGATCACCTCGGCCTGGCGTAGGACCTGGAGCTCGCCCTCGACCACGATGAAGAGGCCCGGCATCGCGGCCGCCTCGCGCACCAGCACGTCGGAGGCCGCCAGACCGACGACGTTGGCGCCATCGAGGACGCGCGTGAGCTCGAGATCGGAGAGTCCCTGGAAGAGAAGGGCGGCGCGCACCGCCTCGAAGAGCGGCCAGATGCGGCGCGGCGACTCGGCCGCAGGCGGCGGCTCGAGCTGGACGACGATGGCCGTGATGTTGTCGCGACCACCGGCGGCGTTGGCCCGATCGATGAGGTGCACGGCGGCCTCGACGAGGTCCTGGTGCCCGAGCTCGACGGCGATCTCCGCGTCCTCGATGAGCCCGTGGAGCCCGTCGGAACAGAGCAGGAAGCGGTCACCCGGCTGGAGCTCGACCTCGAAGGCGTCGACCTCGACCGAGTCGTGCACCCCCACGGCGCGCGTGATCTGATTCTTCAGGCGCGGGTCGAGGGCGTCGATCTGCCGCGGCGTCATGTTCATGTCGCGGCGCAGCTCGGTGAGCAGCGAGTGATCGACGGTGACCTGCCGGAGCTGTCCCGCGCGCAGCCGATAGATGCGCGTGTCGCCGACGTGCGCGACGAAACCGCGATCGCGCGCGATGACGAGGAGCGAGAGCGTGGTCCCCATGCCGCGCTGCGAGGGGGAGTGCTGGGCGCGCTCGTAGATGCGGGCGTTGGCCTCGCGGACCGCTTCGCGCAGCAGCGCGAGCACCGCACCTTCGTCGTGGTGGGCGACGCCGAAGTCGTAGCCCTCGAGGACTTCTTTCTTGCGCAGGAGCGCATCGCGCACCGCGTTGACGGCGATGGACGAGGCGATCTCGCCGCCCTGGTGCCCGCCGAGCCCGTCGCACACGACGTAGAGGCGGAGCCGTCGATCGACGAGGAAGTGGTCCTCGTTCGTGGACCGCACGCGTCCAGTGTCGGTCCTCGCCGAGAAGAGGACCGTCATCGGTTCACGGCGGGACACGGGCTCCAGGCGCGGCATGACGGGACGAATCCCCCATACGGTCCGAGTGTTCGAAGAGCGGCCTCTTGAGAAAAGGCACGGGGTGGTCTGAGCCACCCCGTCCCCCACTCACCGCGCTCGAGTCGCCTCGAGCGGGGGGTGGTGCGGACTGCCGAAGGTCGGGATCGAACCGACACGAGTGTGACCCCGCCGGATTTTGAGTCCGGTGCGTCTACCAGTTCCGCCACTTCGGCGCCGGCCCCGAACAATAGTCGGACGGCGGCCGAAGTCAATCCGAACTCGAGGGTCCGACCGTCAAACGAGCGGCATCCCGACGAGGTCGTCCGCGGTCACGCCGGGCGCGAGCTCGACGGCGCGGAAGCCGTCGCCCACGGGGTCGAAGACGCCGAGATCCGTGATGATGCGCGACACGCAGCCGACGCCCGTGAGCGGCAGCGAGCACTGGGCGACGAGCTTGGGCGGGCCCTCTTTCTCGCGGAACTGGCACACGGCCAGGACGCGGCGCGCCCCCGAGACGAGGTCCATGGCGCCACCCATGCCGGTCACGAGCTTGCCGGGGACGGCCCAGTTGGCGAGATCGCCGTTCATCGCGACCTGCATCGCGCCGAGGATGGCGAGGTCGACGTGGCCGCCGCGGATCATCGCGAAGCTCAGCGTGGAGTCGAAGGTGCTGCCGCCGGGCACGATGGTCACGGTCTGCTTGCCGGCGTTGATGACCTGCGGGTCCTCGTCGCCCTCGAACGGGAACGGCCCCATGCCGAGAAGGCCGTTCTCGGAGTGGAGCATCACGCTGCCGTCCTCGGGCAGGTAGTTGGCGACCAGGGTCGGAATGCCGATCCCGAGGTTGACGACCATGCCGGGGCCGACCTCGCGCGCTGCGCGCTGGGCCATCTCTTCACGCGACCATGCCATCCCTGCGACTCCCTGTCCGACGCGAGCGGAAGCTACGTCGTGCGGCGGCGGGCGTCCACGTCGATGATGACGAGGTCGTGCCGGAACGGTGAGCGCACCCGGCCGGGGGGCAGGATCTCGACCTCGTCCGGAGGCACGCGCGGCACGGCCGCACGCTTGCCGGAGGCGCGCCGAGACCCGGCACCGCGCAGCCGCTGCGCCGCATGCGCGAGGGGCCGACGGAAGAGCGCCGCGAGCACCACGAGGGCGACCGCAGCCAAGACCAGGATGAAGGGCAGGTTCGCCATGGCAGCGAGCATAGTCACTCGCGTGCCGTGCTCAAGGGCCTGACCGCTTCGAAGGGCGGACGGGCCGAGCCAGGCTGCAGCGGACTACCGACCGCTCGGGACTGCGACGTCTGGGGGTGAAACAGCCGCGATCCCTGGCGATGAACAACACCGAGGGCCTGGCGGAGCCAGGCTGAACGGCAGAATCAGGACTTGTTGATGCGCTCGCGCAGGTCTTTTCCGACCTTGAAGAACGGCATCTGCTTGGCCTCGACCGAGACGGACTGCCCCGTCTTCGGGTTGCGACCGGTGTAGGGCTTGTACTTGCGCACGGTGAAGTTGCCGAAACCGCGGATCTCGATCCGCTCGCCGCGCTTCATGGCTCCCACCATCTCGTCGAACACCGCATTGACGGCCTGTTCGACGGTCTTTCGCGGAAGTCCGGCTTTCTTCTGAACAATCGCGTCGATCAACTGCGACTTGGTCATCGCTACGACCTCTTTGGGACAAGTGGGGCTGGTTTTATTGCAACCGTAAGGCGATCACGTCGAAACGGTCAACGTCCTGACGTGTGGCTGCAGTTTCGCAACAGGGCCGGCAGCGCAAGACCGCCGGTTGACATGATGCGGGCCGACAATGGGGTGAGCTGATTCGGCGAATGCGCGATGCGTGACCAGCGCCCGGTCACATCCGCCTTGGCCGCGCAGACTGACCAAAGCTGCCGAGGATTGCTACCTAAAAGATCTCCGCTGGGTCCGAAAACACACTGACCCACGCGCCGCGGAGCTCCACATCGGCCAAATATTTCGCGTAGAAACCAGTTTGACCGAGGGTCGCGGAGTCCCCGACGAGAATCAGGAATCGGCGGGCCCTGGTTAGGGCGACATTCATTCGCCTGATGTCGCGTAGGAAGCCGATCTCCGCGTCATCATTCTGTCTGACCAGATCGAGGACGATGGCCTCTTTCTCGCGCCCCTGGAAGCTGTCGATCGAGCCGACCTCGAGGCCACTCTCGACCTCGGTGGCCAGCAGTCCTCGCAGCACCCCGACCTGGGCGTCATAGGGGGTCAGCACCGCCACCGCGCTGGCCGGGACGCCGCGCGAGAGCAGGCGACGCACCTCGGCGGCCGTGCGCTGGGCCATCTCGGGGTTCATGGTCGAGCGGTCGGGCTGGCGCTGGGTCTCGGCGAAGCCGGCCCCTGCCGTGTCGATGAAGACGCGGGCGCCGGGCCGGAGCGGGTCCTCGAGGACGTGCGCGCCATCGGGGCTCTGCGCGAGCGCCGGGTGGCCGGGCGGGATCAAGAGGTCCTCGAGGCGGTGCGCGGCGACGCTCGGGGCCGGGACGAGGCGGCCTTCGTAGAGCGCCGCGGACGGGAAGGCCATGATGTCGGCGTGCATGCGGTGCTGGGTCACGAGCATGCGCACCGCGGACGGACCGAGCCGCTGGTAGAGCCGGTCGAAGAGGGTCGTGCCGAGCCCCATGGACTGCGCCTCGGCGTC
>JAEUKJ010000520.1 GCA_016792665.1 Deltaproteobacteria bacterium | reverse complement strand
GAGCCTCTGCTCTACGTGATCAACTGGGCCTGGGACGGTCTCCAAGTCAGAATCGCGGCTGAAAACACAGCCGGTGCCAACATTCGAAACGACGGCTATTTTTTCCGGCTCGGAATTGCTTTCTCCCTAGTTGGAGCAAGCTTCTCGGCGCGAAGACATCGGTTCCGGAGCGTGATAGCTGGAAAGGGTTCATCTCTCTACCCGGAACGGGTTGAGACATTTCTGTGCTACTTGAACAGCGAACGCGCCCGGAAGACGATGAGTGCGCTCAATCCCGGGATCGGGTTTGAGATTGGCGATTTGAATCGCCTTCCACTTTTCGAGATTAACGCTTCTTGGAAAGTATCCGCACAGCTCGACACCGCCTTCACCACCCACGAGTCCCACCGCGAACCCTCCGTCGAGTTCCGCGCCCCCGGCCCCTCGCCCTGGCGTCACGCCCAGGCATGGGCGCAGCGCGCGGTCGACCGCGAGGACGGCGCGCCGCTCCCGGACTACATCGAGCAGCTCGATCCCGAGCCGCCGACCGACCACCTCTCCTACGCGCTCGGCGTCGCGCTCGGCCGCTTCGACCCCCACGGCGGCGGCATCCTCGACCCGCGCACCGCGGACGTCTCGCACGCGCTCCCGCACGGCATGCTCTTCCTCGACGGCTCGCTCGCGGACAACGAGCTCACCGACTCGCTGGGACATCCGGCGACCGCGCCGCTGTTCGCCGCGTGGGAGGTCCATGGCCCGAAGATCAGCAAGTCGACCTCGCTGCGCGACTACCTGCGCGAGAAGTTCTTCGCGACGCACAAGGCGATGTACGACAATCGGCCCATCCACTGGCCGCTGTCCTCAGCCGACAAGCGCTTCGTCGTGTGGGTCAATATCCATCGCATGGACGAACAGACGCTGATGCACGCGCTGGCCGACCACCTCGTCCCGCGGCAGATTGAAATCCAGGGCCTCCTGAATGACCTCATCCAGGCCCGCGGCCAGCCCGACAAGAAGGCGGCGGCCGACGCCGACAACCGCTACGGCAAGCTCTACAAGGTCAAGGGCGAGCTCGACGGCCTCATCGAGACCCTGCGCCAACTGTCCGAGCGCGGGCCGCTGCCACCCGACTCGAAGACCCCGGCGCGCGAGGTCGACGCCCGCTACTCCCCCGATCTCGACGACGGCGTCATGATCAACTCGGCCGCGCTCTGGCCGGTCTTGGACCCTCAGTGGAAGGACCCGAAGAAGTGGTGGAAGGAGCTCGCGTCCGCCAGCGGCAAGAAGGACTACGACTGGTCGCACCTGGCGATGCGCTACTTCCCGACCCGCGTCGACAAAAAGTGCCAGGCCGACCCGTCACTCGGCGTGGCCCACGGCTCTTTCTGGCACTATCACCCCGCGCGCGCCTACGCCTGGGAGCTCCGCCTGCAGGATGAGATCGGGCCCGAGTTCCGCATCACCGAGGCCCCTTATCGCGGCGGTCCCGGTGATACGGCGCTCCGCTCGAGGTTCATCGCCGACCAGTGGCAAGACGCGCTCGCCGCCATCGAGAAAGAGTTCGTCCGCCGCCGCCGGAATGCCAAGGGGCCCATCCCGACGCTCACCCTGCTGGACCCCGGCCTCTGGACCGAACACCCCGGCGACGTCTACGAGCTCGAGCTCGAGCTCTCGAAGAAGCAAGGCCTCGAGTTCCTCATCCTCGCCCCCGACGAGCCCACCGCCCGCGCCACCTTCGAGTCCCAGAACCCCGCCCGCGCCTCCAACCGCCGTACCTTCGTCGCCGGCCTGAAGCCCGCCGAGCTCGCCCTCACCCCCGACGACGACGAGGCCCAGGACGGCGACATCGACACCGAAGAGGAGGAGACCGATGAAACCTGACGCCTTCAAGGCTCCCCAGGTCACGACCCTGACGGTCAAGCGCCTCATCGAGCTGGCCAAGACCGGCAAGCTGCGCGTGCCTTCGTTCCAGCGCCCGCTGCGCTGGACCCCCCCTGACCGGCAGCTCCTGGTGGACAGCATCGTGCGGGGCTACCCGATTGGAACGGTCCTGCTCTGGCAGAAGCGCGGCGACGCGGGGCCGGTCAGGCTCGGTCCGCTGACCTTCGAAGGCAAGGAGGACCAGGGCGCTCTCTGGGTGGTCGATGGCCAACAGCGCATCGTTACGCTGGTCGCCGCGAGCCTGCTCGGCCAGGACGAGCCCTCGTTTCCGGCCTTTGGCCTCTTCGTCGATCTCGACGAGGGTCGCGTCTTGAACGACGCCCTCAGCAGGCGCAATCAGCCTCGCTATCTGCCGCTGGTGGAGGCCATCGACAACGTGCGCCTCAGTCAGTGGGTGCATCATCACGGTCTCACGGGCGAGCGGCTGGCCTCTGCGTTCCAGATCGGCGAGCGCTTTCGCAGCTTCGAGTTCCCGGTCATCACGGTCGAGACCGAAGAAGACACCGTCCTACGGGTCATCTTCGACCGCGTGAACTCGGGCGGTAAGCGCCTGAAGGCCGACGACATCTTCAGCGCCCTCCACCTCGCAGGCACCCCGACCGAGAGTCTGGCCGACCTCGAACGCGAGCTCGAAGAACAGGGCCGCGGCAAGGTCTCCGAGGCCGCGCTCCACAAGAGCATCCTCGCGGTGCTCGATATCGACCCGTCGCGTCCCTTGCCCAAGCGGCTCCGCGAGCCCGGCGGCCTTTCGGGCAAGCTGCCGAAGGTCGAAGACGCGCTCACCCGCGCCCTCGACTTCCTCGTGACCGACGCGAACATCTGGCGCTTCGAGCTCCTGCCGCACACGCTCGCGTTCCCGATCCTCGCCAAGTTCTTCGCCCGCCACC
>JAEUKJ010000301.1 GCA_016792665.1 Deltaproteobacteria bacterium | reverse complement strand
CACCACGCGCGCGCCAGCCAGCGGAGGCCGTAGTTGCAGCGCTCGCCGACGCGGTTGACCTCGCGCCCCGAGACGCCGACGACGCTCGGGTCGCGGTAGTTCTCGGCGTGACCGGTGATCCAGTCCTGCCCGATGGGGAGGTCGTCGTCGTCCATGAACAGGACGAGGTCGTACCTGGCCGCCTGCCACCCGACGTTGCGCGCGCCCGACGGGCCGAGCGGGCCGGACCACAGGATGCGCACGCGCGGGTCGGCCGCGAAGGCCTGGAGTCGCGCCTTCTCTTCGGGTGGGGCGTCGGCGGTCTGCTCGACGATGACGATCTCGAAGCGGTCGTAGCGCTGCGCGAGGACCGCCGCGACGAGCTCGCAGGTCGCAGGGATCCGTCGATAGGACCGGATGACGATCGAGACGGGCAGCAAATCCGAAGGCGTGCTCATGGCCCGCGTGTCACACCCGAGGCGGGGCCCGACGTCAAGTCGCTTCGCGCTCGCTCGCGCCGGTGCTGGGGGACCGAAGTGGCGGCGAGCCCGACCTCGTGTTATCCGCCTTGAATGACCGAGATCCGTTCAGATGCCGCGCGCGACCTCGAAAGCGATACGACCCGTCGATGGCGGGCCCTGTCACTCGGACTCGCGGCGCTCTTCCTGGCGGCGTGTGGTCTCGGCCGCCCGCTGGTGCGCGTGCCCGAGACGCTGTCCGACGCCGATCTCGCGCTCGGCTTTGCGCAGGGAAAAAATCGTGATTCCGGGGATTTCGCGGAGCAGGTCGTCATCCGCGGCAAGCTCTCTGACGGTGGCCTCTTCTACGCGAAGCTCCAGGTCTCGAACCTCGCCAACACCGACGGTCGCGCCAGCGTCAACGTCGACGTCAAGCTCGGCGACGGCCGCAAGGCGACCTACTCCGAGAAGAAGGAGAAGGGCGACTGGCGCTGGGACTCGGGCCGTCTCTATGCGCAGGTCGGCGACGCGACCTTCGAGGTCAAGGTCGGCGAAGCGCACGTCGTGGTCGACGGGCCTGACTTCGCGGTCGATGTGCGCGTGACCTCGAAGATGCCGGCGATTCGGCCCGCGGGCGGGCTCTTCGACTCGGGCGGCGCGTTCTACGTGACGACCATTCCCATCCCGCGCGGCAAGCTCGAGGGCACCCTCGAGGTGCGCACACCGCTCAAACGGCCCGAGCCCGAGCCGAAGCCCGAGCCATCCACCGACGTGACGGCCGAGGCCGAGACTCCGGAAGAGGGCGAGCCCGACGAGAGCGTGCCGGACGACGAGAAGCTCATCGAGCTCGAGGGCATCGGATTTGCCGACCATCGCGCTGGTAATTTGCCACCCTATTTATTGGCACATGCCTGGTACAATATCCTCAATATCGGCGAGGACCGCACGGTCGTGATGTCGGCCTTCGAACCGGTGCGCAAGACGGCGGAGAATGGCACCGTCACCAAGAAGCCGGTGCGTGGCTGGATTTTCGCAGCCAATGACGACGAGCTGGTCCTCTACGAGCCGGTCATCGACGTCTGGGCGCAGGGGATCGCGCGCGACCAGCCGACCGGCTACGAGCTGCCGCAGATCGTGCGCGTGGCCGATCCGGGGCACGCGAGCTTCAAGGGCGTCATCGTCACCGGGCCGCTCAGCGAGCGCAAGGACGACCTCGCCAACCTGAAGAAGCTCGAGCGCATCGTGGTCAAGCAGTTCATGAAGCCGTGGACCTTCCGCTTCGACCAGGCGCGCTTCCTCTTCCGAAAGCAGCCCGTCGGCGAGCCGAGCTTCGAGGTGCGCGGCGCCGAGCGCTTCCAGTACCAGCAACTGAAAGAGTGACAGCGACTGTCAGCCGCGTGCAGCGCTGGTCTGCATTTCCCCGCCCTCGACAGCGGTGTCGCTCAATGCCCGCTTGAGGACCCGCATCATGGCCTCGGCGGTGTACGGCTTCGGCACGAAGTGGCGAACACCCGCGTCGACGGCTTTGGCGATATTGCCGTTCGCGTTGAGCCCACTCGAACCCACGATGCGCGCTCGCGGGTTGATGGACGTAATCGCCACGATGGTTGCAGGCCCGTCCATCACCGGCATCGCCATGTCCGTCAGCACGAGGTCGATGACGTCCCCGTGCTTGGCGTACATCGCCACGGCTTCCGCCCCGTTGGACGCGAGCATCACGCGGTAGCCGTAGCGCTCCAACGTGCGGCTCGCGACCTTGCGGATCGCCTCTTCGTCGTCGACGACCAGGATGGTCTCGCCATTGCCGCGAGGCATCCCGGATTGCTCCAACTCGACACGCTCGCGCACGTCGGCCGGCACTTCCGCGGGCAGATACACCTTGAAGCGCGTGCCCTTACCGACTTCGCTGTACACGTTGATGAAGCCGCCATGGCCGCGCACGATGGCATGCGCCGTCGACAGCCCGAGGCCGGTGCCCTTGCCGACCTCCTTGGTCGTGAAGAAGGGCTCGAAGATCCGGTCGATCGCCGCGGGCGCGATCCCGGTGCCCGTGTCTTCGACGCGCAAGAGCACATAGGTGCCGGGCTTCGCGTCGATGTTCATCTCGGCATAGACCTCGTCCAGCACGCAGGGCTCGACCGCGATCGTCAGGACCCCGCCGTCCGGCATCGCGTCCCGCGCGTTGACGCAGAGGTTGGTCAGGAGCTGGTGGACCTGGGTCGGATCGCCAACGATCTCCCAGGCGCTCTCGTCGACCTCGAGGCGGATCCCGATACTCTTGGGGAACGTGTCTCGCATCATGCGGTACACCTCGCCCAGGATGTCGCCCACCTTGAGCGGCATGCGCGCGCCATCGTGGCCCCGCGCGAAGACGAGGAGCTGGCGTACCATCGCGGCACCGCGTCGGGCCGCCTGCTCGACGACCTCGAGGTCATGGCGACGCTCCTCGTCGGCCTCGTCGCTGAGCATCGCCGAGGTCGTCATGAGGATCGGCGCGAGCATGTTGTTCAGGTCGTGCGCGATGCCACCGGCCAGCGTGCCGATGCTCTCCAGGCGCTGGGCGCGCAAGAACTGTTGTTCGAGGCGCTTCTTGTCGGTGATGTCGGTGTTGATCGACAGGACCGACTTCGGTCGTCCGTCGGCCGAGCGAATCAATGTCCAACGCCCCACGGTGGTGATGCGCTTGCCGCCCTTGGTGAGCTGCTCGATTTCCCCGGTCCACTCGCCCGACTCGAAGACCTGTTGCGTGGCTCTCAGGAACTCGGCCGGGTCGCCGTGGATGAGGGACTTCACGGGCTGTCCGACGGCCTCGGCGCTCGTCCAACCGTAGATGCGCTCGCAGCTCTTGTTCCAGTAGACGATGTGGTCGTCGAGGTCGCGCACGAAGACCGCGTCCTGGGCCTTGTCGAGGAGCGTCGCATGTTCGCGCAACCTCTCTTCGGCGGCGCGACGCTCGCTGATGTCGACCATGCTGCCGATCATCCGCACTGGCTTGCCGCGCTGGTCGCGCAGGATGAAGCCGCGATCGACGACATAGACCGGGCGTCCGTTGGCATGGACGAAGCGATACTCGCTCGCCCACGTGTCGCGCCCTTCGCTGAGCGCCTCCTTCAGGCTCGCCAGAACACGCTCGCGATCGTCGGGGTGGATGGGCTCGGTCCAAGAGCGAAGCGACGGGTCGACGGAGGCGCGGTCGAACCCGAAGGTCGTCTCGAAGGCCTCGTTCCACCAGAGTCCACCGCTCTCGATGTTCCAGTCCCAGATGACGTCGTTGGTCGCGCGCGAGAGCAGCGTGAAGCGCTCTTCGGAGAGGCGCATCGCCTCGCGGATGTTGCGTCTCTCGGTCACGTCCCGGAAATGGACCGCGAGCCCGTCCGGGGATGGGTAGGCCGTGACATCCAGCCACCGCCCGGTGCGCACGGCCTGGATTTCGAAGGCCGTCGTCTTCCCGGTCTCCCGTGCGCGCTCGTATCGTGCTCGGATCTCGCCCGCGACATCGGAGCTGATGAGGTCCCACAGCACTCGCCCGAGCAGGACCTCGCGGCTCTCCAGCATGATGCGAGCGGCCTCGTCGTTGACGAAGGTGATACGCCAGTCGAGGTCGAGCACGAGGAAGGCATCGGTGATGGACTCGAGGGTCGTCTCGAGGCGTCGTGCGAGCGCGACCGCTTCGGCCTCGAGTCGCTTGGCGTCGTGGATGTCGCTGCGCGTTCCGTACCACTTGAGGACGCGACCTTCGGCGTCGCGGGATGGGACCGCCTTCACGCGGTGCCAGCGGGCGTTTCCGTCGACCGAGACCAGGCGCAGCTCGCGGTCGAAGGGGCGACCCGTCGCGATCGACTCTTGCCAGGCGGCTTCGGCAAGCGCCGCGTCGTCGGGATGGAGGCCGACCGAGAACGACTGCCCTTCTTCATGGCGACGGATCCCCGTGAGGGCGAAGAAGTGGCCGTTCGAGTAGTCGACCGCCCCCTCGGGGGTCGCCGTGAAGACCATCATGGGCATCGACTCGGCGAGCTCGCGGAACCGGGCCTCGCTCGCGGCCAGGGAGCGCTCGACCGCCTTGATCTCGCCGATATCCTGAAACGCGCCCTGGACCGCGACGATTGTCCCGTCGGCATCGCGGACCGCCTCGCCGATCGACCTCACGTCGACGGTGCGACCTCGGGCCGTGACGATCTGGCACTGCACGTCGAAAGGGATCCCTTCACGGAAGCAGCGCTCGAAGGTCTCGGCGATGATGGGCCGCGACGCTTCGGTGTAGTAGTCGAGTGCCCGGGACAGCTCGGGGCGGGTGCCAACGGGCTCATCGTGCAGCGCGCAGACCTCGTCCGACCAGGTGATCGCGAGGTCGGGAACCGATACCGACCACCCGCCGATGCGTGCGGCTCGGCTGGCGATACGGACGAGGTGGTTCTCGAGGCCTTCTGGTTGATGGCGCGTCGGGGGCTCGGAGCTCGGGGGAGGCTGTGTAAAAAAAGACTCCATGCAGCGACGGGCCGCAGGGACCGCGCTGTCGACGATGTTGGGCAGGGAGGGGACCGGCATGTTTTTCCGCGCCCTGGGCCAGTTCGCACTAAGGTGCGCGCGTTATCAGATTTTGTCTTCGTATAAGGCTTGGGCTGTGAAACTTTCCGTGACAAGCCCGCGATAGTCTGGGCTGAGCGTCGCGCCCGCGGCCAGTTGACAGGGGAGAGCTTGTGGAATCACCT
>JAEUKJ010000454.1 GCA_016792665.1 Deltaproteobacteria bacterium | reverse complement strand
GTCACCGTGGCGCCCTCCTTCAGGTTGACGAGGGTGTACGCGATGCCGTCGCGCCGCTGGTTCTGGATGCGGCGCGACTCGACGAAGTGCTCGTTGCCGTTCGAGTCGACGATCTCGAAGCCGTCCCCGTCGCGCATCTTGGACAGCGCCACGCACTCGACGCGCGACTTGAGGCTCGCCACGATCATGCGCACACCCTTGCCGCCGCGACGCTGCTTCGGGAACTGCTCCAGCGGCGTCCGCTTGCCGCGCCCCGAGCTCGTGAAGACCGCGATCTGCACCTCGGGATCGCCGACCTCGTAGGCATCGAGCACCACCGCGTCAGTGACCTCGTCGTCCTTCTCGGGCTTCAGCCCCGCGACGCCGCGCGCCGCACGCCCCTGCACCGAGACCTCGCCGAGCTCCGAGCGGATCCCCTGCCCGCCACGGGTCAAGAGCAGGACTTCTCCCTGGCCGTCGGTCTCGATGACGCGCGCCAACTGGTCGCCGTCGGCGAGCTTCAAGGCGACGATGCCCGAGCTGCGCGTGCTGAGGAACTCGGCCGTCGGCGTGAGCTTCACCGCGCCGTGCCGCGTGACGAAGAGGAGGTAGCGACCCGGCGCGACCCCGCCCTCACCCGCGCTCTCGGCCTCGCCGTCAGGGACGACCACGGGCTCGAACGCCGAAGGCCTGTCGGAGACAGGCTGCCCGACGGCCACCGCCTTCGGGTCGAGGTCGATGAGGTCCACCAGCGCCTCGTCGCGCGAGATGCCGCAGACGTTGACGAGCGCCGTACCGGTCTCGCCCCACTTGGCCTCGGGCAGCTGGTGCACCGGGATGGGGTAGCACTGCCCGGTGTTCGAGAAGGCCAGGACCGTGTGCGTCGTGCGCGTGTGCAGGAGGCGCAGCATGCGGTCGCCCGGGCGCACCCCGCTGGTCTTGCGCGTGGCCCCCGACGCGTTGAAGCTGCCGAGCGAGCTCTGCTTCACCCAGCCCGCGCGCGTCACGCCGACGACGACCTCCTGGTCCTTCACGGTGGCTTTCAAGAGGTCGACCGCGGGCTTCTCGACCACGTCCTCGAGGGTCGTCCTGCGCTCGTCCGAGAAGCGGCGCTTGATCTCCTCGAGCTCGCTGACGACGACCTTGTCGAGCTCCTTGCGCGACCCGATGATCTTGTCCAAGCGCTTGACGGCCTTCTCGAGCTCGCCGGCTTCCACCTGCAGGTCGTGCAGCTCGAGGTTGGTCAGGCGATGCAGCTTCAGCTCGAGGATGGCCTCGGCCTGGAGCTCCGTGAAGTCGAAGTTGGCGACCAGGTTCACGCGCGCCTCGGCCTTGTCCCGGCTCGCGCGGATGGTCGCGATGACCTCGTCCAGGATGTCGACCGCCTTGATGAGGCCTTCGACCTCGTGCAGACGCGCCGCCTTCTTCTCGCGGTCATGGCGACTCCGCCGCATCACGACGCGCTGGCGGTGCTGGATGAAGGCGTCCAGGATCTGGCGCAGCCCCATCTGCACCGGCGTGTTCCGGGCGATGGCCACCATGTTGAAGTGGTAGCTCACCTGCAGGTTCGTCTTCTTGAACAGGTAGGCCAGCACCACGTCGGCGTCGGCCCCCTTGGTCAGCTCGACGACCACGCGCAGGCCCTCGCGGTCACTCTCGTCGCGCACGTCGGCGATGCCGATGACCTCTTTGCCGAGGCGCATCTCGTCGATGTCGCGCACCAGATCGGCCTTGATGACGTTGTAGGGCAGCTCGTTGAAGACCAGCAATTGCCGGTCCTTCTGCTCCTCGATGGTGTGGCGCGAGCGCAGCACCACCTTGCCGCGCCCGGTCTCGTAGGCTTCGCGAATGCCATCGCGCCCCATGAGAATGCCACCGGTCGGAAAATCCGGACCTGGCACATAGGCCATCAATTCGTCGAGGTCGATGCTCGGCGTGCGCATCACCGCCAGCGTCGCGTCGACGATCTCACCGAGGTGATGCGACGGGATCTCGGTCGCGAAGCCCGCCGACACGCCCGAGGTGCCGTTGATGAGCAGGTTCAGGAACCCCGCCGGCAACACCACCGGCTCGAGCGACTTCTCGTCGAAGTTCGGCTTCCAGGTGACCGTGTCCTTGTCGATGTCGCGCATCAGCTCGGACGCGATCTCACTCAAGCGCGCCTCGGTGTAGCGCATGGCGGCCGGCGGGTCGTCGTCCATCGAGCCGAAGTTGCCGTGCCCGTCGACCAGCGGGTAGCGCATCTTCCAGGGCTGGGCCATGCGCACCATGGCGTCGTAGATCGAAGAGTCGCCGTGCGGGTGATAGTTGCCCATCACGTCACCGACCGTCTTGGCGGCTTTGCGATACGGCTTGTCGTGCGTGTTACCGGCGTCGAACATCGCGTACACGATGCGGCGCTGCACGGGCTTCAGCCCGTCGCGCACGTCCGGGATGGCGCGGTCCAGGATGACCTTTTGCGCGTAGCGACCAAAGCTGTCTCCGAGCTCGGTCTGGAACGGAACCTCGACGACGCGTGAAGCCTCGGTCATGCCCTCTCTCCCAACTCGACCTGCGTGGGTCGCTCGTGCGTACCCGTTGCACCTGAGCTCACCGCATCGTCCTCACCGAAGTCGACGTGCTGCGAAATCCACACCTTGCGCGGCTCGGCCTTGCCACCCATGAGCACGTGCACCTGCTTCTCTGCCAGTGCCGCGTCCTCGACCGTGACCTTCACGAGGGTCCGCGTCTCGGGGTTCATGGTCGTGTCCCAGAGCTGGTTCGGGTTCATTTCGCCGAGACCCTTGAAGCGCTGGATGACGACGCCGCGGCGGTCCTTGCTCTTGCCGAGGTTCGCCTGCAGCTCTTCGTCGCTCCAGCAGTAGACGGCCTGCGTCTTGCCGCGCGTGGTCCGCTCCATCCGATAGAGCGGCGGCTGCGCGATGAAGACGCGCCCCTCGTGCAAGAGCGGCTTCATGAAGCGGTGGAAGAACGTCAGCAAGAGACAGCGGATGTGCGCGCCGTCGTCGTCGGCGTCGGCCAGGATGATGACGCGTTGGTAGTTGGCCTCGTCGAGGTCGAAGTCGGCGCCGATGCCCGCGCCGATGGCCTGGACGACGGCCAGGATTTCGCGGTTGGCGAGCACCTTGGCAAGCGTCGCGCGCTCGGTGTTGAGCGGCTTGCCCTTCAGCGGCAGGATCGCCTGGTGCTCGCGGTCGCGCCCCTGCTTGGCGGAGCCCCCTGCCGAGTCGCCCTCGACGATGAAGAGCTCGTTCAGCTCGGCTTTCCGCGAGCTGCAGCGCGTGAGCTTGCCGTCCAAGCTCGTGCGCGTCTTGGAGGACTTGCCGGTCTGGACGGCCTTCTTGGCCTTCTGCGCGGCCTCACGGGCCTCCAATGCAGTCGACGCTTTTTCGACGATGGCCTTGGCGTGCTGGGGGTGCTCGTCGAGCCACGCAGAGAGATGCAGGGTGGTCAGCTCTTCGACGGCCGAGCGCGCCTCGGGGTTGCCGAGCCGCGTCTTGGTCTGGCCCTCGAACTCGACCGACTGCATGCGCACGTGCACGACGGCCATGATGCCTTCGCGCAGATCATTGCCGGTGAGGTTGTCCTTCTTCTTCCAGAGCGACTTCTGGCGCGCGTACTCGTTGACGACGCGGGTCAGGGCCGTCTTGAAGCCGATCTCGTGGGTGCCGCCCTCGCCCGTGCGGATGCAGTTGCAGAAGCTCGTCACGAGCTCGCCGTAGCCGTCGTTGTACTGGAAGGCGACCTCGACCTCGACGCCGTGGGTCTCGCCCCGATAGACGATGGCCGGGGTCAGGACGTCCTGCTCGGCATTGAGGAACTGGACGTACTCGGCGAGCCCGCCCGGAAAGTAGAAGACCTGCTCGTTGCTCGGCGTGGCGCCGGCGGCCTCGGCGGCCGTGCCCGCGGCGTCCTCGATGGGCGGCAGGTCGAGGTCCTCGATGCGGCTCGTGGCCTCCGGCGCGCGCTCGTCCTTGAGGATGATGGTGAGGCCCGGGTTGAGGTAGGCGAGTTCGCGGAGGCGCCCCTCGATGATGTCGATCTGGAAGCGGGTCTTCGGGAAGATGGTCGGGTCGGACTTCCAGCGCACGATGGTGCCGTGCGCGTTGGAGTCGCCGAGCTTCTGGAGCTTGGTCTGCGGCACGCCGCGTCCGTAGCGCTGCTGGTGGACCTTGCCGTCGCGATGGATGGTGACCTCGAGCCACTCCGAGAGCGCGTTGACGACCGAGGCGCCGACGCCATGCAGCCCGCCCGAGACCTTGTAGCTGCCCGTGCCGAACTTCCCGCCCGCGTGCAGCTTGGTGAAGACGACCTCGGGGGTCGGGACCTTCAGCTCGGGATGGAGGCCGGTCGGGATGCCGCGGCCGTCGTCTTCGACGCGCACGACGTCGTCGGGCTCGAGCGCCACGACGATGGTGCGGCAATAGCCGGCGAGCGCCTCGTCGATGGCGTTGTCGACGATCTCCTCGACGAGGTGGTGGAGGCCGCGCGAGCTGGTCGAGCCGATGTACATGCCGGGGCGCATGCGGACGGCTTCGAGCCCTTCGAGGACTTTGATCTGCGATTCATTGTAGCTTTCGAGAGCGGCCACCAAGGTGGGCCTCCGATTCGGGTCGCGAGGTGCGGGAGAGCGATGATGATGACGGGCGGCGGCTGCTGGGGCCGGCCGCACGAAGATATGAGAGCCCCTATCAGATCCCGGCGTAGAGCGAGCGCACCCAGGCGAGCTCGTCGTCGTCGAGGGTGAAGGTCGCGGCGCGGACGGCGGCCTCGACCTGGCCCGGGTGGCGCTGGCCCATCAACACCGTGCCGGTCGGGGCGTCGGCGAGGCAGGCCGCGATGAGGGTGCCGAGCACGGGCTCGGGCGAGCGTGCGCCGAACCGCTCTCGCAGGACCTTCGCGTTCTCGGCCAGGCGATGGATGACGTGCGGGTTCGAGAAGCCCGGGTCGTTGTTGCGGACGTCGCCGGCCGGGAAGTGCTGGGGCTCGGTGTATTTTCCGAGCAGGAGCCCCAGGCGCAGCGGCGAGTAGAACGCGACGCCGACATCGTGGCGCGCGCAGTAGCCGGCCAGTCCCGAGGACTCCCAGGTGTCGTGCGCGACGTTGCGGTAGGGCTGGACGACGTCGGGCTGTACGCGGTCGATGACGCGCATGATGCGCTCGGAGCTCCAGTCGCTGAGCCCGATGTAGCGGATCTTGCCCGCCGTCTGGGCCTGCTTGATGAGGCTCAGCGCGGGCTCGAGCCAGCGGTCGTCGGGGCCGAAGTCGCAGTGGTGGAGGTAGTAGAGGTCGATCGTGTCGGTGTTCAAACGCGTGAGCGACGCGGTGATCTGCTGGGCGACCAGGTCGGGGTGATAGAAGTGGTGGAAGCCACCCTTGTACCAACCGACCTTGGTGGCGAGGAAGATGTCCTCGCGCCGGACGCCATCGCCCCAGAGGCTGCCGATGAGGGACTCGGAGCGACCGTTGCCGTAGGCGTCGGCCGAGTCCCAGTGCGTGATGCCGAGCTCGGCCGCGCGACGCAGGGCGGCCTTGGCCTGCGCGTCATCGTGGCCGGACCAGCCGACCGAGTCACCGCGCTCGTTGGTGTTCTCGCCGCCAAAGGCCCAGGTCCCGAGCGAGACGCGGGCGAGCGAGCGGCCGGTGCGGCCGAAGCGAAAAGTCGGGAGCGTCATCGGGTGTCCCTCCGGTCGAGGTGGTGGCGAGGTGCGGCTCGCCGGGGCGAATGGACGGAGCTCACGGCAGGAGCCCCCGCCAGATCGCCAGCGCCGAGCGGGCGACCCCATCCTTCGAGGCGAGGCCGGCGACGAGCTGGACCCGGCGCTCGTCGCGCTTGGCGCCGAGCTGGTCCAGGTGCGTGCACAGGGTCGCGTCCCCTGCGCAGGGGCAGGCGGCGACCGTCTCGCTGGGAGCGAGGTCCAACAGCGTCCGCCACACGAGCAGCGGCATGTCCTTCTGGTCGGCGATGGCGATGGCCTGGTCGAGGAACGCGCGCTGGGTCGAGGCCGTGCTCGCGACGAGCCGCGTGCAGACGCCCTTGGCGGTGTCGAGATCGACAGCCGGGAGCCCGAGGCCCGCGATGGCAGTGGGCTTGGCGGCGACGGTGGCGACGCGCGAGAGCCAGTCGGCGGGGATCTGCGTCGCGTCGGGGAAGGCGCGATGCGGATAGGACTCGAGCGCGAGGTGCGTGATGCCCGAGGCCTCGAGCGTGGCGACGAGCGACTTCCTCGTACCGAGGCAGTCGGCGGGCGTCCCGGTCTGGCAGCGCCCGGCCTTGGCCGGGAACCCGTAGAGGTCTTCGACGTCGACGCTCGCGAGCAAGAGCGGCTTCTCGGTGAGGGTCTCCGACGCGTCGATGCGTTTGACCGCCTCGGCGACGAACCCGGTGATGGCCGAATACGCCGACGCCCCGCAGGTCGTCTCGTAGAGGTTCATGCGCTGCCCGAGGAGCACCATGGACGGCCGGAAGCGCTCGACCGCCCAGCGCGCGAACCCAGCGAACTGGTCGCGATACTTGGTGGGGTTGCCGTCGGTCGACGGGTCGTAGCAGTAGGGCTGCCAGGCGGTGTTCAGGACGAGCTGGCCGTTGGCGTCGCGCGCTTCGGCGGCGAGGGTGTCGAACTCGGCGGCAAGCGGCGAGATGGCGAGGACGACGGGCTTGCCGGCCTCGGCGATGAGGGCTTCGAGAGCCTCGACCTCGGCGAGCCAGGGCCCGGGGAGATCGACCGGCTGGTTGGCCGGGCCCGCGAACGATGACCACGGGATGCCGATGAGATCGAGCGGCACCACGATGGCCTCGACCGGTCGATCGACGGTCGGCTGCGGCGCCACGTCGGCCGCCGCTTCGGGGAAGGTCATCGACGCCAGCGACGCGACGAAGGGCCGCTGGGCACGCGCGTCGTAGGCCTCGGCCCGGGCCGCGAGCACGAAGGTGCGACCGTTCGGCGTGGTGTCGTTCTGCGTGTCGGTCGCCGCCGGCGGGTCGTCACCGCAGGCGGCCAGCGCCAGGAAGGCCAAGGCCGCAGCCGCCCCACGGGACCCACCGAGCCCGCCGCGAGCCGCACTCTGACGCATGGATGTCGACCTGACACTGAACATAGGTTCCTCCCCTCGGCCGGGCGGAGGATACCCGCCCTCGCCCCAAGGTCCAACATTTCCAGGCAACGCCGCGGAAGGCCTGGCGAAGCGAGCCTTCGCGGTGGATGGCCGCGGCGAAGAATCCGTGCGTCCTCGATGTCCTGCCCCTCGTGTACTCGCGGCTCATGGCTGCGGCGACGGGTGACCTCCGTGGTTTCCGCCTGCGCGGCCAGGGTTCCCCTCTAGAGAAGGGATGGTACCCTCGGCTTATCGAGACACATGGAGGCGCTATGCGGTCATTGTGGTCATTGGTGTCATTGTCGTCTTGGGCCTGGGTGGTCGGATTGGCCGCGTTGATCGCTCCAACGGGCGGCGTGCGCGCGGGCCAGCCGTGGCCGAGCCTGGAGGACCCGGGCGTCAAGGTCGGGGGCGGTGAGAAGGACGTGGCGCTGGTCATCACGATCGAGAGCTACGCGGACCTGCCGCCGATCGACGGGGCCGAGGCCAACGGCGTCGCTTGGGTACGGTGGTTCGAGAAGGCGCGCGGCGTGCGGCCCGACAAGATCGTGCACCTCATCAACAAGCAGGGGACGCCCGGCGAGATGCTGGCCAAGGCGCGCGAGCTGGTCGAGCTGGCTGACCCCAAGGGGCGCATCTGGGTGGTGTTCATTGGCCATGGTGCGCCGGCCGAGGACCAGACCGAGGGTCTCTTCGTGGGTTGGGCGGCGCAGCAGAACGCACGCGAGCTGTATGGGCAGAGTCTCCGCCAGTCGGAACTCGTGAACGCGCTGGGCGGTGGTAGGAAGGCGCCGATCGTGGTGGTGGCCGACGCGTGCTTCAACGGGACGAGCCGCTCGGGCGAGGCGATCGCCAAGGGCCTCCAGCCGGTGTTGTTGACGGACCGGCAGAAGGCGATCGCGCCGAA
Source organism: Deltaproteobacteria bacterium (assembly GCA_016792665.1). Classification (GTDB taxonomy): domain Bacteria; phylum Myxococcota_A; class UBA9042; order PHBI01; family PHBI01; genus WYBB01. Next base: position 40 of record JAEUKJ010000454.1, on the reverse strand, counting down.
CGTGACGGTCTTGTCGGCGGGGCGCGCGGACCAGTTCGCC